>PDUK01000007.1 GCA_006212115.1 Thalassolituus sp. | reverse complement strand
GGTGAAGGCGAAGTGATCTCTGCCGGTGAAGGTGAGGGCGAAGGCGCAGCAGCAACAGAGCTGACGTCTGATGATCTTGCTTATCTGACTCACCTCAGCCTGATTAAGGGTCACCTGTATGTCGGCGCCGAGCTCTACAAGGCTGGCCATATCGAGCACGCTAAAACACACATGAAGCACCCAGAAAGCGAGTTGTACGCTGATCTGGTTCCTGCTTTAGAAGCACGTGGTACCGCTGGCTTCGCGAAAGAGCTGACTGCCGTATCCGATGCGGTTAATGAGGAAAAAGGTGTAGAAGCTGTACAGACTGCGCTGGATACCCTGCTTGCCGCTATCGACACCAACGCTATGGCCGTTTCTGAAACCAGTGCGACACCGGCAGAGAAACTGAAGCTGGTTGTACAGCTTCTGCGTACTGCGGCGGATGAGTACGCTATCGCAGTGGTGGACGGCAAAATGGAAAATGCACACGAATATCAGGACGCATTTGGTTTCACTACGATTGCCACCTGGTTGAAGGCATTGAGTCCGATGAGTCAGCGGTAACCGACGCGAAAGCAGCTACTCTTGCCATTCTCGCCGATGTTAAGCCGCACTGGCCTGGTCTGATTCCACCAGAGACCCTGAAAACAGAAGCGGGTGCTCTGTACGGTGCTGCGGCGCAGATTGAACTGCTGGCACTCGGCCTGTAACAGACTGATCCTGCCGTTTTAAAAAGAAGGTGGAGCATGGCTCCACCTTTTTTTTGCTTGTTTGATACCATGACAGCATGAGTGGCATTTCTATAATTAGATTGGTGTGTTCCGCCGTGGCAGGTGTGCTATTAGTCAGCACGCCCTCTCATGCTGCCGACTATTCAGGCAATGGGTCCTGGCATCTTGGGGCTGCCTATGAAACGGCGACAATTGATCAGAATCTTCTTGATACCGGTGCGTGGTCGTCCACTTATCCGAGGTTAACGGTCGGTGGTACCGGGCCTATGAATGCGCGATTTGAAATCAGTTGGACGCGCATGAGAGCCGATCAGGAAGATGCGAATATTGTCGGCCTCGATGGAGATGTCTGGTTACCCTATGCCCTGGATGGAGCCCCCGCCTCACGATTGCGACCTTATTTAATTCTTGGGGTCGGCTATCACAGATACTATGGTGAGACTTCGGTACTGGACGAGGAAGGTGCAGACAATGGCGCTCGCAGCCTCAACGGCGGGCTGGCTCTGGTGTATAACCTGACACGCCGAACCGAACTGGTGGCAACCGCTCGGTATCGGTATTTTTCCTGGGATGCTCCGGATGATGAAGAAGGTCAGCCCGGCGATGGTGCCAACGCGACTGCAACGAGCTTCTCGATAGGTTTGCAGCAGTTATTTTAACGACGCCCCTTGAAACCTAGCGGAAGGAGATACCGCGCAACGCAATGGGCAAAATCAAACGCAGAGAACTGAGCCAGATGCTGAGTAACAGCCTCAAAGCGCAGTCCCCCGGTTAGGCGATACTTACCAGCTTTTGTACGGCAGGAATTTACCATTCAGCGTCAGTAAGACCCGATCGCCTTTCGGGTCTTCAATCTTGTCCACTTCCATAGAAAAGTCGATGGCGCTCATGATGCCGTCGCCAAATTTTTCCTGAATCACTTCTTTCAGAGTGTCGCCATAAACACCGACTATCTCGTAGAGTCGGTAAATCAGTGGGTCAGTCGGCACTGCCTGATCCCACACTTTGGTAGGAAAGGCTTCCAGTGCCTTGGTCATCTCAGCACTAAAACCCAGATACTCGGCAATGGCTGCGGCTTTTTCTGTTGGGGCGCTGTTCATGCCCAGACACGCGGAGGTCAGCCAGACAGGGGACATGCCCAGGTCTGCGCCCATGGTTTCCCAGGACAGTCCTTTTTCAATTTTGCGTGCGATGATGGCTTCGGTCATTTTTTCTTTTGTCATGAGTGTGGTCGTCATGGCCGTGCTGCTCCTGCTGCTATTGAACTGTTTAAGTGCGGATTTCCTGTTGCTGGACTCAAAAAGCGCGGATTCAGAGCATCTCATCGTGGGAATGGAGGCTCTGAGCGGTTTGAGACACTTATACGGGCAGGTCGCAATAGCTATGCCAGCGCATCGTGCGGGAGGGTTCTACTGGGGATTGTCGTTAATGTAGCGGACAAACATATCGTCGCGCAGAGGGCGACTGAAGAAATAGCCTTGGTATTGGCGGCAGCCATGTTGCTGCAGATAGTCTTGTTGCTGGTCGGTCTCGACCCCTTCCGCAATGATGTCCATATTCAGGTTCTGGCCGAGCTGTATGATGGCGTCGACGATACTCGCACGTTCTGATCCCGGCTGAATATCCATGACGAAGGCCCGATCAATCTTGAGTTTGTTGATTGGGAGCTTCTGCAGATAGCTGAGGGAAGAATAGCCAGTACCAAAATCATCAAGCGCAAAAGTAAAGCCTTTGGCACTCAGCCGCTGCATCTTTTCACGGATCAGATCTTTGTCGCCCATAAACAGGCTTTCGGTCAGCTCGAGTTCAAGCACGCTGCTGTCGATGTCACAGAGTGCAAGTGTGGCGTCCAGCTTCTGTTCAAAATCTGGGTCCATAAATTGAGCTGGGCTGATGTTAACAGCCAGACGTTTAAAGCTGGCAGGCAGCGAACCGTCTTTGATCCATTGACGTAATGTACGGCAGGCGTGAGTCAGAACCCACTCTCCCAATGGCAATATAAGGTTGGTTTCTTCCGCTGCCGCGATAAATACATCGGGGTAGACGGATTGTCCGTTGTTCACCCAGCGGCACAGCGCTTCGGCACCGGTTATCTCGCCTGAGTCATTGTGTTGCGGTTGGTACACCAAGGTGAAACCGTTGTCCCGGATCGCCTGATAAAGATCGTTGAACAGATGCAATCGCTCGCGGGTCTCCTCCTGCATGCGGTGGTTATAGAGGCATAATTGCGAGCGCCCCTGATGCTTCGCCCAGTACATGGCGGTGTCGGCTTGACGGATCAGGTCGTTCGCGCCGCATTCGCTGGTAGGGAAGATGGCAATCCCGATGCTGGCCGTCAGGTGGAATTTATTAATGTCGATGCTGAAAGGCTGCCGGATAGCATCAAGTATCTGTTCGCCCAGTGCGATCGCCATGTTTTCGGCCTGTTGCTCGGTGTCTTCAGCCTTATCCAGAATGATCAGGAATTCATCTCCGCCGAGGCGGGCAATGATGTCCTTTCTTTTTACACAGTCGGTCAATCTGCGGGCGGCCTCGATCAGGAGCCGGTCGCCAATGGGGTGACCGAGAGAATCATTAATATTTTTGAAATGGTCGAGGTCGATAAACAGAACCCCGCTGAAGCCACCGTCTTCCTGCGTCTGGCAGATCTTGCTCTCTAGTTGTTGCAAGGCCATCCGGCGATTTGCCAGATCGGTCAGAGGATCGTAGTTGGCCTGATACTCTATAAGCTGTTGCTTGCGTTTTATTTCAGAAATATCACGGATTAACCAGATCAGAGCATTCTCTTCGCCCGTTCCCTCCTCGAGAGGCACCATGCGTGATTCCAGAAATAAGTCGTCATGACTGAACTCAGCAATGACCAACTCCCGGGTATGCAGCGCCTGATTTCGTGCTTTCTCTATGGTTTCCGTCGCCGATAGGTTCAGCCATGCAGTAAACGGGGTGCCGGTCAGGTCTTCATTGAGTCTGGATATGCGACTTTGAGGGTTTCCAAAGCGCCCGTTGATGACACCGGTTCCGGTGACCAGCAAACCAATATCGGGGAAACCAGACGTAAAGGCGTCTGTGAGCGCCTGCTGGTGGGCGATTCGGTGCGTGGTGTCGTCGAGGTGGCGACTCAGTTCGTTGAATGCCTTCTCCAGCTTCGCGATTTCCTTAGCGCTACGGGAGTCGCTTATGCTGGCGTATTTGCCCTCCATCATAGACGCCGTCAGATGAATCAGCCTTTTTATGGGTAGCAGGACATAGCGCCGCAGAATCTGGCTTTGTACCACCAGAAATACGACGATCAGAACGGCAACCAACATGATCTTACGGACTAATGCACGCAGCATTTCGTCGTAGTCTTGCGCCGCATCGTAGTGTGCAAACAGCCAACCCTTCGGCGAGCTACTGCGCGTTACGCTTGGGTCGTCAGGCAGCGACAACCGGAGAGGAAAGAGTGCGTAGAACTCGGATTGATGTCGCTCTATCTGGGCTTCACGGATGCCGGTATTAAGTGAGTGGCTGCTCAGTCGGTAGCTCAGCCCCTGAACCAGATCGGCACTGCGGGTTGAGAAAATGACCTGATCACCGGCCTCGGTCAGGACGGCAAGATAGCGAACAGACGAGTCGCTCAGGCGCTCTGTAATGCGTGATTCGATGCGGTAGCGGTTGTCACTTTCGAGGTGGTATTCGACGTCGCGGGCGAGATTATCCAGCTCGAAGGTGATGCGCCGTTCCCAGCCTGAACTGAACTGCTCTAGTTGCAGCTGCAACAGCAAGTAGCCCAGCCCGGAAGTAATCAGGCCAAGCATCAGGACGGACCAGTTGAGCAGCAATTGTGCCAGCGAACGTCGATACATCAACTGAACTCCGGGCTCCACAACGAGTCCACATATGCACCAAAGTGGTACAGGCTAGCGAGGAGCTCAGGGGTAACAATGTCGCCGAACGCCATGGAATCTAGAGTCAAGCTCGCCTCTCGCGTTATTAGTGGAGTTCACCTAAGTGTAGCAGTGATCCGCTAGCCTGCTTTTTGGCCACACCGGGCGACAAAATACGCAAAGTGGACAATCTTGCCGTGGATAGGATCGCCTATTGCTGCCCCTAAGAAGTGGTGCCTGAATAGGCGATTACGAATACGCTCAACGCGAATACAGGGTGGAACGACAAACGATGTCGATAAACTGGAAGCAGTACGAATTACAAGAGGGCTTCTACGATGAGCTGATCAGCTCGCCGGGAAACCCAAGGATCCCCGCCAGACAACTTGCCAGCTATCTGAGTAGCCTGACCGAAGATGAAATCCAATCTCGCAAGCTGGCCGCAGAATCGACGATTAAAGACATGGGTGTTTCTTTCACTGTGTACAGTGAAGGCGAGAACATAGACCGTGCCTGGCCCTTCGATATCGTGCCGCGGATTATCTCTGCTCAGCAGTGGGAAAAGACCGCCGCCGGACTGCGCCAACGTCTTAAAGCATTGAACATGTTTATTGATGATCTGTACCACGAACAGCGGATCATTAAGGATGGCGTGATACCTGAATTCGTACTCAAACAGTCGAAAAACTACCGGCCCGAATGCGAAGGTGTGAACCCACGATTTGGTGTGTGGGCGCATATCTGTGGCACAGACCTGGTACGCGATGGCGACGGTCAGTTTTACGTGTTGGAGGACAACCTGCGCGTGCCCTCTGGCGTGTCTTACATGTTGGAAAACCGCTCCATCATGAAGCGGGTGCTGCCCGAGGTGTTTGAAAAAGTCAGCATCGCACCGGTAGGTGATTATCCGGAGGCCCTGTTTAACATGCTTGCGTCTCTGTCACCGCGTCAGAGTGCCAGCCCAGTGGTTGCTGTACTGACCCCGGGGATATTCAATTCTGCGTATTTCGAACATGCATTTCTCGCCCAGCGCATGGGTGCCGAGCTGGTTGAAGGTAGCGATCTGGTGGTCGGCAAAGACGACTGTGTCTACATGAAAACCATCTCCGGTCTTGAACGTGTGGACGTCATTTATCGTCGAATCGACGATATGTTCCTTGATCCAGAGGTGTTCCAGCCTGACTCTGTTCTGGGCGTACCGGGGCTGATGCGAGCATGGCGCAAAGGTAAGGTTGCGCTCGCCAATGCACCGGGTGCGGGCGTCGCGGATGACAAAGTCGTTTACGCTTACGTGCCGGATATTATTCGTTATTACCTGAGCGAAGAGCCGTTAATTCCAAACGTCGAAACCTACCTTTGTTACGACGATGAGCAGCGCGAGTATGTGCTCGATAATCTGGATAAGTTGGTAGTGAAGCCGGCAAACGAATCGGGTGGTTACGGTATGTTGGTCGGGCCACACAGTACCAAGAAAGAGCGCGAGCACTTTGCCGAACTAATTACCGCGAACCCGCGTAATTATATTGCCCAGCCGACGCTGGCGTTGTCGACAGCGCCCACGCTGGTCGGACGCAGCAAAGTGGAACCCCGCCACCTCGATCTCCGACCTTTTATTCTTCAGGGCGAAAGCAGTTATGTCACGACCGGTGGATTAACCCGGGTTGCGATGAAGAAAGGCTCGCTGGTGGTGAATTCATCGCAGGGCGGTGGCAGTAAAGATACCTGGATTGTAGACACGTCGGCGAGGAAGTCCTGATGTTATCGAAAGTAGCTGAACGTATTTTTTGGGCGGCCCGATATCTTGAGCGGGTTGAAAGCACAGCACGGATGTTGAGTATCTACGATACCTTGCTGTTTGATTTACCGAAGCAGATTAATTTCGGCTGGTACAACCTGATTGTGATCAACAGTCTTGAACAGGATTTTAATGAGCGTTACTCCGTTCAGGATGAACGTAATGTCGTTAAATTTCTGGTGGGTGACGATACGAACCCCAGTTCCATCGTCACTTCTTTAAAAGCGATTCGAGAAAATATCCGTACTACGCGCGACGTGATTCCGGCAGATACCTGGGAGCTGGTGAACGAGCTTAGCCAATATGTTGAGGGCAATATTCAGCAGGGCATTAATCGCCGCGATCGACATGAATTTCTTGGGAATATCATCAGTGCTTGCCAGCAGATCATTGGTTTGTGGCAAGTAAATATGGCCCGTGACAGTGCATGGGAAATGCTGAAGCTCGGCCAGAATCTTGAGCGTGCGGATATGACGACCCGCAACCTCGATGCCGCAACGGCTGCGATTATGCAGATTGAAGACGACGATTTTGCCGTCAACAGTGAGCAGATTATCTGGGGTAACGTATTGCGCTCACTCAGTGCTGATCAACCTTATCGTCGGGCGATGCGCAGCTCTGTAAAAGGTTGGCTGGTCTGTACCTTCTTGTTGTCTGACGCACGCTTTCCACGCTCGGTCGGTTTCTGCCTCGATCGTATGATTGAGGCCGCGAAGTCGTTGCCTCGTTCGGAAAAAATCATCGCTGATATTCGTGCGCTTCATAAGACTGTCACGGAGCGTGACGACGATAGTCCTCCGGGTGCAGACATGCGCGACGCACTAAACGAATTACAGATTTCTCTGCAATATCTACATTTCACACTCAGTCGTACCTGGTTCCTGAGTGATCAGGAGCCCCTGGCGGTAGCACAATGACCATTACAGTCGCACTAAATCACAAAACGCGTTATGACTTTGACCGTCCTGTATCCCTGTCGCCGCACGTAGTACGGCTACGTCCGGCGCCACATAGCCGTACGCCTATTCGTGCTTACAGCCTGAAAATTGAGCCGGAAGAACATTTTGTTAACTGGCAACAAGATCCGTACGGTAATTTTCAAGCGCGACTGGTGTTCCCAGAGAAAACACGGACGCTCTCAGTAGAGGTTGAAGTGATCGCCGATATGACGGTGATTAATCCCTTCGACTTTTTTATTGAAGAGTACGCAGAGACATTTCCGTTTACGTATGAAAAAGATCTGAAAAAAGAGCTTGAGCCGTATCTGCATTGCACCACCGAGGGTGAGATGTTCACCACCCTTTTGGAGAGCATTCCGCGGGAAGAAAAGCGCACGATCGACTTTCTGGTCGATATTAATATGCGCCTACAACAGGATATTGATTATCTCGTGCGCATGGAGCCCGGTGTACAGACACCAGAGGAAACACTGGAAAAAGGCAAAGGCTCTTGTCGTGACTCCGCCTGGCTGATGGTTCAGCTATTGCGTCATATGGGGTTGGCAGCACGTTTTGCATCGGGGTATCTGGTGCAGCTGAAATCCGACGAAAAATCACTCGATGGTCCGTCCGGTCCTGAAGAAGACTTTACCGATTTGCACGCTTGGTGTGAGGTGTATTTACCGGGTGCGGGTTGGGTTGGACTGGATCCGACATCGGGACTGTTTGCATCCGAAGGTCATATTCCTCTGGCGTGTACGCCCGAGCCGAGCTCTGCGGCACCGATTTCGGGTTTCACCGACGAATGCGAAGTGGAGTTCTCCTTCTCCAATGAAGTGACGCGCTTTCATGAAGACCCGCGGGTCACTAAACCCTACACCGAAAGCGAGTGGGCCGACGCTCTGGCGCTGGGTGAGAAGGTTGACCGCATTCTTGAGGACGAGGATATTCGTCTGACGATGGGTGGCGAACCGACGTTCGTATCCATCGACGATATGGAGTCAGCACAGTGGAATACCGAGGCGCTGGGTAAGGATAAGCTGGCGTTATCGAAAACGTTACTGCTTAGACTGCGCGATCATTTTGCGCCTCAGGGTTTGCTCCATTACGGGCAAGGCAAGTGGTACCCGGGCGAAGAAGTGCCGCGCTGGGCGTTGGGCTTGTTCTGGCGCACTGACGGTCTGCCGTTATGGCAGGACAAAACTCTTCTGGCGCGCGTCGATAAAGATTACGGCCACACTGAGGGTGATGCCCGAGCATTTTCGCAGCGGCTGGCTGAGTTGCTCAATGTGCCAACGCGTTGTGCACAGCCTGCTTACGAAGATGGGCTGCATTACCTGTTACAGGAACAGAATCTGCCAGAAGGCATCGACAGTCGTATTGCCTCCAGCAAAGACAGCCTTGAGCGTCGTCGTCTGGCACGGGTTCTGGAGCAAGGTCTGGATACCCCAACCGGGTATGTGCTGCCTTTGGAGTGGAATTTCTATGGTCACTGCTGGCAGTCCAGCGAGTGGTCATTCCGTCGTGGACGCCTGACTTTAATACCGGGCGATTCTCCAATGGGGTTACGCCTGCCATTGGAAAGTCTGCCACCGGCGGAAGAAGACAACCTGCCTCAAGAGGCCGATCCGCATCGTCAGACTGAGCCGCTCGAGACGGCGGAACACGCTGTGAAGCAGGCATTGGCACGGGATGAGCGACTGACCTATCAAGCTCAGCCGCAGTCTGTTGGATCAACTGCCTCGCTCCAGAAGCAAGCGAGACAGGAACAAACGAAACAGGAACAAGCGGAACAGAAACAGTCGGCACAGAAAACCGATGACTATCGCTGGAAGAATCTGGTGCGTACCGCGCTGGGTATTGAGGCTCGGGAGGGCAAACTGCACCTCTTCTTGCCGCCCCTGCCGTACCTTGAAAGTTACGTAAATCTGTTGGCGTTGATCGAGCAGACTGCCAAAGAACTAGAACTTCCGGTGATCATCGAGGGCTACGAGCCACCTAAAGATCACCGCATGCAAAAGCTGCTGGTCACACCCGATCCGGGCGTGATTGAGGTCAATATTCACCCCGCAACGAATTGGGCGGATATGGTGAGTAATATGACCGAGCTGTATCAGGCGGCGAAAGAAAGTCGCCTGAGCACAGAGAAGTTTATGCTGGATGGTCGTCATACTGGGACAGGTGGTGGTAATCACATCACTCTTGGTGGTGCCACACCATCGGACAGCCCGTTCCTTCGTCGTCCTGATCTGCTGCGGAGTTTCGTCACCTTCTGGCAGAACCACCCGTCGTTGTCCTATCTGTTCTCGGGGGCGTTTATCGGTCCTACCAGTCAGGCACCGCGTGTCGACGAGGGTCGTGACGAAGCGCTGTACGAATTGGAGATCGCCTTTCAGCAGATGCCTGAGGGAGAGGTTGCACAACCTTGGTTGGTCGATCGCTTGCTACGGAATCTGTTGATCGATATGACGGGGAATACCCATCGCGCCGAATTCTGTATCGATAAGCTGTTTGCACCGGGCAGTTCGTCGGGGCGTCTGGGTATTCTGGAGTTCCGGGGTTTTGAGATGCCACCACACAGCCGCATGGCGTTAGTTCAGGCTCTGTTGTTAAGAGCCTTGGTGGTGCGTTTCTGGCGTAAACCTTACAAACAGAAACTGGAGCGTTGGGGAACGCGCCTACACGACCAGTTTATGCTGCCTCACTACATCTGGCAGGACATTAAAGATGTGGCTGCGGACTTGCAGGAGCACGGTCTGAATTTCCGGGCTGAGTGGCTGCTGCCATTCCGTGAATTCCGATTCCCGCACTATGGCACTGTGAACCTCGGCGATATGTCGCTCGAGTTGAGCTGGGCGATTGAGCCCTGGAATGTGTTGGGCGAAGAAATGTCCAGCTTTGGTACGGCGCGTTACGTGGATTCTTCCATCGAGCGTCTGCAGGTACGTGTTACCGGCATGACCGGTAGTCGTTATGTACTGGCCTGTAATGGCCGTAAAGTGCCATTGCGTGCGACCGGGAAACACGGTGAATTCGTGGCTGGAGTTCGCTACAAAGCATGGGCGCCACCGTCCGCGCTACACCCGACCATCGGTGTTCAGGTGCCACTGCATTTTGATTTGATCGACACCTGGAATGGACGCTCAGTGGGTGGAGCAACCTATCATGTATCGCATCCGGGTGGCCGCAGTTACGATGTCTTCCCGGTGAATGCTGCGGAAGCCGAATCGCGTCGCGGCAATCGCTTCACCATAACGGAGCATACTCAGGGGCCTTATACGCCTCGACCAGAGGTTGATGCGTTACGTGAGTTCCGACCGCATAACGATGTCCGACCAATGAGTGCGCCCAGCGAAGAGGAATACGATGAGTATCCCCTGACGCTGGACCTCAGAACTCAGCCGAAATGTTGAGAATCTGCCATAATTGCGGCCAGATAACCTGAGACACTCAATATGACCGACGAGTCAGCTTCAGCGCCGACCCCCGCAGATCTGTATCCTCCGCTGCAACGCAGCGGAGATGCCGTTTATGGCGATCAGGGGGAGATGCACCCTCACTGGCATTATGTGATGGACAGTCTGGCGGCCATGCCAGCCAGTGTGCTTGATGACCGGCAGGCAAAAGCACAGCGCTTACTCCGGGACGACGGCGCCACCTACAATATTTACAGTGAGAACTATCGCCATCGTACCAGCGACTCACGGACGTGGGGGCTGGATCTGATCCCCAACGTGATCAGCAGTGATGACTGGGCATCGATAGAGAGCGGACTGGTCGAGCGGGCTGAGCTGCTTAATCTGCTATTACGCGATATTTACGGACCGCGTCAGTTAATCAGGACGGGCGTCATTCCGCCTGAGGTGATCTACGCGAACCGTGGATTCCTGCGGGCCTGCAGTGGCTTAACCATGCCGGGTGAGCACGACCTGATTATTCACGCTGCCGATATGGTGCGAGGTCCGGATGGGCAGATGACGGTATTGGCAGACCGCACTCAGAGCCCAAGCGGCGCTGGTTATGCGCTGGAGAACCGGACTGTGATGTCGCGGGTTTTACCCAGTCTGTTCCGCGACAGCCATGTTCATCGTCTTGCCGGGTACTTCCGTCAATTGCGCAGCAAACTGCTGAGCTTATGCCCTCACCGTCCCTCGCCGCGGGTGGCTGTTCTGACGCCGGGGCCGCGCAACGAGACTTACTTCGAACATGCCTACCTGGCGAACTATCTCGGTTTCCATCTGGTTCAGAGTGATGATCTGATGGTCCGCGGCGGTTTCCTGTGGATGAAATCCCTCGACGGTCTCAGCCGCGTAGATGTCTTGATGCGCCGTGTCGACGACTGGTTCTGTGACCCGGTAGAGCTACGTGGTGACTCACGGTTGGGCGTACCGGGGCTGTTACAGGTCGTGCGGGCAGGCAATCTGGTTGTAGCTAATTCACTCGGCTCTGGCATCCTTGAGAGCCCCGCCCTGTTGAAGTACCTGCCAGAAATCAGTCGTGCATTGCTTGGGCGCGAACCGCGTCTCGCCAGTGTTCAGACCTGGTGGTGTGGCGACGTGTCAGACCGACAGTTCGTACTCGATAACCTGTCCACCTTGGTTATCAAGCCAACATACCGGAAACCCGGCGAGCTGAGCTTTTGTGGTCCGCAGGCGACCGCGGCGCAAAAGCAGGAAATGGCCGCGCGGATCAAACAGGACCCGCTGCGCTATGTCGCACAACCGGTTCTGGATTCCAGTTTTCTTCCTACACTGGAACACGGTATGTTGACACCACGCCCGAGTATCCTGCGTGCGTTTACGGTTGCGGGAACCGGCTCTTACAGTGTGATGCCCGGTGGTTTGACACGGGTTGGCCTGGAAGAGAATGCCTTCCTTATTTCCAGTCAGACCGGTGCAACCAGTAAAGACACCTGGGTAGTCGCTTCTGAACCCGAGCGTCTCATTACCAATCAACATGAAGATTCGCCGCCCATGCGCGAGAGCGAAGCGACGAATCTGCCTAGCCGAGTGCTGGAAAATCTCTTCTGGATGGGCCGTTACGCAGAGCGGGCCGAGGCTTGTTTAAGATTGCTACGAACTGCTTACGCCATGCTGAATGGTGAGGACCCACTGTCTGCAGATCTGCGCTTAGCTCTTTTGCGCGCCGTAACGGAATTAGCCACCATTGCCGAGATTGAAGTCCCCGACAGCGACACGGCCATGATCGATGCCTTGCGCAATGGTGAGGCGCCCGCTTCGATTGCGAATACGCTGAACAGCATGTTGTTCTGTGCCGATGAGGCGAAAGAGCTGTTGTCGTCCGATACCTACCGGGTTATCAACGACATCCGCGACGCGATCCCCTTGCTACAGACGGAACAGCAGGACGCGTACCTCAGTCCTGATGAAGTGCTTGATCCGTTGGTGACAGCCTTGATGGCACTTGCCGGACTGACCCATGAAAGCATGACTCGTGGTTACGGTTGGCGCTTCATGGAGCTGGGCCGCCGTACCGAGCGAGCCATGCAAACCGGTAAGTTGGTGGGAGCATTACTCAGTACCGAAATGATGGAGCCGGATCAGTCGCGGATTTCCGAAGCGATGTTACTGACTCTGGAAGGCTTGATTACTTACCGTCGTCGATACGGGGCACGCCCTGAACTGCGCAGTGAGCTTGATCTGGTGTTGCTGGATACCGATAACCCCCGTTCAGTGATGTATCAGCTCGGCAATATCCTGCGTCAGCTGCGAAAACTCCCGAGCAATAATGGGCACTTACATGAACTGGCTCCGACAGAAAAAGCCCTGATCGAATGCAGTACTCGAGTCCGCCTGTTCAGCCTGGCCGAGCTGGCATCCACCTCGGAGGGAGAACGTAAAGTGCTGGTTGATGAAATGAGTCGTCTGGAAGCGAGCCTGATGGACATCAGCGACATGATTGGCGACCGTTACTTCGATCATCGTGAAGCGTCGCAGCAGTTGGTCGATTCGCGTTGGGAGGGACTCTGATGAAGTATCTGATTAAGCATATCACTGCGTATCGGTACGCCAGCCGGGTCTCGCATTGCTACAACCTGGCACAGATGACACCGCGTACTACGCAGCGTCAGACCTGTATTAACAGTCGAATTGAAGTTTCGCCTGAGCTGGCCGTGGAGCAACGACGGGATGATTATTTTGGTAATCAGGTATTCCAGTTTGAAATACAGAAACCGCATAAAACACTGACAATCACGGCAACGACGCAGGTAGAAACACGGCCTCAGATTGTGGATACCAATCTCGATCTTGGCAGCACTTGCGCGGAAGTGTTAACCAAAATGCAGCAGTCGAAATCAGAGGATGTGCTGTTAGCCCGGGAGTTCCAACTGGACTCGTCCATGATTGCGGCGGCACCTGAATTCCGGGACTATGCTGCGGACCTCTTTACCGCCGATCGCTCGCTTCTGTCCGCTTGCTCAGCGCTGACTGCTCGGATTTTTGAAGACTTTACCTACTCGCCCGAGTCCACCACCATCGCCACTCCATTGTCTGAGGTAATGGAACACAAGAAAGGTGTGTGTCAGGACTTCGCGCATCTGCAGATTGCCTGTCTGCGTTCAATGGGCTTTGCCGCGAAATACGTGTCGGGGTATCTCGAAACATTACCGCCGCCCGGCCAAGAGAAACTGGTGGGTGCGGACGCGACACATGCTTGGCTATCGGTATTTTCACCCGGGGAAGGATGGGTAGAATTCGACCCTACGAACAACTGTATGCCGGGTGAACAGCACATTATCACTGCCTGGGGGCGTGATTTTAACGATGTGACGCCTTTGAAAGGCGTGATCTTCGGAGGCGGCTCAGCGCCGGAGATGACAGTGTCAGTGGATGTCAGTCGGATTTGATATATGAAAGAGCTGCGATAACGCAGCTCTTTCTTTTCGTTTACTTGTCGAAGTAAACAGAGAGGCCGAAACCAAATACCAGGCCAGAAATGTCTGCGCCTTCGCCGGTGTCTTCGTCTTCTACGCTCAATGTCGTGTAAGCGGCTCCGCCTTTAACGGAAACCATATCGCTTAAAAAGTGCGTGTATTCAGCAAGTACTGAGAACGCGGTCAGATCTGTTGTTTGTGTCTCGAAACCAGTTGCCGAGTTTTCAGTTGAACCAAAGCCCAACTCAGCACCGAATACTACCGAGCTGTCGTCGTTCAGTGAGTGGTTATAGAAAATACCCGGAGCGAACAGGACAGTTGAGCTTTCAGTCTCTGATCCATCTTCATATTCGAAGTTGGTCATATCGTAGTTGTAGCTCAAGCCTACAGCCAGATTTTCCTGGAAGAAGTAACGAACGCCCGCGTCCAGTGACAGGCTGGTGCTGTCGATTTCAGCATCGCTACCATCTGGTTCTGTTGTCAGAAATGCGAGTTCGCCAGAGGTGCTACCAGTTACGGCGATGGTGCCCTGAGGCATCTCTTTAGCGGTTGCAGGAAGGGTAAATACCAGTGCAGACAGCGCAGCAGCAAGGTTAGTTTTTTCATTATTATCTCCATGTTTTGTGTACAGGCTGAGCCTGTGTCCTCGCCCTGAGAATCAGGACAGCTGGAGTATGCCAGCATAAGGTTTCAGAAATAAAGCGCCGAAAAGACACCGCTGGCTGTAAATTGGCCTGATTACACCATTCGACTTTTCTCTAATAGGCAGGAACAGGTGCAAGTGCGAGCCTACAGTTAACGTGGAGGACGGTTATGGCTAGCCAGAAGCAGATCATGAGTCATCAGGATTTACCCACGACACGATTTGAACGTGTCTTTTTTCGTTATGTCGCTTGGTTCCCGATTCTCACCTTGCCTATGTTGGTTTGGGAGTTGATGGAGACGGGCCAGACAGGCATGGGGCTGATTATCGGCTTGGTCCACGCCGTGCTGGTGTTCCGCTTTGTGTCGGTGAATAACGTGCCGGGCTGGTTCAAAAAAAAGGGCAGCTAAACGCTGCCCTTTTCAGTTTGAGTACTTTGCGACTTAGCGGTCGCTCAGCTTTTTACGAGCACGGCCAGCAGCAGCACGTACCTGATCCGGGGCTGTGCCGCCGATATGATCACGCGCAGCGACTGAGCCTTCCAGAGTCAGTACATCAAACACGTCTTCGGTGATCTCGTCGGAGAACTGCTTCAGTTCTTCCAGCGTCATCTCGCTCAGATCTTTGCCTGTTTCAAGGCCATAGGCCACGGCTTTGCCGACAATTTCGTGTGCATCGCGGAAAGGAATACCTTTACGGACGACGTAGTCAGCGAGGTCAGTCGCCGTTGAGAAGCCACGCATCGCTGCTTCGCGCATAAACTCTTTTTTTGCTTGCAGGTGCGGCACCATATCGGCGAAAGCACGCAGTGAATCGCGGATGGTGTCCACGGTGTCAAACAGCGGTTCTTTGTCTTCCTGATTGTCTTTGTTGTATGCCAGCGGCTGTGACTTCATCAGGGTCAGCAGGCTGATCATATGGCCATATACGCGGCCGGTCTTACCGCGAACCAGCTCTGGCACATCTGGGTTTTTCTTTTGCGGCATGATGCTGGAGCCGGTGCAGAAGCGGTCAGGCAGATCAACAAACTGGAATTGCGCAGAAGCCCATAGCACCAGTTCTTCTGAGAAGCGTGACATGTGCATCATGATCAGGGACGCCGCGGCGGTGAATTCAATCGCGAAGTCACGGTCAGATACCGAATCCAGGCTGTTCTCGGTCGGTGCGTCAAAGCCCAGCAGCTCGGCGGTCAAATGACGATCAATCGGGTAAGTTGTACCGGCCAATGCTGCTGCGCCCAGAGGCATCTGATTCACGCGCTTGCGGCAGTCTTGCAGACGGGCAAAATCACGTTCCAGCATTTCGTTCCAGGCCAGCAGGTGGTGACCGAAGGTTACAGGCTGTGCGGTTTGAAGGTGAGTGAAGCCCGGCATGATGGTGTCGGCTTCACGCTCGGCCAGATCGACCAAGCCCTGTTGCAGGCGAGTCAGTTCGGCTGAGATCACATCGATTTCATCGCGCATATAAAGGCGGATATCGGTGGCCACCTGGTCATTTCGGGAGCGACCGGTGTGCAGTTTTTTACCGGTGATGCCGATCTTGGCGGTCAACGCGGCTTCGATGTTCATGTGCACATCTTCCAGCTCGACCGACCAGTTAAAGTTACCGGCTTCGATATCGGCCTGAATTTCGGTCAGACCTTTGATGATGTCGTCGCGCTCCTGTTCGGTCAGTACGCCCACTTTGCACAGCATGGTCGCGTGCGCGATGGAGCCCTGAATGTCCTGACGGTACATGCGCTGATCAAACTCCACAGAAGCCGTATAGCGGGCAACGAAAGCGTCGGTCGGCTCGGAGAAACGGCCTCCCCAGGAAGCATTTGTGGATTGGTCGGTCATCAGGCACCTCTGATCGGACAGGAATTGATTGAAAGAAGGCGCGATTATAGCCTTTGCGCCTGATTGTTCCTACTTGGGTTTCTACTCAGGTTGCCGGCCGCGGCGAAGGGCTTTGCTGTTGCTGCCTGTAGGGCTTTGTGACAGATTGACGTACAACATGGCTCCATCGCGGATGTGGGGCACTATGGATTGAGTTTACTGGATTGAATTTACTGGACTGAATGGAAGAGTGCGTGACGGACAGTCAAACGCGTTCGCGTGAACAACTGCTGGAGGGATTTTTCCTCCCTGACCTCTGTAATACACGAGCTGTACTGATTCTGTTGATCGTCAGTGAAGCTCTTGTGCTTGCACTGACCTTGATTGAAACCGGTATCGGCGATTTCTCCTGGATGCGCTTTGGTATCGTGTCGTTATTTGTGCAGTGGGTGGCGCTGGTGTCGGTTGCGGTGCTGTGCCAGTTGCGGTCATTGTTGGCGCGAGTGCCAGTCTGGGCCGCGACGCTGATCGCGATGCTGTTGATTCAGTTAGTGACGCTCGGGGTGAGCCTTCTCGGTGAGACCGCACTACCCCGCTTTCAAGCACAGCTCGATTGGTTATGGGTGGCCCGTAACCAGCTGGTCAGTGCGATTTTTTCCGCCATGGCGCTGCGATATTTTTACGTTCAGAGTCAGTGGCGCTTGCAGACTCAGGCCGAGCTGCGCTCTCGTTTGGCGGCTTTGCAGGCGAATATCCGCCCTCACTTCTTCTTTAACACACTCAATACCGTCGCATCCCTCATTATCATCGACCCGGACAAAGCGGAGCAGATGCTGCTTGAGTTGGCCCAGCTGTTCCGTGCGGTTCTTAAGGGCGCCGAGGAGATCACCACTCTGGAAGAAGAAATAAAGCTCGGACAGGGTTACCTTGATATCGAACAAACCCGGCTTGGTGAGCGCATGAGTGTGGTGTGGGATTTACCTCACAGCCTGCCTGCGTTGCGGGTGCCACAATTGATATTACAGCCTTTGCTTGAGAATGCGGTGTACCACGGTATTCAGCCTGCCGTTCAGGGTGGTGAGATCCACATCAGTCTGACCTCTGAGAAAGCGGCCTGGCAGCTGTTAATTCGCAACAGCAAAGAGCCCGGTGACAGCGATGCGGGCGGGAACCGTATCGCATTACAGAATATCCGGTCGCGGCTTGATGCACATTTTGGCGAGGGTGCCGGCCTCGAGGTTGCAGATCTGGATACGTATTTTGAAGCACGCATTACCCTGCCAGTCAGAGAGGAGAGACGATGAGTTATCGGGTGTTAGTTGTCGATGATGAGCCCCTTGCCCGCGAACGTCTGAAGCGACTACTGGATGAGCATACTGACTTCAGCTGCATTGCCGAGGCCGGTGATGGTCAGGCGGCGGTTGATTGGTTAGCGCAGTTTCATGCTGACCTGGTGTTGCTGGATATTCAGATGCCCGGCTTGGATGGCTTGCAGGCAGCGGCGCAGATTTCGCAACAGAATAACCCGCCCGTCCTCGTATTTTGTACCGCCTACGATGAGCATGCACTGAGTGCGTTTGATGTTAACGCCGCTGACTATCTACTCAAGCCCATTCGCAAAGAGGATCTTACCCGCGCGCTTACCCGGGCGGCCGAACGGTTGAGCAGGCAGCAAGCTGCAGTGGCTGCACGTACTCATATCAGTGCGAGAACCGCTCACGGCCTGGTCCTGACGCCGATTGATGAGGTGGCGTATTTCAGCGCAGATCAGAAGTACGTCAGCATGCATCATGAAGCCGGCGAAACCCTGATTGATGATTCGTTGAAGCAACTTGAAGAAGAGTTCTCCCAGCGGTTTCTGAGGATTCATCGTAGTTATCTGGTTGCCGCACATCGTATCTACCGACTCGAAACGACCGAAGATGGCGTTGTTTTGTGGTTGCGGGACTTAGATACGCCTCTCCCTGTCAGTCGCCGGCACGTATCCGGCGTGAAGAAGTATCTGCGCGGCGTTTAGCCTTAGCTCCTGCTCTTGTTGACTCAGCCAATACAGGGCTTGATTCTGCTCGTTCTGCAATAAAGCAGCAGGCCTGTTATTATCGCGTCGGAAATTCAACGTAATCAGGCTTGGATACGATATGCCGACTCCGACAGTACTCAAAATTGCGACACGCAAAAGCCCGCTTGCTATGTGGCAGGCCGAGCACATTAAAAGTCGCCTCGAATCTTTGCATCCCGGTCTGATTGTTGAGCTGGTCACCTTCACGACGCAAGGCGATAAAATCCTGGATGTTCCTCTGGCCAAAATTGGCGGTAAAGGCTTGTTTGTAAAAGAGCTGGAAAACGCCATGCTGGATGGCCGCGCGGATATCGCTGTGCACTCCATGAAAGACGTACCGATGGAATTTCCCGAGGGCTTGGAACTCGGTGTGATCTGTGAGCGCGAGAATCCGCTGGACGCATTCGTTTCCAATACCTACAAGACATTATCGGAGCTGCCTGAAGGCGCCGTGCTGGGTACGTCCAGCTTACGCCGCGGGTGTCAGTCCAAAGAGCGTCGTCCGGATCTTGAAGTAAAAAGCCTGCGCGGCAATGTTCAGACTCGTTTGGGCAAGATGGACGCGGGTGAATACGACGCCATCATTCTCGCTTCGGCAGGCTTGCTGCGCATGGAAATGGATGAGCGTATTGCTTCATTTATCTCTGCGGAAGAGTCTCTTCCCGCTGGTGGACAGGGAGCGCTAGGGATTGAATGGCGCAGCGAAGATACAGATATCCACGCATTGCTGGCGCCGTTGCACCACGAAGTAACCGCACAATGTGTGCTTGCGGAACGTGCAATGAATCGTCGTTTACAGGGCGGTTGTCAGGTCCCGATCGCGTGTTACGCCATCATAGAAGATGACACGCTCTGGCTGCGTGGTCTGGTGGGCAGTGAGGATGGTCAGACGATGCTTCGTACCGAGGTCCGGGGAGCGCCCGCTGATGCCGAAGCCTTGGGTATAAAGGCAGCCGAAGACCTGTTAGCGCAGGGTGCAGGTGATATCCTGCGCGCCGTTTATGGTCACGACGTTCATTAATGGATACCGCTGTCGTCATTACTCGTCCTGCTGACCAGGCTGACGAGTTACTGGGTCAGGTTAAAGATATGGGGCTGGATGTTCGTCACCACCCTTTGATCGATATTACACGCTTTGAGGACGATGACTCTGCGGCTGCGCGATCAATCAGGCAGGCCATTCTCAATATTGACCAGTATCAGGCAGTGATTGCGATCAGCCAGAATGCTGCTGAAAGTGGTTTGAGCTGGCTGGACGATTACTGGCCCCAACATCCGGTTGGCATTCGTTGGTATGCCGTAGGGCCAACGACAGCCGAGAGTTTGCGTCAGGCTGGGCTGCCAGTCGAAATGCCAGTTGACCAATTCGACAGCGAAGGGGTACTCGCGCTGCCATCGTTACAGGCGGTAGATGATGAGAAAATTCTGATCTGGCGAGGTGTAGGCGGGCGCGAAACACTCGCCAATATCCTGCGGGAGCGGGGTGCTCAGGTCGACTACGCCGAGCTGTACGAACGTCGACAGATCGACTGGGCGGCAGAGGATTGGGAGCGCTCGCTGCGATCATCACCTGTGCTGGTACTCAGCAGCGGTCAGGCATTGGCCATAGCGCAGCAGCAAGTACCCGATATCGCAACTCGTGTCAGGGCCATTATTGTTCCTAGTGAGCGAGTAGCTACTTACGCCAGAGAACAGGGCTGCACTGACGTGGTAGTTGCGGCAAGTGCCCGTAATGAAGATACTTTGCACAGTTTGCGCGCGTGGTTTGCCGCAAACCGTTAAGATTTCGCCGAAAAGGCCAATTTCAGAAGGAAACTCACTGTGAGCAACGAACAACAGACTAACGCCCCGGCTGATAAGGGACAGAAAGAAAAGCGCGGATCCAATGTGCTTTCCTGGTTCAATCTGCTCCTGATCATCATCCTGTTTGTGCTGGTGGCGGGCGCTGGGTATCTGGGTTGGACACAAAATCAGACCGCGACCGCTGAAACTGCGGTTCTGACAGATCGACTCAACACCGCTTTGCAGAAAATCGAAGCAAGCAATGCGCGTGAGAACCAGCTGATGGAACGTGCCGAAGCACTCAATACCGCGTCTCAGAATCTGGCTGCGCAGGTCGCGCACAACAGCGACCGCCTGGGTAAGTTACCGGGAGCAGAGCGTCAGGACTGGCTGCTGGCTGAAGCCGAGTACCTGCTGCGTCTGGCGAACCAGCGTCTTACTCTTGAGCGCGACTGGGAAGGTGCTATCAGCATGCTTACGGCTGCGGATAACGTACTGATTGAAACCCGCAACCCACGCTTTGACAAAGTGCGTGCTCAGATCGCACGTGAACTGGTTGCGCTTCGTGCTGTACCAGCGGTTGATCGGGTCGGCGCGATTTTCCGTCTGCAAGCACTGCAGGAAACGGTGGTAGCACTGCCTTGGATGCCTGAAAAACTGATTCCTGAAGTGGCAGAGGAAGAAGAACCTCGCCCTCTGGAAGAGCAGACCTGGTACTGGAACATCTGGTACGACATCAAATCCAACGTCACCCGTATGGTGCGTATCCGCGAGCGTGATGAGCCGATTGCTGCACCACTCACGCCAGACCAGCAGTACTACTTGCAACAGAACATGCACCTGATGCTGGAGCAGGCGCAGGTTGCTCTGCTGCGTGAACAGACAGAACTGTATCAACACAGCCTGAAGCGCGTTTCCGAATGGCTTGATGCTTATCTGGTGATCGAAGATGAGCGCACACGTGCTGCGCGTGCTGCTGTTTCCGAGCTACAGGCATGGGAAGTGGCGCCTGAGAGCCCAGATGTCACTGCCTCGCTGATCATCTTACAAGAGCTTGTGGAAGAGCAGCGTCGCACCGGCACTGTACAACCGTCCGCTCCTGAGTCTACTGATGCTACCGCGGAGGAAGACTCATGAGATTGATCGTTCTTCTCCTCCTGCTGGTCAGCGTTGTGGCTCTGCTGGCGGGTGCGTTTGTCTATATCGATGCTGGCTATGTCATGCTGAGTTGGGACGTCTACACCGTTGAGACCAGCCTGTGGATGTTCCTCGCATTGGGTGCGGTTGCTCTTTATGCGGTGTACGTTGTTCTTCGTTTCTTGCTGATTGTTACCGGCAACGACCGTCGCTGGAATGATGGCCGTCAGCGCAAGAAAAGCCTGCGTGCTCGACGTCAGACTACTCGCGGTCTGCTGGCACTTGCACAAGGCCAATGGCGACGTGCAGAGCGTAACCTGACCAGCAGCGCAAAAGACTCTGACCAGCCGCTGATCAACTATCTGGCGGCTGCCCGTGCAGCGTATGAACAGGATAAGTCCGAAGCCACTGACGAATGGCTGAAACAAGCCAGCCTTAGTACCAAAGGCTCTGATCTTGCTGTGGGTATCACTCAGGTGCAGTTGCTGCAATCGCGCAACCAGAATGAGCAGGCTTTGGCGGTATTGATCAGCCTGCGTGAGAAGCACCCTCGCCATGCGTACCTTCTCAAATTGCTGGTGAAAACGCTTCAGGACCTTGAAGACTGGGTCGCACTGAACGAGCTGCTTCCTACGCTGCGTAAGGCGACTAAGATTCCGGACGAAGAACTGCGTAAGCTCGAAAAGAATGTTGCCTTGCAGCTGCTTGATCGCGCCCGTCACGCAAACGGCGGCCGTGGGCTGACAGCGACGTTCGACAGTCTTAGCCGCGATGTTCGTTATACCGCTGATGTTATGAAGAGCTACGTCGATCTCCTGCTGGAAACCGAACAGGAAGAAAAGGCCGAAGAAGCTCTGCGTGACGGCATGAAGAACGTTTGGCATGACGAGCTGATTGAGATCTTCGGTCGTCTGAAGGGCAAAGACGCGAGCAAGCAGCTCTTGTTTGCTGAGCAACAGCTGAAAGAACGTCCGAATGACCCTCTACTGCTTCTGACTCTGGGGCGTCTGGCACTGCGCGTGAACAACTTAGAGAAAGCCCGTGAATACCTGCAAACTGGTCTTAGCATCAAGGGCTTGCCTGAACTGCACGCAGAGATGGGCAAAGTAATGCTGGCTGAGGGCGACGAGACTCTGGCCTGTGAGCATTTCCAACTGGCACTGGGGCACTGAGCCCCGGTATCGCCGATCTAAGGGAAGCAGGAAAGACAATGAATCAGATTCACCATCGTTCCGCATTGGCTGATTACCTGACGATTCTGACTGGCCTGTTTACCATCCTTAGTGGTGCTTATTCTCTGTATGCCGGTGGAGACATTGCCGTGGCTACAGAAACAGAAAGTTACTGGGATGGTCCCCTTCGCCATGCCATTGCCATTACCCTGACGGTGATGGGACTGTACTTTTTTATGGATCTGTCGGTTAAAATAGCGGGACGGATTGTACGAAGCGAAAACAGCGGGCTGCCCGGTTGGTTGGTCTTTGGCTTGTTTTACTTCGGTGGTATGGCGCTCTATGGCGTGTTTCAGATCGTGCTGCAGTCGAACTTATTTGCAGAATTACAGATCTCATACTTTATAACTTCATTGGTAATCTGGCTGGCGCTCACCATACCACTGGCAATTATGTCTGCCTTCAAGCCCCGGCGTTGATTGCATAAATTAGCACGTTAGTTACTTAACTCTTAGGCGTAGCCTGAGAGTCATGATTGCAATTGCGATGTATTTAATGATAATGGCTCGCGATAACTAACCTATTCAGGAGAAAACGATGAGCTCGCTGAGTGAAGCGTCTGTAGGCATCATTTTTGGTACCGATACTGGTAACACAGAAGATGTGGCTGAAAAAATTTCAGAACAACTCGAAGAAGCAGGTATTGTGGCCGAGTTGATCAACATCACTGACGCCACGCCTGAACAAATGCAGGGTTTTGACCTGACGATCATGGGCATCCCAACTTGGGACTTCGGTGGTATCCAGGCTGACTGGGAAGACGTTGAAGAAATGATCCAGGCACTGGATATGGGCGGCAAATTGGTTGCTCTGTACGGCCTTGGTGACCAGTTCGGTTACGGCGACTACTTCGTCGATGCGATGGGTTGGTTGCAGGAACACCTGGAAAAAGTAGGTGCCCGCTTCATCGGTTACACTTCAACCGAAGGGTACGAGTTTGAAGCCTCCCGCGCTGCCAACGAAGACAAGACTCAGTTCTGTGGTCTGGCCATCGACGAAGACCAGCAGTTTGAGCTCACCGACGGTCGCATCAGCACCTGGGTGAAGCAAGTAATTGCAGAGTACGAAGCTCAGGCATAAGCCTGCTTTACGTTCTGCGGGACCAGCTGGGTGCGCCCAGCTGGTCACACTCCTCAGGTGACACCAATCCCTCCGTCACACCCCTGATTCTGATCAGGCCGTTTTTTCCCTCAAATCCCGCACCTCTGTATTGATGTGTAATTTCCTGTGATGAGTATTTGTTTACCATTGCTTACCGGATATCCACGACTAACTTTAAATCGACGCTGATCTCTTCAGCATCCTGATTTCGGTAGCGCCTTTGTGCGTTTGTTTCGTGCCTCTACCAGTGGATATTCTATGATCGGCATTATTCAGAAAGTATTGATAGATCTGCTCCATGACACCGGTGGAGATGAACTCGTTGCTAATGTTCTGTCAGAGGCTGGTGTGCCCGTCGATGTCACCTACCGAATTGATCAGAACTACTCAGACGATGAGTTTAATCGCCTGTTGAGTGCGAGTGCGGTCATCACCGGCTTATCTGTTGGCGAATTGAGCGCACTGTACGCAAAAGCGTTTCTCGATCGCGCTAAAGTTCTGTTTCCCCGTTTTTTCGAGATGTCGTCATCATCTGAAGAGTTTCTGATGCGACAGGCTACGATTCATGCCGTGATGGCTTCGGGTTTGAAGACTCAGGATGAACGAAAAGCCGTTACGGATAAGTTTTCTGCAGAGCGGATTCGTCCCGGCTTTGTCCGTGTTACTTACCGCTCTGCTAATAAACTGAAAGACCTATATATCGCGCTTGCGCATGAAGTCGCGGCTATTTACGACGAGAAGATTCAGGTTCAATGCGACGAAACTGGCGAGAACGAATACTGCTTCGAACTTAAGTGGCAGGCTCCATTCGGGTTAAAACCCTCTGACCATCTCGCGGATGCATCATGAGTTACGCAGGTCAGGATAATGAGCTTCAGTCCGTTATTGCCAGTATCGCAGATCAGTTGTGCGATACGGTAGACAACCGTTTTGATATGCACGTAACAGTGGACAGCGATGATGTTCAGGGTCAGAAGCTGTCCTTGCTGGTGAATTTCCTGTTGGAAAATGTACGCAGGAATATGAGTCAGCTAGAGCACCTCAATAACCAGCTCGAAGATAAGGTTAACGAACGGACTGAGCTTCTGGATCTTGTTATTTCCGGCTCTGATGATGGAGTCTGGATCTGGTTCTTTAACGACAACCGAGTCGAATTTTCAGCGAAGTGGCATTCAATGCTGGGCGAAGCGCCGGCGAATACGCCTCAGGACCTGAACCATTGGCTGCAACGCGTTCACCCCCGTGATAGGGCAGATCTTCAGGCTGCCATTAAGGCGTTGCTACAAGGGCGTGAGAACAACCTGACGGCCGAGTACCGCATTCTTCATGCCTCCGGTGGATACCGATGGATGTTGTGTCGTGGAGCGTGTCAGCGCAATGCTCAGGGTGAGCCAACACTTCTCGCCGGTACCCAGACCGACATTACCAACATGCGCCTAGTGGATTCGCGCTCTGGTTTGCCGAATGAACACTATCTGCGGGAACGAATCGAAGATGCCATGGATAAAGATCGTGGCTTCTATTTGCTGTTAATCGCGTTTAACCAGCTCGATTCTTTAAGCGACTCACTTGATCACACCAGTATCAGCCGCTTACAGGATGATGTTGCGAGACGCATCGTAACGACTGTGGACGTCAGTTCTGTCGTTGCCAAAATATCGGGTAATACGTACGCAGTTCTTGGCCATTCTGATGCTTCGTCAGGGGATCTCTCCTTGAATAAAATGCGCGAAGAAAGCAGTGCTATTTTGCAGAGTTTTGAAGTGCCTTTCCGCATTAAGTCGCACGGTGATCACGTAATGAATATCGCCATCGGTGCATTGGAAAGCAGCGAAATGAACAACGTTGGCGCAGAGGAAATAATAAATGGCGCCTGGTCTGCATTACGTCATTCGAAGAAGCACGGCGGTATTTGTTTCTATGATCAACAGCACAGGGACGTGAGTGCTCGACGAGTATTGATTGAACAGAAAATCCGGACTGGGATTCGTGACGGCGGTGTCCGACCCTGGTTCCAGCCAATTTTCTCAGGGCGTACCGAGCACTTGATTGGTTTCGAGGCGCTTGCACGGATGGACTGTCCGGGTGTAGGAGAGGTCTCACCCGCCGAATTTATTCCTGTTGCAGAGCAAAGCGGTTTGATGAACGCTTTGGGCGAATGCATTCTGGAGCAGAGTATCCAGATGGCTAAGCAGCTTTGCGAAGGCATCCTCGTGGGGGAGGCCTTCTATATTGGAGTCAACGTCTCAGCGGTTCAGCTGCTTAATAATGGCTTTGTTGAGCGGGTTATTGAACTGCTCAGGCGCCATCAACTTGATGCAAAGTATCTTCGTCTTGAAGTTACAGAGTCTGTCTTCGTCGGTAATCTGGATAAGGCAAGATCGGTACTTTGTGGACTCAGAAAAGCGGGCATTAAAATCGCGTTAGATGACTTTGGTACGGGCTATTCGTCGTTGAGTTATTTGCGCCATCTGCCGATTGATGTGCTTAAAATTGACCGTAGTTTTATTACTGATTTAGAGCAACAGGACAGTAAAGCCGCCATTGTAAAAACCATTGTGAGTCTGGCTGCGTTACTGGAGCTTGATGTCGTAGCAGAAGGTGTTGAGTCTAAGGACGAACTTACAGCGCTGAATGCGATCAGTGCGATGTCGATACAAGGATTCTATTTCAGCCGGGCATTGCCAGAAAAAACCTTGATGCCTTTGATCGAGCAGAATTTGAAACGGCGCCGTGTGGTTACACTTCCGGCTCGTTACTGAATTAACTATCTTTCAGACATGAAAATCTGGTCAATTTAGCCGGAAAGCTTGCTAACACTATAGAAGCCGCTGATCGGATTGGAGCCCCATCGTTAATCATAACCATGACCAACGATGAGGTCCGAAGCATCCTTTTTCTGGCTTCCCTATAACTGAGATAAATCAGTTCATTTGATCAATTAAAATTTGGATATCATACATCGCCGCGGCGTTCAGGAAGCTTGGGTCTGACTCGAACGTACCACCGGCCAGTATGATGTCTACCATACGAATAATCCCGTTGTGTGAGGTGTAGCCGATGCGCTCACCGGGAATCGAACATACGCCTTCTGGTAGTGCCCATATTTCCGTATCACCGATCGTTATGGTGTACTCCGCAACAGTGCTGAGCATATTACCATTCCGCAGTAAGCCTTCCGGTGTGAACTGGAAGTCATCCCCGCACTCGCTGAATACGCTGGTCAAAGTTTCTGCCAGTGTGCCTTCCCCATAGGAGTCTGCATCTGAGCAGTCGATACCAGACTCCTCCGCATCACAGTCTAGCCTGTATTCATCACTCAAGTACGTGCCAACGATTGCATAGGCTTCTGCAACAGGACTGAATAGCGCATCGGCGACATCATCCAGTGTGGCTTGGAAGGTATCGTAAGGGTAGCCATCGCCCTCGAGGCTATCCCAAGCGACAACTTCCAGGTAGTTTTTGATATAAATGCCTTCTAGCGAAACACTGCGTACTCCGATTTGCTCAGTAAAGTCTTCACAGCTGAGTGTGAAATTATCGCCTGAGGGCGTCACTGGACAGTTTGGCGCTGTGCTTATGGATTGCCACTCGCCATCCACCAAGGCTGCGCGGTAACTGGTGTAAGTCCACCATTCGCTGCCGTCCCAGTATTCGTTCGTGCCGGTTAGTTGATTGTCGCTAAGTTGGAGCAGGCTTCGCCCCAGCTCGAAGCCACTCTGATCTTCATCACTTTCAATTCTCAGCTCAGTGAGGCCCTCCGTAAACGCGTTGTTGGCGTTGGCTGGACTGAACTCTGGCAAATCCAGAGTAGGGGCGCCTGCGTTATCCTGAGTTGATGACATCGGGAAGTGTTCCATGATGAGTTGGTCCAGACTGAAAGAGGCTTCGTTGTCGAAGAAGATATCCTCGGGGGACGTAGTCTCCTGGATTGATACGGGGACGACGTTTCCGTTAATTTCAGCAAAGCCAAAGCGTTCTTGGGCACAGGCAAACTCAGACTCTACTTCAATTACTGGATAACCCGTCACCGGTTCGACTTCACTCCAGCTGCCCGCGTATTCACCAGAGGTCAGCTCTACTTCTCCTGAGCTTAGCAGGGTGATGTCGAAGCCACAGGCGCTGGAATAGAACGCGGTATCTGTCATATCTGCCAGCGTACTGAATGGAGCTCCCGAGCATTCTGTCGGTATTCCGTTCTCATCGTGGGCCGAGCACTGCGCGACATAGATGTCGTCGCCAGTTCTCGTCATTTTAAAAGCGATACCGGCAAAGAAGGTTTCGTTTTTACCATTAAGCTCATCACGGATTCTCTCAAGCATCTCCTCGGTCAGAGACCCGTAGATGTAACCGTAATTGCCGTTTTCGAGGAGATTGACGAAGAAGCCTGCAATTGTCGTAGGTGTCACCAGGGGGAAACCTTGCGCTTCCCAGCGGAAGGTGCCGTAAGGACAGCTCAATTCAAATACCATGCTGTCATCGTCAGCGGGGCCAGATGAGCAGCTCTCGAATTCGTCAGAGTGACGCCAGCCGTCAGCTGTAAGTGCTACTGAATTTCCGGTTAGCATCCATGAGTGGATTAGTCGCCATTCAGTGCCAGTCCAGACTTCATGACTGGCTTGGGTATCCATTACTGTTTGGCGGAGGAACGTCAGATCGCCTTCTTCTTCTGTGCTCCAGTAGGACGTAAAGCCGTCCTCAAACATGTTGTTAGCGTTGAACTGGGTGACCTCCATATTGACTATGTCAGCCAGAAGCTGAATATCACCACGGTTTTCCTGGCTGACCGGGGTATCTCCAGAATGACCGCTACCCGGATAGCTCTCGTCATCGTAGGGATCGGTTCCGGAATCCCATTCTTCATTGTCAGAATATCCGTCACAGTCGGCGTCGTTCTCCCCATCAACGCTGCATTCATAGCCATACTCTTCGAGTGTCAGTGGCAGAAGTTGTTCGAGCATATTTGCCAGAGCGGCAGATGCCGTTTCATTCAGCAGTGCTGGGCCTTCCTCTTGTAGGACCATGCCAGCGGGGGTTTTACTTATGTCGATAAGGACGCCATCAATAGAGATGTAGCCGATTTGTATGTGATCCGGAGCAAACTCGCACGCATCTAATGGGAAGAACAGGGCCTCGTAGCCTCCCACTGTTTCCTGTTGCCATTCACCTATATCTTCGCCGTAGCGATAGACATGCCCATCATCGTTTATGTCGTAAGAGCTTTCGCATTGGTAACGAACAGAGCCGATGACGTCGTTAATGGTGCCTTCGCCGCGAGTATCGCAGTCATCCCAGTTGATATTACCGTTACCATCGTCACCGCATTCGAGCTCATAAAGATCTATCGTACGGGTAACGGCTAAACGATACCCTTGGCTATTTTCAGGAAATAGCTGAGGTGTCAGATCCTCAAGGGCTTGCTGCACAGCGTCAAACTCGCTGGAGTCACCCGCGAATCTGCGCGCCGCCAGATAGCCGATATAAACACCAATTTCGGTGCCACTCAGGTCGGTAACGTCCGCAGTGATGACGGAGGCTTCGCCTGCACAGTTAACGTCGAGTTTATTGGCGTCGTCTGCATTAGCAGAGGCAGCACACTGACTCTGATCGACGACCGTCCAGGTGTCGTCGATAAGGCGAATTTCCCAGCCCACGTCATCGACAGTAATCCACTCATCGTTGTCAGTCAGGAGTTCTTCGCTAGATGCAATTTGATCCAAGCCATTAAAGTCAATCAAGTAGCGTTGAGCTTCTGCGACTTCGGTACCGTTCTGTTCGTGGTCATCCAGCGCATATTCGACAAGTCCGCCAGACAGTGCTGCGGGAAAGTCCGCTGGTGAATAGACGTATTGCGGTGGCTGGTAGGGCTCGTAGGTGATTACCGGGAAGTTAGCTTCGATAATGGCGTCGATTTTGGCCGCTGCTGAGGCATTGTAGTCGTACTGCCCTTCGTCGTAGGCGTACAGGTATTCGCTCCCTTCTGTGAAGCTGGCTGTTGTAACGCGACCATTATATTCCACCAGTACGTCCGAGTTACTGCTGCTGGCGCAGTCGAAGCTCATATAACGGGTCGTTGCGAACTCCTGAATACTCCATGTGCCGGTTTCGAGACCGGTATCTTTGGCAATCAAGCTGCCAGTGCTATCGCCTGCGTCTCCGGCAATGTAGGACGGCGTGTCACAGTAATAATCCGCGCCGAGCATATCTTCCAGCGTCGTGGTGGTGTCATCGCCTTCGTAATTTAGCGGACAGGTCTCGTCACCACTATGATTGTCATCGTAAATACGGCAGCTCAGCCCCAGATAAGAGTTCACAGAGGTGAGTGACAGCTGATAACCGACGTCACCTTCACTGAAGGTTGCAGGCCACAGATCTTCATCAATCTGTACATGTGAGTCCAGTTCATCCTGCAGTATTTGATTGATAACCGATGCTACGGAGTAGCCGTCGAGGCTGACTGCCTGATAACTGTAATGAACGACCTGGTTGCTGCAGGTTTCATTGACTGCAGCAGGGTTGGATATGTCAGCTTCGATCGTACAGTCGGTGTAGTCCACGGATTGCCAGTCCGTTGCGTTCTCAGTGAGTATTAGCTGATATACAGGAAGGTCACGTGTATCCCACGTCTGATTCATTGACCAAAGCTGTTCGTAAAAGGCGGAATTACCATTGCCATCAGCTATCCATGGATAGCGCACGAAACTGGCGTATTCGGTGCCGTCTTCTTCTGTTTCCGTTTTTGCTGAGTAGTAGTAGGTTCCGAGTTCGAGCTCGGCAAGCATATCCAGAGGCTGATCGGTGACATTGTAGGGGTCGGTGCCTGCAGCAATTTCCTGGTCGTTGCTGTAACCATCACCGTCGATGTCGCTGTCGGTTGAATCCGGAACATAGTCGCCATCCATATCGTTTGGAATACTGTCACTGTTCAGTGGGTCTGAGCCCTCAGCGACTTCGACGCTATCGTCGTAACCGTCGTTATCATCGTCTGCATCCGCGTTATTCCCTTCACCGTCGTTATCGGTATCCGTGGTTTCTAACGGGTCCAACGGAAATGCATCGTTATCATCGATGACTCCATCGTTGTCATCATCAAGATCAACGTCGTCATGCTGGCCATCTCCGTCGCTATCGGTAAAGCCTTCGTCGGTAACACCGTCGCAGTCGTTGTCGAGACCGTCGAAAATCTCCATTGCTGCTGGGCTTACAGTAGCGTTTGTGTCGTCGCAGTCTTCACCATAGATTGGCGTGAAGCCGTCGCCATCAATGTCAAAACCTTCGTCGGTGTCGCCGTCTTTGTCGTTATCGATACCGTCGTCGATTTCTGGTGTGCTTTCAGGATGAAGTGGGTCTGAACCGGCAGCAATTTCATCTGTGTCGGAAACAGTATCGTTATCGTCGTCGGTATCTGCGTTGTCACCAAGACCATCATTGTCAGTGTCCGCAGATTCAGATGGGTCTAGTGGATAGGCATCGCTTTCGTCATCGATACCATCGTTGTCATCGTCGGTATCTACTCCGTCATGCTGGCCATCTCCATCGGTGTCGATGAAGCCCTCGTCAATCTGCATATTGCAGTTGTTGTCGATGCCGTCAAAGAGCTCGACTGCACCGGGGTTTCTGTCAGAATCCGTGTCATCGCAGTCCTGACCAAAGATGGGTGTGTAGCCGTCGCCATCCAGGTCAAAGCCTTCATCAATCTGTTCGTCGTTATCGTTGTCGATACCATCGTCGACTTCTGGTGTACTGCTGGCATGCAGCGGATCTGAACCCGCGGTAATTTCATCAGTATCTGAAAAACTATCGTTGTCGTCGTCATTATCTTCATTGTCGCCGATACCGTCGTTATCGTTATCCATTGATTCGGAGTAATCGAACGGGAAGGCATCCTCTTCATCACTGACCCCGTCATTGTCATCGTCGGTATCGGATACGTCAGAGATACCATCGCCGTCATTGTCGGATGGAATATCGTCTGCATTCAGAGGATCAGAGCCTGCAGTGATTTCGTCAGTGTCGAGGTAACCATCACCGTCATCGTCAGTATCGGCATTGTCGCCGGTACCATCGTTGTCCGTGTCCTGTGTTTCTGAAGGATCTTCAGGGAAGGCATCAGAGGCGTTATTTACGCCATCGTTATCACTATCAGTAGTAATGTCCTCCAGAGAGACATCGTCATTAATAGGATCAATATCCGGCACGTCTTCTGGCGATGTAGCCGCTGCGATCTCATCGGCGTTTTCGTTAACGGCGTCGAGAATGTAGTCCAGCAGGTCGTCGATGTTTTCTTCAACACTGTCGCTGCTGCTGTCTTCTGAGGCATTCGCGAGCGCGTTGGCAATGGCTGCGTTTATGCGCTGGGCAAGTTGATGAGTGGTGTCGTCAGCGTTGGCTATGTAGTCCTGAGTAACATCAGTACCTTCAGGTAAGCCGAAAGCACGTCGGACTTTGTCTGCTGCTTGTTCAGGTGTCAGTTCGGGATTGTCTTTCAGGGCTTTCGCTACCAGGGTACTCAATGGAGAAATGAATTCCTGCCCCGGTGGTGCGGTGAGCGTAAACGGTTTATCAATAGTTTCGTCTGGGTTATCCAGGTCGATGGTTTGGCCTGCGATGGCTTTCACGACAACGGAGTGAGCTGACTTCTGTGCCGCGGTGGCTTCCAGCGTAAAGTTGCCCTGATCATCGGTGATGGCATTGGGCTCGTCAGAATCACACTTCAGGTTGGCATTCAGATCGAGGCAGACAAGGGCGCTGGCCAGATAGCCATCGGCTGCTTTACCAGAGAACGTGGGAGCTTGCTCGCTTTGTTCTTCCTGCTCCACCGGAGTCGGCAGTGGGTCGGGCGTTGGTTCGTTACCTCCGCTATCTGTTCCACCACTGCCAGATCCTCCGCCGCCACAGCCACTCAAACTTGCAATCGCTATTGCGAGTAGCACCTTTTTATTAAGACCTGATTCCATTGCTCCGTGTCCTTTTGTATAACCAAAATCCCTCCAATCTTACGGTGCCGTTTAGTGAGATCCGACAGTACTTTTCTGTAATTCTTCACATTGTTCTCTCTGGACAGCGAAAACCATCCATTGCTAGGTTAGCAACGGAGAGAAACAAGGACGTCACAATATGAACTGGCCTCTAACCATCATCATTGCCACCTGCGTGCAGAGCGTGCTCGTAATTCAATTATTTATTGAAGAGACAGCGCGACGCTTCTCTCTGGACGAAGATTGGCTGGGTTTGTTGGCGTCTGCTGAAACAGGTATGGCGGCGTTCATCAGTCTGCTTGTATTCCTGAAACCTTCGTTTATTGGTCGTGGTCTGCTGCTTCTGTCGGGTGGCATGCTCTTCGCTGGTAATACCGCGTGTGCGTTAGTGCAAACCCCAGAGCAGTTACTGATTGCCAGGGCGGTAATGGGGGGCTCTGCGGGGCTGATCTGCTCCTGGGCTTATCGTGAAGTGCTTAGTTGCGATGACAGTGCTCGCGCACAGGGCCTTGCGCTGATGCTGCAGTCGCTTTGTCTGGTGGTGTCGTTTGCTGTGGTGCCACACCTGGCGGAACGCATAGAAAGTGCGCTCTATTGGGTAAATGGCGGCTGGTTTTTACTTATGCTCCTTGCTTTATTTCGCGTTCAGGTATCGGCGTTGCAGTCAGTATCCTTAACGACTTCCCTCACGTCTTTTTCACCGCTTCCTGCATTGTTTTTCTTTGTCGGTGTGGTTGCCCTTTACGCCAGCCATGGCGCGTTCGATACCTTTATCGCCGAACTTGGCAGTCAATCGGGTGTGGCATTGACCGATATAGGTTATGCCATGATGGCGGCCTGCGCGATTGGTATTCCTGCCGGGGCAATGGCCTCGGCGATAGGGGCAAGACTCGGTGTGTTGCGGCCGATTCTCCTAGCGGTTATCAGTATGCTGGCGGCTATGGTTGTGTTGGCGTTGGCCGATATGCAGGTCGTTATTTTCTGGGTGGTGGCCTTGGTCTATAACTTCGGTTGGGTACTGGCGTTGCCCTTTATTGTACTGGCGGCAGATGCTCTTAACGACGGTGGGCGCATGGCTTCTGGCTTATTGATGATGCAGGCATTGGGTATGGCGACTGGCGCAATTATTTCAGGAGATTTGGCTGCTGATGTCGGAATCAATTTGGCTCTTATCGGTATTGTACCGGTCGCACTTTTATTAAGTGTTGGTGCTTTTGCTCTGCTGAACCGGAAGGTTGCTGAAAGAGTCGAAATTTACCCTGATGGGTGACTTTGATTCTCAGCACTTACCTAACATCAGCGCAACCATGACCATTTCCTCTATGGAGCTGGCATTCAATTTTCTCTTAAGCGTACGGATGTCTTTATTTAATTGATCTTCAGATCGTGGAATTAATTCACCTGCAATTTGTTTAACACGAAGGCCATCGGCTAGATATCGAAGCAGTTTACTTTCGCGGGGGCTGAGTTGCGGCAGCTTCTGCGTAAATATGCTGGCCGTTTCGGCATAGCTGAACCGTTTAAGGTTGATACGTAACAGCTTAACGGCGTTAACAATATCTTTTTGGCGCGGCATGATTGCGCCATCGAAGTCTGCTTCTGAAATACCCGGAGCAGACAGGCCAAGGCCGCTGGTCGCGACGTCTAACGTATCCATCTGAATCGGTGAGGGCAGGAGACATGAAAAGCCGTGTTCAATGCTGTAGTCCCTGCTGAGCTCTTCGATTGCTAAGTGGCGATCTTCAACAATGTGCGGATTCTCGGCGACCATTTTTTCGATGTCGCGCCAGTCCGCAAGTGCCACTCCGTCGAGACGATGCTGGCGATAACGCCAGAACGCTTGCAGCGCAAGCTGCACCGTTAAATCGTTAACCACACCGCCAAGCTTCACGTAATCAAGATTAAAACCTTCGGCATAACTTGAGTAAGTAAAGAACCGATTGCGCTCAACCTCCCCACCCGGTGAATACACCAACATTCCCGCTTCGAGGCCAATACTGCCCATGGCTGCCATAAATTCTGACCAGGTCTCTTTGACGGTGGTGGCTGCGGTCAGGTTGACCATCAGGTCCTGGGCGAAGTAGTTCTTTGTGTAGCTCATGGGAGCTCAGCGCAGTTCGCCGCGCCGAAGCATTGCTGCAACGAGTCCGGGCGTTGTTCTTACGCCGTACTTGTCCCTCAACACCAGTAAGCGATTCTTGACTGTGGAGCCAGCTTTTCCCGGAACGGTGGTGGTTTTACCGCCGCGGGCAATGTGCGAAAGAATGATCACATCGTTACTGCGTGATTCCCACCAGTGCTTGTCCCATAACTCCCAGCTCAGCTGCCACAGCAAACTTGCTTCGACGGCAGAGAGGCCGGAAAAATGATTATCAGAAAGGCCTGCAACTGTAGGTGAGTACTGTGCGGATTGAGGGGTGAGAATCAGAGTAATTGCAGCCGTGCCCTGAATAAAGCTAACCGCCATACCCGCGGAAACATGTTGAACAGAGAACTGAATGGCCGGAGAAGCCGATGACAGGCGGGAGGCTACGGAGTTAATCAACGCAGAATACGACAGCGAGTCGTGCTGCTCGACGAGGCAGGCACAGACGGCATCCAGATCCATACAATATCCCTATCCTTGGTTGATTAATGAACAAGGTATATCAAATGGGGTAAACCGGCGCAATACGCCTTCTAGCGATAGGGTCCAACTTGTCCATCGTATTCTGGTTGGATAAAAAAAACCGGCCAATCGGCCGGTTTTTTTATTTCAGCTTACTGATTTTGACTCAGTCTTTTTCCATATGCACAGATACTTGTGGGAATGGAATTTCGATGCCTTCTTCGTCGAAGCGCAGTTTTACTTTTTCCATCATGTCCCAATGTACCGGCCACAGGTCGGCCGCATTCACCCACGGACGGCAGATGATATTCACTGAGGAATCGGCCAGCTCGTGAACCGCAATTTTAGGAGCAGGGTCTGCGAGAATACGCTCATCAGCGGCACACATTTCTTCGAGGATTTTCTTCGCTTTGAGCAGGTCCGATCCATAACCAATACCAAACACCATATCCACACGGCGGGTAGGTTGCTCAGAGAAGTTGGTCATAGTGCCAGAGAATACATTGCCATTCGGAATGGTGATGACCTTGTTATCTGGTGTTTTCAGGCGTGTATGCAGAATAGTGATCTGTTCAACGGTACCCATTTCGCCATCCAGTTCGCAGAAGTCGCCGACTTTGAATGGGCGGAACAGGATGAGCATGACACCCGCCGCAAAGTGCGACAGCGAATCTTTGAGAGCCAGACCAACGGCCAGACCAGCGGCACCGAGCAAGGCAACGAGAGAAGTCGTATCGACACCAAGCTGTGACAGCGAGAAGACGATGACAAGGAGAAGCAGCACACTGCCGATGATGTTCGATAAGAAGTTCACCAGCATAGGTTCGAGGCTGGCTTTTTCCATCACTTTGCGTGTGCCGTTGGTGACGGTTTTAGCGATGATGCGGCCGATGAAGAAAACCAGAACAGCAAGTACGATCTGGGTGCCCCATGGCAGGATGTAGTCGGCCCATAACAGTTGCGGGTCGAGGTTCAGTTTATCCCAATTGATATCCATTGATGGTCCTTAAGGTAGTGAGAGTTCTTCGGTATCTGCGCTGATCGTTCAGCGCATACTGCCTTCAGTCCTTGGCCGAAAAATCAGCCCGGTTGGCGTAGGCAAATACATCGGAATGCATGTTGGACTCTTTCAGGCCTAAAGGTTCCAACTGATCCAGTGTACCGAACACCATATTAGGTGAGCCACATGCAAACATGATGACATTGGACAGATCGTCAAAGTCTTCATGAATTACCTGGTAGATCCATCCGGCGCGGCCGTGCCAGTCATCAGCGTGATCCTGAATGATGGCGTGGTAGTGGAAGTTGGGGTGGGCCTGAGCCCATTCCTGTGGAAGGTCCGGTAGATAAAAACCGACAGCAGCCCGATTCGACCAATACAGATGGATTTCCCGGTTGGGCTCCAGCGCGAGTGTCGATTCGATCTGTGCTTTGACCTGTGAGAAGCCAGAACCTGCTGCGACAAAAAGCAGCGGCTGTCCTTGTGAGTTCTCCAGCAGGCGGGGAGTAATGCAGCAGTCACCGGCGGGGATGGTCACGCGTGCAACAATGGCCTGCTCGAGGAAAGCAATAACCTGACGCGCTTTATCGCTGGTTGCTGCGATGTGAAGTTCAATTTCACGCGGATCACGCCCGGTATGCGCTCCCGGAGCATTGGCAATGCTGTATGGGAGTTGTTCAGCGTCGTCGCTGTCACCGATGTGCAACATGAGGTACTGGCCGGCCCAGTAGTCGGGTGCTTTGCCCGCAGGGGCCAGTAACGTAATGCGATGAATATCGTCGGCGAGCCGCTCTGTTTCCTTCACCTGACAGGAGATGGTCAGTGGCTGTTTGTGCTCGGGCGCGAATACATCGGTCATATAAATCTCTGCGTCAGACTGTGGATAGGCAATGCAGCATAGTACCTGATTATCCTGCTCAAGTATTGTCCGGCCCAAGGCATTGCGAAAGTGAAACTGACCTGACATTCGCTCACCCTGACACACCTGACAGACGCCATTTTCGCAGGAAACCGGAAGGATGACGCCCTGTTCAAGGGCGGCATCGTGAACGCTTTGTCCGTCCCGGCAATAGACGGCAATGTTATTGGGCTGAAATACAACCCGATAACGCCGTTCGGAGTGATCGGTCAAAGACCGATGTCCTTTCCGATTTTACCGACCAGCTTGTCGACTTTGTGTTTGACCTCATCGTCCATGACGATGGGAGTACCCCATTCGCGGTCGGTTTCGCCAGGCATCTTGTTGGTGGCGTCGAGACCCATTTTTGATCCCAGTCCGGACACCGGTGAGGCGAAGTCGAGGTAATCAATAGGGGTGTTCTCTACCATGGTGGTGTCCCGTGCCGGGTCCATCCGTGTCGTGATCGCCCAGATAACGTCTTCCCAGCTGCGGGTGTTCACGTCGTCATCGACCACGATTACGAACTTGGTGTACATGAACTGACGCAGGAATGACCAGACACCCATCATCACGCGCTTCGCATGCCCCGGATACTGCTTCTTCATGCTGACGATGGCCATGCGGTACGAACATCCTTCCGGTGGAAGATAGAAGTCGACGATTTCCGGAAACTGTTTTTGCAGAATCGGCACGAACACTTCGTTCAAAGCAACACCGAGGATAGCTGGCTCATCTGGTGGACGACCTGTGTAGGTGCTGTGATAGATGGGCTTTTTACGATGCGTAATACGCTCGACAGTGAATACCGGGAAGTGATCGACTTCGTTGTAGTAACCCGTATGGTCGCCGAACGGGCCTTCCGGGGCCATGTCGTCAGGGTGGATAACGCCTTCCAAAACGATCTCTGCTGACGCTGGAACGCGCAGATCGTTGCCAATACTTTTTACCAGTTCCGTGCGGGAATCGCGCAGCAGACCAGCAAAGGCGTATTCACTCAGGGTGTCGGGCACGGGTGTGACCGCGCCTAAGATGGTCGCTGGATCTGCGCCTAGGGCGACAGTGACCGGGAAAGGCTTTCCCGGATGTTCCTGTTGCCATTCACGGAAATCCAGAGCCCCGCCACGGTGGCTGAGCCAGCGCATAATCAGACGATTTTTACCGATTACCTGCTGACGATAAATGCCTAAATTGTGGCGGTCTTTGTGTGGGCCTTTGGTAATGACCAACGGCCAGGTAATCAGTGGGCCAGCGTCGCCGGGCCAGCAGTGTTGAACCGGAATTGTACTGAGGTCGACGTCGTCGCCTTCGATAACCACTTCCTGACAGGCTGCTTTTTTGACTTCTTTCGGCCCCATGGCCAGCACTTTCTTAAAGATGGGCAGTTTCGACCACGCGTCTTTTAAACCTTTGGGGGGCTCAGGTTCTTTCAGGAAGGCGAGGAGCTTTCCGATTTCGCGCAATGCTTCAACGGAGTCTTCGCCCATGCCCATGGCAACTCGCTCCGGCGTGCCGAATAGATTCGCCAGAACAGGCATGTCGTAGCCTTTGGGGTTTTCAAACAGTAATGCCGGGCCTTTTGCTCTTAATACCCGATCCGATAGTTCGGTCATCTCAAGGTGCGGGTCAACGGCTTCCTTGATGCGGACCAACTCACCACGTTTTTCCAGTTTCTTGATGAAGTCGCGCAGGTCTGCGTATTTCACTGAAATATCTCGCTGTTTGATTCAGGGGTAGCATTCTAACAGCTTCGTTTGCGGGAGGTAGAGGTAGGGTTCGTCTGGCTGGGATCATAGCTCGCTATGACCCCAGTCATCATTGTGTCCGCCCCCTCTGGAGAAGAAGGAGACAGAGTTGATTGGAGTTAGTTAAGGAAGTCAAACGCCCAGAAATGATCGAAGTCAGGGAAGATTCCGCTGTTCTTCTGTGCCTCTTCGCGCCAGAAGGCACCTTCTGCACGTTCTACCTGTACCGGCTCTGCATCCGGGTCAGGTGCCTGCACTGAGGTATACAAGCGTCCGTTGGTTTCTGCATCAAACCGGTCGTAGAGTCCGTCTTCATCGCGGTCGAATGCCAATCGCTCACCGCTGCCCGGAGCGGCGCAGGTGAACGTGATGCTGTTGCCCGGTAGGAAGCTGTTCCAGCGAAGACGGTTAAAGCTGCTGCGATTGCCTTCCATATCAACGAAGTCTCCCGCAAGTGTATAGCGCCAGGACTGGGCCTCTCCACCCAGCACTCCATGAGCAATCAGGTCGCATTTCTGTTTGCGTATGCTCGTATCACGAGTATGTGCCAGCGCCTGATCCATCATTGTCTCGATCAGATCGACGTCGCTTTGAGAGCTGAAGTTCAGCGTCGCCTGTTGACCGACAATGGGCGCGAGGCCGGTTGGCATCTGGGTGACAAATTCCATGACTTGAGGAATGTCGGGTGTATCAACGTGGAATACATTAAGCGACAAGAAGTTCTCTAACGTGTCGATCGCACCGTCATGAGACAGGCCGTAGCCAGTTACCTGATCGCCCATGTCTTTTGCAGTAGACGTACGCTCGCGAAGTTTCAGACCAAACATACCAATCCGCGAGTACACATTGCGCAGGTGGGCGACTTTCATATCCTGAGTGGTTTCGGTGCCTTCGAAGCTCATCAGTGTTGAGGTACCAAAGCGTTCAATCTCAGGGTCGACTTCGTGGCAGTCGTTACAGGTAATCATGGCCACGTTGCCCGTATTCTCAGCCTTGAATCCGGTCGTTTTCTGATTGAAGTAGATGTCTGCACCGTACTGAGCAGCCGGAGTCAGCGTGTCATCCAGATTGCGGTTCGGGTTGGGTGGGTAGCGCATCTGCAACACGAAGTCGGCGAACTTATTCATTTCCTCTTCGGATGGTACTTCTGCGCGCCCCAGTAGCTCAGTAAAGGCGCCGCGGAATTCTTTAAATGCCGCGTGCTCGAGAGATTCACCTTCTACCCGATAAGCCCCCGTTTTATCCCCACGCCAGTGCAGCGGCCCCTGAAAATCCATACCGCGGAAGGATTGCGTCAGCATGGGCCCTTTCAATGGGTGATGGATTGGTAGAGCGTTCATTTCCATAAAGAAGTTAACGTAGCCGCGCGGGTTTTCTGTGGTCACCCCATCAGGGTTGCCCAGCTCCCATGCCAGACCATCCATGTCACCAAACAAGTGACAGGAGCCGCAGGAAGAATCCCCGCGTCCCGAGCTGAAGCGCGCGTCATACAGGAAAGGACGCCCTTCGGTGATGTACTCGGGTTCCGGGTTGTACATGGCCACACTTTGCGTTTCGCGGCGCTCATTCAGATCAATGACTGCAACGGAGTTGTTAAAGCGCGTCAGCACATACAGGCGATCGCGATCTTCATCCAGCGCGATACCTGCCGGCCCGCCACCGGATACCTCGATGTGGTTTGCGGCTGAGGGTGTAAAGGTGCCGCTTTCCAATTCACGGGTATTGAAAATACCTATCTTCGATGAGCTGTAAGCGGCGACATAGAGTGTCTCGCCAGTGCTGTCGACAACCATCTCCAGAGGCATGGCGAGTGAGCGCTCGTTCTCAGACGGTGAGCCGTCAGGATTGCTGTCGCTCAGGTGACTGTTGAGCTCTCGCGGAATCACTTCGCCATCTTTGATGACAGTGATCTGGTTTTTAATAAATCGACCGCGCAACGTTTGTTTGTCGCTGCGATGACCATGACCTTCGTATTGAAGTTCGTTACGGGCATCCATATTGCTGACGTAAACGTTGCCGTTTACTGGGTTCACGGCCATGTTGAACAGGGCATTCCCGACGCCGCTGTATTCACCTGTGACCCTTGGGCTACGTGCGGTAGCGTCGATTTTAAATACGTCGTAGTCCGGCAATTCAAAGTAGATCTGGTGATCCCACTTCGTGCCGTAAACATCACGCCAGTGCTCGCCGTCGTACTTCACAATGACGCCGGTGTTGGGCGCAAGGATGCCATCGGCATCGGTATTCGGACCTGGCTTTCCGTTGATCGTGCTGGTCTTACCCCACAACCGGTAATTGTGCGCGGCGGTGGTGGTCTGGTTGCCGGACTTATAGATCGCGGCGTACACGGTTTCCCCATCGGGAGTCACAGCCAGCCCTCGCGGTGCCATACCAAACAAGGTGATGACCTTTTCCATCTCGGCATCCGGCGCATCAAAGACCCAGACATCGGCGCGGTCGGTCCCCGGCGTCATGGCGTCCAGATCCGAAGTCGAGTGCTGCCCGCGATGGGCGGTGGTGATGAAGGCTCGGGCGTTATTACGGCCAGCAAATACAATGTCCTGTGGCTCATCTCCGACATGGAGAGTTTTCTTCACGTACGGCAGGTCGCCATTCAGCTTCACCACGCTAACGTTGTCAGACAGGTGATTGACGACCCAAGCTTCGTCGTCGTTGCGTAAGGCAATCGCGACCGGCTCGAGGCCAACATGCACGCTATGGAGCAGGGCCGGGGCATCGCCACTGACATCAAATATCTCCAGCTTTCCGTCAGGTGTATTCAGTGCGTACAGGCGTGTTTTATCTGAGTTGAGTGCTAATGGACGCACCTGACCGGATTCAAAGTTGGTGTATGAGCCCTGTACTTTGATGTCGATGGTGCCGTTCGTATCGCCATCCAGATTATCACTGACGTTAAATACGATGCGGTCGTAACCGGTGTAATCGGAATCTGGTATATAACGGACGTTAGGTAATGTGCCTTCGAGGCGACCATGTAGCGGTGCCTCGGCGATAGCCCAACTCAGGTTATTGTCTGGCTCGCCCTCGGGGGTAAGGTGTTTCGCCCGGAAGTCGATATCAATCGCCTGATTACGGAAGGTCGTTATGGCATGTGACTTGGCTTGTGGGATCAGGAAGGGCTCAACATTGCCCCGCTGCCCGATAAAGTCTGCCACGAACTGAAGTTTGAGCACTTGCTCCAGCCCGCCCTGCCAGGCGTCGCCATTGGCAGTCCCGGAGCCACCTACACTGGCGAGTGTATGGCTGGAAGATATCCCGATACCCATGCAGCAGGCAGCAGACAACGCCAGCGAGCGCGCCGTATTTCTAATTTTCATTTGCTTAACCCGGTTTATTTTATCGTTATCATTTTTATGGCTGCTTACATCTGTGGCAGCGTATGTGGTGCGCCCCGCGAGAGAGTCGTCCCTGTGTACAACTGAGGCAGACGTACAGAATATAGGGTCAGAAAAGCGGGTGACATAGCTCAGCAACGACTGGCCGGGAGAGTTACACGTACTGGCTCGAATCTCCTAAGAGGCTGTGACCTGAGTTGTCTGGTGCTCTATAATCAGCGGTTTCTATCAGGGGGATACTATGAAGGCGAAAACCTGCCTCAATATCGCTGCGATCGGTGGCTTTACCGGTGTTGCCTTCGGAGCATTCGGTGCACACGGGCTGAAGGGTGTGATTGATCCCGAATTGTTTACGGCTTACGAAACTGGCGTGCTTTACCATCTGGTCCACGCGGTTGTTCTGTTGGCGCTTTCGGCATGGCTGTTTGTGCGTCCTGCGTCCTGGATTCGCCGTAGCGCCTACCTGATGACTCTGGGAACCGTACTCTTCAGCGGCAGTCTGTATGCGTTGGCGATCAGTGGTGAGCGTTCTCTGGGTATTATTACCCCTTTCGGAGGGATGTGCTGGCTGATTGGCTGGGCGTTCCTGATTCTTGCGGCATTCCGGTTGCCGACCCCTTCTAACGACAGCGAGTAACACACGTGTCAGAGACGAACAACGCCGGCGATACCGGCAAACCTGAATACCGCCGCGGTATCAAGAGCTTTGTAATCCGGGCGGGTCGCCTGACCAAGGGCCAGCAGGGTGGCCTTGACCGGCAGTGGCCAGTCATGGGGCTCGAACTTGAGCAAGGAGCCATTGACCCAAAGAACGTGTTCGGGCGTGATGGTCATGTGGTTCTTGAGATTGGTTATGGTATGGGGCAGTCGTTGGTGCAGATGGCCGCAGCGGCACCCGAGAAAGATTTTATTGGTGTTGAAGTACACCTTCCGGGAGTGGGTTCTTTGCTGAACCTGGCCGAGGAGGCCGGTGTCACAAATCTGCGCACCTACAAAGACGATGCCATAGAAGTACTTAAACTGATTCCGGACAACAGTATTGATACCGTGCAGTTATTTTTCCCGGACCCGTGGCACAAGAAGAAACACCATAAGCGTCGTATTGTGCAGCCTGAATTTGCCGACACACTGCACCGGATACTGAAGCCGGGTGGCGTGTTCCACATGGCTACTGACTGGGAAAATTACGCTGAACATATGATGGAAGTGATGGAAGCGCAGGACGGCTACGAAAACGTAGCGGGGACCAATGCGTTTGTTCCGAGACCGGAACATCGTCCCTACACGAAATTTGAAAAGCGTGGTGAAAATAAGGGACATGGGGTCTGGGACCTGATGTTCCGGAAGGTCGAGAAGACTGGATAATTACCAAATATTTGAAAGAGAGAAATTGTCATGCCTGTAAAAGAAAAGAATACCGCAGAGAAATGGAGCGATGAGCATCTTCGTTCTTTCCTGAACGCAGAATCATTTGATGACTCTGAACCCGATTACATTGCGGTTATTCACGCGTATCGTCACATGTTGCCAGACACATTTGCTGATTTTATCAGTCTGTTTGTAGCAGAGGGACACAGCCTGAGCGCGACCGGCGCATCGGGTGACACTGCATTGCAAACGATTGAATCGCATAAGCAGGGCAAAGAGTACGCTGAGATTATTCGTCAGCACGCCTGATGGGATTCTAATGTCAGCCAAGGGGATAAAATAATGAGAATATCGACAATAAAAACGACAAAAATGACATCTCGTTGGCTGGCCAGCGGCCTCGCTCTGGCACTGGTAGGGTGCGGTGGTGGTTCAGGTTCTGGAAGCAGCAACAATAATCCGGATAACTTTCCTCAGCAGCTCACCTATTTCACGCTTGATGACTACCAGGACGTAGCAGACAGCCTTGGAACCGATGATATTGCCGGTACCTGGGTTGGGGTTCGCAATATTACTTACACCGATGCCAACAGCTCTGGCGTGGATGTAAAACGCTATGAAAGTCGTCTTGAGTTTCTGGTTATTCGTACAAATGATAGCGCGCCCGGCGGCTATGAAATGGCGTCCTGTGATACCGGTGGGTTTACTGAAATCCGATCTGTGTCTGCGTCGGATGTGGCGACCACTGGAGCCGGGACGTATGACCGCTCTGCCGATAACCGGTTGACCCTGATTATCCCTGAAACTCAGATCGCAACAGGCGTCAGCTTGTTTTCTACGAGTGAGTTTATTCGTATTAAAGAAACGGTCGGAGCCGTAGGGAGCATGAGCTGGAACTGGGGGCCTGATCAGGTGGTCACTGGTGAAGTATTATTCTGTGCAGCCCTGCATAACCTGGAAACTTCAGGACGTAAGCTGTCGCTGGCAACTACGAATACAGAAGAAGGAAATTCTGTTCTCGAACTGAGTACGATTACGTACCCATTCACAGAACGTGATGTGTATTTCAACGATAAGGTAAATGCTCTTTTACATGAATCGGAAGACTCTTCGGATGACATTATCATCGATGTGACGGACGAGGATATCTACGGTTATGAAGTTGAATTTAATATCCCTCGCAGTGATGCTAGTACCGATTCTGTTGTCGGTACGATTTCGGTCGATGTGACTTTCTGACAATAAAAAAAACCGCCCAGTAAAAGGCGGTTTTTTTATATCCTACGTTCAGAAACTACGAGCCAAACGGCCAGAAATAATTGAAGTCAGGGAAGCGACCATTGCTCTTCTGAGCGGCTTCTCGGTCATAGCCGTTCCCTTCAGCGGGCACCATGACGTCTTGTTCTGGTGCAGCGTAAGGGTCCATCGGCTGGATGCTGGTCGGTGCGCGTCCCATGACTACTGCATCGTTCATGTTTAGCGTACCGTCCTCATCGCGATCCAGAGCGAGGCGCTCTCCGCTGCCCGGTGGCGCGCACAGATAAGTCAGACTGTTGCCTTGCTCGGTGCTGGTGGCGCGAAGGTCCGCATCGCTGATGTGATCGCCATCGTCCGACATAAACTCGCCGGACTCCCGCATCATCCAACCACGTTGCTGACCATCCACTATGCCGTGCACGATAAGGTCGCATTGCTGTTTGTTCGGCCCCCCAACCTGGGTGTGCAACAGTGCCTGTGAAATCATCAGATCGATCAGATCATGGTCACTTTGTTGCTGTGGCGTCAGAGTGACCTGCTGGCCCACAATGGGTGCAAGCCCGGTTGGAACCTGAGTGACAAACTCGAATACTGGGCCAACGTCTTCTGGTTCAACGTGGAACACGCTGACAGTGAGGAAGGTTTCCATCGTATCCACTGCGCCGTCGTGAGACAGGCCATATCCAGTGACCTGATCTCCCATGTGTTTGCTGGTTGAAGTGCGGTCGCGGAACTTCTGGCCAAACATCCCTATGCGGGTATACACGTTACGCAAATGAGGGATCTTAAAGTCCTGTGGATTCTCCGTGCCCTCAAAGCTCATCAATGTATTGGTACCGAAGCGTTCGATGTCCATCTCGACTTCGTGGCAGTGGTTACAGGTTTGTTTGGCAATATCACCTTTCGACTTGAAACCGGTCGTCTTCTCATTGAAGTACACGTCCGCTCCCGCCTGCGCTTTCGGTGTCAGTGTGTCGTCCAGATTGCGATTTGGATTCGGCGGATAACGTAACTGCATCACGAAGTCGGCAAATTTATTCATTTCGTCTTCGGTTGGCTGAGCATGACGGCCCAGCAATTCAGTAAAGGCGCCACGGAATTCTTTGAACGCGGCTTTCTCCAGAGACTCGCCGTTTTCACGATAGGCGCCAGTGCGGTCGCCACGCCAATGCAGCGGCCCCTGAAATTCCATGCCTCTGAATGATTGCGTCAGCATTGGGCCTTTGAGCGGGTGATGGACGCGCAGAGCGTTCATTTTTACAAATTCGTCAGCGTAGCCACGTGGGTTCTCGGTCCAGTTAATATCTGGATTACCCAATTCCCAGGCGATTCCGTCCATATCTCCAAACAAGTGACATGAACCGCACGATGAATCCCCACGGCCTGAGCTGAAGCGGGCGTCGTACAGGAAAGGACGACCTTCGGTGATAAAGTCGGGCTCTGGGTTGTACATTTCTACGCTGGCGATTTCTTCGCGGGCGTCGACATCGACAACAGAGATTGCATTATTGAAGCGAGTGAGGACGTACATCCTGTTGCGCGCTTCATCCAATGCGATACCCGCTGGGCCACCGCCAGATACTTCAATGTGATTCGCCTCTGAGGTGGTGAAGTTGCCGTTCTCAAGTTCGGCGGCATTAAAAATACCGACCTTGGAGGAACTGAACGCTGCGACGTAAAGGGTCTCGCCAGCGCTGTCCATGACCATCTCAAGCGGCATCGCCAGTGAGCGCGCGTTGTCGTCGGCGGAGCCATCCGGACGCGAATCTTCGAGGTGGTTGTTCAGCTCGCGTGGTGTGACGCTGTTGCCATCAATTACGGTGATCTGGTTTTTGATAAAGCGGCCGCGCAACGTCTGAATATCGCTGCGGTCGCCGTGTCCTTCGAATTTTAGCTCGTTGCGAGCATCCATATTGGAGACGTAGACTTTGCCGTTCGCTGGGTTAACCGTCATGTTAAACAGCGCGTTACCTACACCAGAGTGGCGCTTAGTCCACGTCGGTGAAGAAGCCATGGCGTCAATTTCAAAAACATCGTAATCGGGCAGGTCGAAATACACCTGACGATTCCAGTTGGTGCCGTACTGGTCCCGCCAGTCTTCACCATCGTATTTCACCATCACGCCTGTGTTTGGAGCTTCGACACCGCCGGCATCGGTTGTGGGCCCGGGTTTGCCATTAATGGTGCTGGTGCGACCAAATAAACGGTAATTGTGCGCTGCAATCGTGGTCTGGTTGCCGGATTTATAGATGGCTGCGTATACCTTTTTTCCGTCCGGAGTCACCGCTAGTGCACGCGGTGCCATGCCGAATAATGAGATCACCTTTTCTGGCTCATCAGAGCCCGAGGCGGCATCAAATACCCAGACATCGGCGCGGTCTGTGCCCGGCGTCATGGCATCCAGATCCGACGGAGAGTGTTGACCGCGGTGTGCGGTGGTGACGAAGGCTCGGTTACGGTCAGGGCCACCGAAAACAATGTCCTGAGGTTCATCGCCGGTTTGCAGTGTACGTACAACATGTGGGATGTCGGCGCTCAGATCCACCACACTCAGGTTGTCAGACAGGGTATTAACAATCCAGGCTTCATTGTCGTTGCGAAGTGAGATAGCAACGGGCTCAAGGCCCACTGGCACGCTGTGCAGCAGTTCTGGTAATTCACCAGATACGTCAAAGACTTCCAGTTTGCCGTCAGGCGTATTGAGAGCGTAGAGGCGGGACTTGTCAGAGTTCATCGCCAGAGGACGAACCGGACCGCTCTCAAAGGCGGTGTAGGAGCCCTGAACTTTGATATCAATAGTGCCTTCGGTGCTGCCGTCACTGCCATCGTCAACTTTGAAAACGACCCGGTCAAAACCGGTGTAGTTGGCGTCTGGCGTGTAAGTCATATTCGGTGGTACGCCCTCAAGCGTGCCGTGCATCGGTGACTGTTCGACCGTCCAAGAGAGATTACTGTCCGGGTTGCCATCGCTATCCAGATGTTTGGCCCGGAAATCGAAGGAAATTGGCTGGTCGCGGAAAGTCGTTAACGCGTGGGACTTAGCCTGCGGCACCAAAAAGGGTCGGATGTTATTAGATTCATTGATGGCGTCAGCAGCGAAGGAAAAACTAAGAAAAAACTCAGCTGTTCCCTGCCATAAGTCACCATTTGTTGTTCCGGGCCCGGTCACGTCAGCCTGGCTCGCAGTCGCGCCAAGCAATGACGTTCCCAATACGGAAGCCATAACGGCCCGCTTAAAACGGTTGCTATTGTTCATGTTAACCCCTGAATAGCTTTCTTGTTTTTATAGTGCGCACTGTGCGCTGATTCACTGCTTGGACACCGTACATCTGATACGGCCAGCCTGAAGAGATTGATCGCAGCAACCCGTCGATACAATGGATAGGGTGCGAATTGGCTTAGGCTGTCCCATATCCGGGAGTGGCTCTAATAATTAAGTAGAAGATGTCCTATGGAACGACGTGTTGCAGCGCTGGCTGGGTGGCTCGTTATGTCGTATCGTTGAACGACTGCCAATTACGAAAGAGACCGCTATGGCAATCTGGTTTTCAGCACCTGATATCACCGCCATGAACAAGGCGATGGAAAACACGGCCTGCTCCAATCTGGGAATTGAAGTCACCGAATTGGGCGACGATTGGGTGAAAGGAACCATGCCTGCCGATCCGCGAACTTTCCAGCCAATCGGATTGGTCCACGGTGGAGCCAATGTACTTTTTGCTGAAACCTTGGGAAGTATGGCTGCGAACCTGTGCCTGGATAACAGTAAAGAGTACGCAGTCGGGCAGGAAATTAACGCTAACCACCTTCGCGGAGTACGATCTGGCACCCTTACAGGAGTGGCAAAGATCGTTCATCGTGGCCGTACGTCACAAGTCTGGGAAATACGGATTTACAACGACGAAGAAAAGCTCAGCTGTATTTCGCGTTTGACGATGGCGGTAATTCCAGCGCGGTAGTAATCGTACTCTCAGGCAGGGCGATGTTTGTTCGCTCCTTGCAACTCGCTCTGCATGAGATACGTTGATATTTGAATCGAGTAAGACAGTCGCAGACTGAATTATTCAGCGGCTTCTAATTGCTCGGTTAAATCCATCCACTCCATTTCAACATCTTCGAGCTCACTTTTTAACGCGCCTTGTCGTTGAATCAATGTGCTTAACTCGTCTTTTCGGCTGGCATCGTAAAGGTCCGAGTCACCCATCTTGTCTTCGATGTCTGCTAATTCAGCCTGAAGCTTTTCCATCTGCTTCTCGGCGGCTTGTTGTTTTTTCCGTATCGGTGCCAGCCGCTGGCGGCGCTCGGCTTCGAGTCTTTTTTGTTCTTTACGATCGATCGAGGGTTTAGCGTCAGAGGCATTACCAGTATTCACATCCTGTGAGGATGTCGGATTGGGTGCGTCTGTTCGATGATTCATGTAATCGTGATAATCATCCAGATCACCATCGAAGCTTTGTACTTTACCGTGGTCCACTAGCCAGTATTCATCCACCGTGGATTTCAACAGGTGACGGTCGTGGCTGACGATTAAAATCGCACCCTCAAAATTCTGAAGGGCCAGCGCCAGCGCCTCACGCATTTCAATATCGAGGTGGTTGGTCGGCTCATCGAGAATCAATAAATTGGGCTTCATCCAGGCAACACAGGCTAATGCCAGTCGTGCTTTTTCACCGCCTGAAAACGGCTCAATGACTTCCAGCGCTTTATCACCATGAAAGCCAAAACCGCCCAAAAAGTTACGGATTTCCTGCTCGCTGGCCTGAGGCTTTAAGCGTTGAAGGATCAGGCTACCAGACGCTTTTACATCAAGAGATTCGAGTTGATGCTGAGCGAAATAGCCGATGCGACAATGTTCTCCGCTACTACGCTCTCCACTGATCAGTGGAATATCCTCGCAGAGCGTTTTTAATAACGTTGATTTACCCGCTCCGTTCGGCCCAAGTAGACCAATGCGATGTCCCGGTACGATGGAAATATTCGTACCCGGCAGAATAACTTTGTCGGTGTAGCCGAGATCTGCCCGGTCGATAGCGAGTAAAGGCGACGACATTTTCTCGTAGCAGGGAAACTCGAACCGGAATGGCGAATCCACATGCGCGGGTGCAATCAGCTCCATGCGTTGCAGTTCTTTTAAGCGACTCTGAGCCTGTTTGGCTTTACTGGCTTTGGCCCGAAAGCGAGCAACGAATTTTTCGATTTCAGCAACGCGCTCCTGTTGTTTCTCATACACAGATTGCTGTTGCGCCAGCTTCTCTGCCCGTATGCGTTCGTAGGCGCTGTAGTTACCTGGATATTGAATTAACTGCTTCTGATGGAGCTGGACAATATGGTCTGCGACAGAGTCGATGAAATCACGGTCGTGGGAGATAAACAGCAGGGTGCCGGGGTATTTTTTTAACCAGCCTTCAAGCCACAGGGTCGCTTCGAGATCGAGGTGGTTGGTTGGCTCATCCAGTAGCATCAGATCGGACGGGGTCATCAGAGTCTGTGCCAGATTTAAGCGAATACGCCAACCACCTGAGAAGTCCCTGACAGGCCGCTGCATATCGGCTTGTGAGAACCCCAAGCCTTGCAGTAACTGCTCTGCTCTCACCGGTACCTGATAGCCTTGATGTTCGTCCATTGCGTCCATCCAGCGTGTCAGAACCTGATCGTCACTGGCAGTAGCGATACCTTGTTCGATTTCTCGGTATTTACGGTCGCCATCAATGGCATAATCGAGCGCTGTGCGTTCGGTGGCACTCACTTCCTGCTGCATGTGCGCGATACGCCATTTCGCTGGAATGCTGAGGTCTCCGGCGTCGACAGTCAGTTCACCGTTCAATAGGGCAAAGAGGCTCGACTTGCCTGCGCCATTGGGGCCGATTAAGGCCAGTTTCTGACCGTCGTGAATACGCAGGCTGGCGTTTTCCAGCAAAAAGTTAGTACCGCGTTGCAGCGCAACCTGAGTAAACTCAATCATAAGACCCATCAAGAAAGGTAAGACTAATGGCGGCGCAGTTTGCCACAGAAGCAGGTGACGAACCAATGAATAACGCGCTCTGGCGGTATGCACTTCAGGTGTATTCCCGGCCGGGTGTCGAGTCGCTTTTACTACGACTGCAGGACGAGTTTGACGCCGATATTCTGCAGATACTGGCTGTTCTATGGGCGAATGAAACCGCGCTAAGAATCTCTGATGAGGCCCTCAACGCACCGGATTACGTGGCATGGCGGGAATCTATGATTCAGCCTTTACGTGACCGCCGACGTGCATGTCAGCGCGGTGAGCATGGAGATTTATACGAGTTGCTTAAGAAGGCCGAACTGGAAGCCGAGCGTTACGGTCTGGGGTTATTGTGGACAGTATTGAAAGATAGCCCGGCCGCATCGGAGAACTGTGGTATACAGGGTCTTATGCTAATCTGTAATTCGGAAAAGGAATGTCGTGAGTTGCTTCAACTCGCTCAACCGTAACGCTGCGAAGTCGTACGTGCAGGTAATCGAAGTTTCAGGAGGAAACATGTATTCACCCGCATTCCCACATCAGGATATTCAGGAATTATTCCCCGACGTTTTTTGGGTTCACGGCAGTGTTCGTGTTGGACCCGGCATGCGCCTGAATCGCAATATGTTGATTCTCAGAGAAGGTCGGGAACTCACATTGGTCAACCCGATACGACTGTCTGATGCCGGGCTGGTGGACCTTGATGCACTGGGAGATGTCGCCCGTGTAGTGCGGCTGGGCGATTTCCATGGAGCGGATGATCAGTTTTACGTCGACCGATACCAGTGCCTTTTCTGGGCGCAGGCTGGCCAGAGTAACTATCCCGAGCCCGGTATCGATGTGCTGGTGGATGAGGCGTCACCCGGCCCGGTAAAACACAGTGAGTTTTTTGTGTTTCACAATGCTCGCTATCCTGAGTCCGCGCTATTGCTCCATCGCAGTCGTTTGCTGATCACGACAGACAGTCTGCAGTACCACAAAGAGTGGACGCATTTTTCTCCGGTATCCAAGTTGGCTTTTCGGTTCTTAGGCTTTCATCGGGGCATGAATATTGGTGCCCCCTGGCTTAAGCGGGTCACACCGAAGGGTGGGTCCATGCAGCATGATTTTGAACGCCTGATTGAACTCGATTTTGATGCCTTGGTCGGCGCGCACGGTCAGGTTCTGCGTATGGGAGCCAAAGCGGCGGTTCGTACCGAAGTTAGGAATTTGTTCGGGCTGGAAGCCGAAATCTGACACCTAGCACTTAGCACTTAAGACTGGGCTTGCCGGATATCCTCAATGGTACAGCCAAGCCAGTGCATGAGCGGCTGCCATTCTTCCTGCTCTTTGGGGTGTTGTCGGTCAAAGTCGACGACACCAAAGCCGTGCTCTCCAGCTTTTACATAGAATTGTGTGTCGCGCAGTGCAGTGACGAACGGAATACCGAGTTCATCCAGATACGTCTTCAGCGAATTAAAACTCAGTGTGTTGCGTTTCACCCGATTGGCGACCACGGCGATCGTGCATGCACGCTGACGATATGCCTGAGTCTTACGCAATGCGTGGATAAATTCTGTGGCGGCGCGCATATCAATTGCAGAAGGAATGACGGGTATCAGAATGATGTCTGCCTGAGCAACGAGGTCAGAGAGGGCGTTCCCATGTAACCCTGCTGGTGTATCGATGACCACGCGCTCGGTCGCCAGCGGAATGCGCATACGCCAACTAAGGGTCGAGCCAGCGCGATGTCTCTCACGCTCGGCTTCAATACCGTTGATGATCGGCAGTCGGGCATTACGGAGTTTTAACCAGTCGGTAGCCGACGCCTGCGGGTCATGATCAATCAGGGTGGTTGTTTTCCCTTCGCGGGCAAACTGACAGGCGAGGTTGGTCGCCAGGGTAGTTTTTCCGCAACCGCCTTTTGCGTTGGCCACCAGTACACGTACAGCTCGGGCTTGGCTGACAATGCGTGGCTTCTGACTGATTACCCCGGCGGTCATAGAGGGCATCGTTTCCCTTTGGCGATGAGTGTTATGATTAAGCATACTGCATAAATGGGCATTTTGCTGACACCTGTGTACAAAAGGAGTTGATATGAAACTGACGGCCATTATTTTTATGATGAGTGTGCTGGGCGTGGCCTTTGCTACCCCCTATGTCATGAAGCGCATTCAGTCTGGGGATTCCGGCGTCTCGCTCAGCCCGTACACGCCGCCTGTCTCTTCGGCTCAGACTCGACAGACGTTTTATAAATGGCAGGATGCCAATGGCCAGTGGCACTTTGGTAATGAGGCCCCAGAAGGCGTTGAAGCTATTCCGGTGAATATTGATACGGCGGCGAATATTCTGGCTCCGGTAGCCACTCAGGAAGAGAAGCCAACGGATTCACAGTTGATCAGCCCTGAACCTGCAATTCCAGATTCGCCCGTTGTCATGCCATCTCAGGCGCTGGAATTAATTGATCAGGCGAAGCAGGTGAAGTCGATGCTGGAATCGCGGTATTCATCCGAGAACGAGTCCTGAGGCAGGGGTTTACTGCTACGGATCAAACCTTCCGCTAAAAAGTAATATGATAGACTCGGCCATTTGCTGCGGCCGCGACAATCCCTGTATCTGAAAAGCCGACGTCTTCGACGGTCACGTTGTTACCCACCCAGTGGTCCCCCGGAGTGGCTCGCCAGCGTCCGAGTTCGGCCCCGGTCTGTGTGTCCCACAACTGAATCTGGCCTGACGTGTTACCAGTCAGAAGCTGTCTCTCGGTGTCGTTAAACCGTGCAGAGGTGAAGTGTCCCCTGCCACCCGGAAATTCAAACAAAAGCTCACCGCTTGCAGCATCCCAGAGACGACCTGGCTCACGCAGAGCTGAGGTGAATACGAGACGTCCGCTGCCAGATAGCTCGGCAGTTTTGACCTGATTATTGTGCTGTAACGTCGTGATTGGGCTGCCGTCATTGAGATTCCAGATCACCGCGGTTAAATCGTCACTGGCCGATGCGCCGATTAATCCATCCAGACTGAGGCTGACGTCGTAGACGATACCGTCGTGGGGCAAGCGCTGGCGTATGCCGCCATTGCGGATATCAAATAGTGTGGCGGTGTAATCCTGCATTGCCAGAAGAGCGAGTTGACCGTTGCTTGTCAGAGCGATGTCCTCGATATCGCCCGGAGCATTCCAGAACCATACTGCGGCTCCTGTCGCCACCTCCCACAGCACGATGGTGCGGTTATCGGCGCTGGCAACGTAGGCATCTTCGGGTGAGAAGGCCGCGCTGGTCAGGTTACTGTAACCGTCCGGCGTGTGGTTCCAGTCGAAGTGTCGTTCCGCCGGATCAAGCGTCCAGTAGCTTCCGCCGTGATGCAGACTACCGATAAATGCGGCATGCCCCGCATGATTAATACGGATGCTGTAAACGCCTTGGGTGGCAACTTCAGAATAACGATCTGGTTCTGCCGCTTTGTCACAGGCGACTACCAGGAAGAGGGAAGTTAAAACGACAATGGTGCGGAGAATCATGACAACCTGTTCCATGTACGATCAGTGGACGCGCACACCGCGCGCCCTGTTGTCAGTGTAGTTCAGAAATCAGCTGGCAACGGCTTCGCGATGCACGTTGTGCATTTTCTCGATCAGGTTGTCTTCGATCTGGAAGCGTTCTTCAAGTACTTCGCCAATGGCTGAAAGATCAGACGGCAGTTTGGCCAGTTGCTCAAGCGAGCAGTGCTTGTCGTACGTGTCATTAAAGTCGACGCACTCGCCCGTGAGGATTTCCAGACGAGGCATGTGCTCGTTAGCAAGATCGATGGAGCCATCGTCGAACTCGCGGGCTTCATTCATTAACTGTTCGTAGATTTCGAAGTGGCCTGCCGAGCAGTAATCCATCATCACTTCGCAGAAGCGTTGCAGGTTCGGAGCCAGCGGCTCTTCGTCCGAGAGCGGCTTGCTTGCGCTTAGATTGCAGAACAGAACAATCAGACTCTGACGTTCATTCAGCCATTTATCGATGAGTTGATGTACACCACCCCAGCGTTCCTGTGCATTTTTGCATTGTTCCAGCATGTCAAAATTCCTCTGTAAAACGGGTGAAACCCATGCCTCAGTGTCACCAATATAGGCGCGCTGAAACGGCGTTTTCAAGCAACTTTTTTGAGTTTTTTTTCTTGCATTAGTGGCAACTTATGCATCATGGTGCTTTGGCATCTGTATGGCGCGAACCAGGCCAATAGCACTTACGACCGCAAACCCGACGAATACCACGCGCATCCATTCAGGCATGCTCATGCTCATGAATGACCAGGATACGTCTGCACAACTGCCGCTGGCCTGGAGCATAAAGGTAACCAGCTCTGTGAAGGGCAGTACCTCCGCCATGTATTCAACACTGGGGCCGCATTCAGGCACCTCGTCCGCTGGCAGCCCCTGCAACCACACATGACGATGTGAAACCCATACACCAAATACAGATGACGCAAAGGTGAACATCAGTGACGCCAGTTGTGGCAAGCGCGTATTGCGGCTGAGGAAAGCGAGTAAACAGCCAATTCCGACTGCCAGCGTTGCGATTCGCTGAACAATGCAAAGTGGGCAAGGGTCGAGAAAAAGTTGATATTCGAAGTAGTAGGCCGCGCCCAGTAACAGCGCACAGATAGTAAACCCGGCCAGGTAGCCACCGGCAACGACAGAGCTGGGAAACAGGCGTTGAAGAGTCATATCACTGGTTTTATTTTGCTGAAAGAGCCTCGAGTCTACCACGCGTCCCCGGCGGAATCTGTTACGGCTGCTAAGCTTGATAAAAATCTACAATTCAAGGAGGTTTGCCATGCTTGCCCGTACATTATTTTGCCTGTTAATGGCTTTGCCACTGACTACGTTTGCGGAAGACGGTGCCGGAGCGCCAGTGGGCCCACAGATCCAGTACATCTACTTTGAGCCCGCGTTTGTTGTGAACTATGGAAGTACCGGGCGTATAAAGTATCTCAGGACGGACGTCGCTCTGAAGGTCAGCTCTACCGAGGCCGCTGGCATGGTGTCGCACCATAAGCCGTATCTGAGAAACAGTCTGGTAATGCTGTTCAGTGCTCAGGAAGCCAATATCATGAACTCATCGGAAGGACGCGAAGAACTGCGTCAGATTGCGCTTAAGGAAGTGAAAGCTGTGATGAGCGAGCTGGAGGGCGTCCCAGCAGTAGACGACCTGTACTTCAATAACTTCGTCGTTCAGAACTGACTCTGACGAAGCGGACCCGGTTTATTACCGGGTCATGTACGCTGTCAGATACTCACCGAAGGGCAGCGTGTCGCTCTGTTCCAACTCTTCCTGAGCATTGAGGCTGTCCTGTGCCATCGTTTTCCACGTATCCTGAATGGCTCCAGAAAGGGGCTCGCTGAGGGTCTTTCTGTGCGCCTTCGCCTGACGAAGCGTCAGTTCGGCGAATTCAATATTCTCATCTTCCAGAATACGCAGTACGCGCGCTGATGGTGTCAGGCTGCTGTCGGCGACTTTTAATCGCTGTTGCGCCAGAGTATCTCGGTGGAAACTGTGGTGGTGTGCTTCGTCCATCAGCTCAGCCAGTGGCTGCATACTGTCGAGTAGCTCATTGGCCCAGTCAGTGAGCTTTTTGCTGCCTGTAGAACTCTCCAGTTCAAGTCCGGGTTTACGGCCGTCGTACACCACCTTACTGAAATTATTCTGAATGCGCTGATACGCCGCATTGTCGATTTCAGCGCTGTCCTGAAGAGCACACCAGGTCAGGAATATATCCATAAAGTGCATTTGAGGTATGTCGAGACCCAGCGGCAGGAATGGGTTGACGTCTGTACTGCGAACTTCGATGTATTGAATGCCAGCCCGGGCTAGTGACTCCAGCGGTTTTTCACCTGACTCACCAACACGCTTCGGTCTGATATTGCTGTAGTACTCGTTTTCAATCTGAAGCAGATTGGTGTTCAGTTGCTTGTATTGTCCCGAGGCTTCCTGCATACCGATAGCTTCGTATTCGGGGACAGGGATGGTCAGAGCGCTGCTCAAGGTGTCGATGTAAGTGTCCAGGCTGTTATGACAGATTTTAAGGCTCGACTGGGCGTTATTCTGATAGCCCAGATCACTCATCCGCAGAGAGGTTGCGTAAGGAGCATAAAGCGTATGTTTATGCAGCCTGTCCAGCTTGTGTTCGCGCCCTTCCAGGAAGGTGCTGCACACGGCAGGTGAGGCGCCAAACAGGTACATCAGTAGCCAACCATAGCGTCGGAAGTTACGGATCATGCCCAAGTAACGACGTGAGATGGCGTCTTTATCGGCTTTTTCGCCGTCTTGTTCGGCCAGCAGAGTCAGCAGCTGATCTGGCAAGGAAAAGTTGTAGTGAATACCTGAGATTGCCTGCATCACGCGACCGTAGCGGTGCCACAGTCCGTGACGGTAAGCATGCTTGAGCTGACCAAGATTAGAGGTACCGTAATCAGCAATTGGAATGCTTAACTCACCTTTCAAAATACACGGCATGGATGCAGGCCAGATCAGCTCGCCTTCCATTTGCTGGTAGGCAAAACGATGCGCGGTTTCGAGGTAGGCGGCCGCTTCATGAGCACTGGTGAACACCGGTGTAATGAATTCGAGCAGAGCTTCTGAGTAGTCTGTGGTAATTGCAGGATGCGTCAGTGCAGAGCCCATTCCCTTTGGGTGTGGCGTCTGGGCGATCAAGCCGTCATTACTGCATCGTAATCCTTCTTTCTCAATGCCGCGCTGTAAGCGAGTCAACAAAGGACGATACTGAGATTCGGATAACAGAGACAGCAGTGAGTCGTATGAAGCCAAGGGCACCTCTGGATGCAGGGAGAGTTGAGCGGATTATAGGGCGAATCCGGATGAAGTCTAACAACAAAACTCACTGGTGCAGAAGTCTGAACAGTCCGTTATCAGAACCGGGTGCCCACTGTCGCCTGTACTCGGGTCGCTTGCGCGTAACTGGCCCCGCCTGGCAGGTAAGGGTCAGATGTGAAATCGCGCTGTAGCGATAAACGCCAGTTTACATCGAGCGTTTCAGCTTTGCGTACACCATAGACGGTAGCATTGAGGCGACGGAAATCGACGGTATTGTCGTGGCCGCCGGCTTCGCCCATGTCCTCAACCAACATCAGGCTCAAGGTTGAGTTGAGCCCTGACGTCCAGCGTTGATTCCAGCTTAGTGTTTGTGAAAACGGTGCATACATACCCAGCAGCTCGCCGTCACTCAGGCCTTCTTCTGCGTGAATATCGACCTGAATATAGGCGCCGTTTGTGCGCAAACCGCTCGAAGCACTGAGCTGGTACTCGGCCTGCCATTCCACACCGGTGTAACGGATACAGTTGTCCGAATACACGCGATCCGCCCAGATCGATGGGTACAGATAATGCGCGCCGTCCAGCTTTTCGCGAAACAGGCGAATGTCCCATTCAGCCTTGCCGTTGAGTTGTGACTGGCCGTAGTAGCCAAGTTCGTATGAGTAGATCATTTCCGCATCGAGGCCGCCGTCGGCAATGAAGCTGGCGTAGAAGTCACCGGTGGCGTAGGGCGATTCCGTTTCGATGTAATCGACGCCATACGACCACTGCGCATACTCTTTAATCAGGTCTGGCGTTTTCGCCGCCTGGCTGTATACGAGGCGGAACGACTGCACCGGACTGATCAGATAATTCGCCGCAGCGCGAAAGGATTTCGCAGGCGAAAATGACTCTGAGATCTCTGCCATTGCACCTGAGTGGAGTACCCAGTCATCCGTAGCATGCCAGTTCACATTGGCGAAAATTCGGGATGTGGTCTGGTCGATTTCACCTTTGTAATAATCGTAGGAGTAGACGTTGTCATATCGGAAGCCAATACCACTCAGCACCGTCAATGTGCTCGTTGGTGAGTAGGTATCCTGAAGTTCGATGTCCACGCGCTTTTCAGTGGTACTGGCACGGCTAATGGCATTGACTGGTATCAGGAAGTCAGCGGGGTCGGCGTAGCGTTGAGCCAGCGTCGTGAACAAGGCCACTTGTTCGGGGTCGCTGGTATCCAGTGCTGTAGGTTGTTGCCCACTCACCACTTGCATGGCGGCATCACTATTGAGCCGATACAGGGCGCCCAGCTCGGGATCGAAGGCACCGGCCACGCCCTCATATAGGCGTTGTGTCTGTTCGCGTCGGTACTCGGTTCCGTAGAGCGATAATTTAAGCTCGTGCGCTTCATTCAGAAGCGACGTGTACCTGAACCCAATTTCATGGTGAGCTTCGCGTACCTTATTGCTATCGAGGTCAAAGTCGGGGACGTTACGCTGCGACCTGGATGCTACCAGTGCGACATCAAGAGAGTCGCCGTCTGGTAGGGCATAAAATCCGCGCACATTGGCGAAGCGCGAATCACGGCGGTCTGCGCAGTCATCACCGTTACTGCAGCCAAATTGTTCCGGGTCCAGTCTGTCGTCCAGATGATCGGTGCCGCGATCGACGCCAGTCACTCGCCAGAATCCACCAAGTGCCTCAAAGCCGCTTTGTAGATGGACATGCTGATACCCGTTATTGCCCAGTGTCAGGTTAACTTTCTGATCGCCTGCGGTATCTTCCGGGTGCATGGTGATAATGTTGATAACGGCTTTGTAGGCGTTAGTTCCATAGGCTGTCGAGTTCGGGCCCCGTACCACCTCAATACGTTGAATTTCTTCAACGGCAACCGGTAGATTGCTCCAGGTAACGGAAGACAGGCCTGCCCGATATATCGCTCGACCGTCGATCAGTACTTCCATGTCAGTCGGGACGAGCGCCGTACCGCCGTGATAAACCACGTTGTCGGTATTGCTCAGCGGTTCTGGTGCGACCAGCATGCCTGGTACGTATCGAAGCAGTTCGCTGACCTCCTGTGCTCCCACGGCTTCAATCAGGTCCCGGTCAATGACGGTAACGCTGGCCGGAACCTCTGCCGTGGGTTGCTTTAAGCGGGCTGGGGTGAGCACAAAGGGTATAAGATCATCGCCGGACGCAGACCACATCGGGTCCTCCATCGCACTGGCGGTACAGACCAGTCCTGACTGGCCGAGAAGAATGAACGCGCTGATAGCGGAACTTATACGTCCTTGTTTGTGCACAACAGTCTCTTACTACTTGGTTTATGAACTATTTCTTTTTTGCCTTCGCAAAGGCTTGAGCGAAGGCACCCGCCATGGCGCCAGTTGATGCACTGGATGCGTCAGCTGGACGCTTGGCCGTTCGCTCTGATGTCTTGCCTTGTCTGGACGAGTGCCTTCTGGCACCAGTGTCATTTGACGGCGGCGTATCATCGCTTAAACGCATGGATAAGCCAATGCGCTTTCGCGACACATCCACTTCCATGACTTTCACTTTCACGATGTCGCCGGCTTTGACGACATCACGTGGATCTTTCACAAAGTGGTCGGCCAGCGCCGAAATATGCACTAAGCCATCCTGATGGACGCCGATATCCACAAAGGCACCAAACGCTGCCACGTTGGTGATGGCGCCTTCGAGAATCATACCTGGCTTCAGGTCTTTGATGTCTTCTACGCCGTCTTTGTATTCTGCAAAGCGGAATTCGGGGCGAGGGTCACGGCCCGGTTTTTCAAGCTCACTCAGGATATCTTTTAAGGTGAGTTCGCCGGTATGCTCATCGGTGAACTGGCCTGCATTGACAGATTTCAGGAAGCTGCCGTCGCCAATCAGGCTGCTGACATCGCGTGAGAATTCATGGGCAATGCGCTCCACTA
>PDUK01000071.1 GCA_006212115.1 Thalassolituus sp. | reverse complement strand
TTTTCGGCCCAGATGATATTCCTTTGGTTGTTGGTCAGGACGGGCTGGTGGCGAATGTACTGAAATATCTTCAGGGGCAGCCATTAGTTGCTGTGAATCCATTGCCAGAAGTCTTCGATGGGATACTCCTGCCATTTTTACCTAGTGATGTCAGTGCTGTAATACGAAGCCTGATTGCTTCTGATGAAATGACGATTAAAAACGTCAGCCTGGCCCGTGCAGACTTTAACGACGGTCAGTCGATGTTGGCGGTCAATGATTTTTATATAGGCCCTAAGCTGCCGGTATCGGTGCGTTATTGTATTGAACTGGACGGCCAGAAAGAAAGCCAGTCGTCGTCTGGGGTGATTGTATCAACCGGCCTGGGAGCGACCGGTTGGATGTCGAGCCTGATCGCTGGCGCTGAAGGTATTAGTGGGAAAGAGGTTGGCCCTATTTCTGGTGATTGGGCTGCGCAGGAACTTATGTTTGGCGTAAGAGAGCCTTTCCGCTCGGCCACAACATCAACGGATATGGTCTATGGGCGTATTCAGCCGGGTAAACAGCTCGAGCTCTCCTCATACGTCCCCGAGGGTGGGGTGGTGTTCTCAGATGGCATAGTGTCAGATGCCATCGACTTTAATGCAGGGACCCACGTAATTATTCGACTTGCGGAACAGCAGGGTTATTTAGTTTCGTGATGAAGAAAGGAAGCTGGAATGAGGACAACTAATGTCACAACAAGAAAATAATCGAGCATCAATATCGCGTGTAAAGAGTTTGGTCGATCAGGGATTGTGGTTCCCTGATTCCGAGTATTCAGTTAATAACGATAACGAAAAAGTTAAACTTTCCGACATAACAAGTTATCTATTGACCAGAGCGCGGCGGTCCTCTGCAGCCCTGAACGACTTGCAAAGCCCCAGCCTACAAGATAAGTGCCGTGGCGCTATGATCGGTGCCGCTGTTGGCGACGCCTTGGGGACAACCATTGAATTTACTACTCCAGGCTCGTTTGAGCCTGTGACTGATATTACTGGGGGCGGGCCATTTCAGCTTCAGGCGGGTGAGTGGACTGATGATTCAAGTATGATGCTGTGCCTTGCGCATAGCATATTGCGTACTCAACGATTTACCTTGACCGATCAGATTGAGCTGTATCTGAAGTGGCGGAATGAGGGAGCCTTCAGTGTCACCGCGACTTGCTTTGATATTGGCAATACTGTCTCTCAGGCCTTGAACAATTATGTCGATGATGGCAACCCTGAAGCCGGGCCGACAGATAGATTCAGTGCGGGTAATGGTTCACTGATGCGGCTTGCTCCGGTGCCCATTTTTTATAACAGGGACTTTGCAGCTGCAGTAGAACAATCGGGACTCAGCTCGAAAACGACCCATGGCGCAGAAGAGGCGGTTGATGCGTGTCGCTACTTTGGAGGTCTTATCTGGGGAGCTTTGAATGGGGCTTCAAAAGAAGAACTATTGAGTGGGTTATATGATCCGCTGGGAGGCTATTGGCAAGCGAATCCTCTGTGCGACAGCATCAGAGATCTGACTACATCTCAGCAATATAAAACAAAAAGTGCCTCTGAAGTTCGTGGGTCTGGCTATGTAATGCATTCTTTAGAGGCAGTCTTGTGGGCCTTTTCGACGACAGATAATTTCGCTGAAGGATTATTGAAAGCGGTTAACTTGGGAGAAGATGCGGATACCACAGGCTGTATTTATGGACAACTAGCGGGGGCATATTATGGAGAGCCGAGAATCCCATATCGCTGGATCAATAAAATCAGCCATAGGGAGACCTTTTACCTGTTTGCTGATGATTTGGTGATGACAGGATAATTACCCTGTAAAGACTGTGCTGGTACTTCTGGTTCTCGCTTTGTTTTGCGAATGCATGAGCCTTTTATAACCAATCCAGCGCTAATACCAGACGAGGCACACCTTCCGGAGAGGGTGAACGATGGGCCAGGCCAAAACCTTCGTTCCCTTTCCAAAGTTCGCCTTTTAATAGTGTAACCGCTGCGGTTGATAGGCTTTGAATATCTTCAGGGCGAATATTCTGCTCCGGCAAACGCGCATCTCCACAGGTGCGTATTACCTGATCTTCGCTGAGCCATTCGGTTCCTTTGCCTGAATAGGTCACCAACAAGCGTGCTGGCACGCGATCGACGTGAAAGCGCGGGCACATAGTACCGTTCAGTACGTGGAGTCGGACGCCCACCGCTGCGGGCTCGAATAAGCAGCGGAACATGTCGATCACAGTATTAATGTCGGAAAGCCAGCGATCTGCGCCGGGTAATGTCCGTGCCCAGTTCGGCAGAATGTCATCCGCTGTTTCATCCGCCTCAATGCTGATAAATCGTTTCAGTTCTCCCGCCTGCTGAGCAAACGACTCGGCAAACTGTAGGCACAAGGGATCAATCTCGCGCTCCCAGACAACCATGTTGACGTCGTCCCTGAAAAAGTCTGTCAGGCATTCGATGCTGTTGCCGATAACAGTATGACGGGTAGAGCTTGGTGAACCGGCGATGTCGGTATCACAAGAGTAATTGGCGAGTGCTGACATTCAGGAGGCTCCACAACGTGCTGCGTCTGCAGTTATTAAATGTGTTATGTTATAACAATATTCATTTCGAGGTAACTATGTCAATGATGACGAAAGAAGCGCTGCTTGCTGCGCCGGAAGATGACTACATGAACGATGACCAGCAGGCTTTTTTCCGTCAGCTGTTGATTGATCTGCGTGAGGAAACGCTCGAGAGCATGGAGAAGGCAAGAAAGCAGCTTTCGACGCCGCCGGAGATGAATGACGAAGGCGATCACGCTGCCTACGAGGAAGAGTCTCGCCTATCGTTGCGGATTCTCGATCGGGAGCGTCGCTTGCTCCCCAAGATTGAAGACGCATTGAAGCGTTTGGCTGCAGGAGAATATGGTTATTGCCTTGAATCGGGCGAGCCGATTGGAATTCCGCGTTTACTGGCTCGTCCTACGGCCGAGCTTTGCGCTGAGGTGAAGGCATTAAACGAACGGCGCGAACAGAATTATCGTCATTAAGTGTGAGAGAAATCACTCGACGCTTGATGTCGTGTGAGGATTTCCGAGAGTCGGGTGTCTTTTCGTCGTCATCTGCCATTAATCAAAGCTAAATCTCACTGTCATCTTTCATGCGTAACTTACTGCGCGACAACAACGATGATCAGCAGAGAGACTGAGCGATGAGCAAGGCAACTTTCAATCCAACGATATTCAATAAGAGTGGCAACAAGCCATTCGCAGCAATTCTTGATAAGCGTATTTCACGTCGTGACGTATTGGTTAAGGGCGGTTCTGGCATGGCTGCGGTCAGCCTGATGAGCACGTTCGGACTGACCGGTTGCGGCGGCGACAGCGGCAGCGATGGTTCTGAATTTGTTTCGGAGCTTAACTTCAACCCGATTCCGGGATCTCTGACCGATGCAGTGGTTGTGCCTGAAGGTTACACCGCTCAGGTTCTGGCTCCTTGGGGGACGCCTCTTAACCGTGCCGCCGGTAACTTCCAGACAGACGGCAGCAACACATCGATCGACCAGGAAAACGCGGTTGGCATGCACCACGATGGTATGCATTTCTTCCCTCTGGAAGACAGCTCAACCGAAGGTCTGCTGGTGGTAAACCATGAGTACATTGATACTTCTGCTCTACACGCCGATGGCGAGCTTGATGCCGAGACAGGTGCGCCAGTGACAGCAGAAGCGGCACGTAAGCAGATCAATGCGCACGGTGTTTCCGTTATTCGCGTACGTTTCGATGGTACTCAATGGGTGGTTGTTGAAAACGATCCACACAACCGTCGTTTTACCGGTGCATCGGCAATGGCGCTGGCTGGACCGGTTTCTGGCGTTGGCCAGACGATCACGCCTTACTCACGCGATGGCATGATGGCGCGCGGCACACTGAATAACTGCGGTAACGGTCATACTCCTTGGGGCACGTACTTAACCTGTGAAGAAAACTGGCCGGGCTATTTCTTCGGTGAAGAAGAAACTCAGACGGCTGACCAACAACGTATCGGTGTATCTTCCAGCCGTGGTCGTTACGGATGGGAATTGTTTGCTGGTGATGATTCAGAAGCGGATGACGAGTTCACTCGCTTTAACGTTACACCAACGGGTAACTCGGCCATCGAAGATTATCGTAACGAAGCAAACGGCCATGGCTACATTGTCGAAATCGACCCATACAACCCAGATTCGACTCCGGTTAAGCGCACTGCGATGGGTCGCTTCCGTCACGAAGGTGTGGCGTATGGCAAGCTCGAGTCTGGCAAGCCGGTGTCGTTCTACTCGGGTCATGACGCTCGTTTCGAATACATCTACAAGTTTGAATCCGACGCTCTGTGGGACCCAGCCGATGCTAATCCAACGGATCGACTGGCAACGGGTGCGAAGTACATGGACACAGGTACTCTCTACGTAGCGCGCTTCGACGAAAGCGGACGCGGCGTATGGTTGCCACTGACTCTGTCGAGCGTGACAACGGATGGCGGTACTCTGGCGGATACCTTTGATTCACTCGAAGCCATTATCCTGAATACAGCGGGCGCTGCTGACCTTGTGGGCGCGACACCAATGGACCGTCCTGAGTGGACAGCCGTTGACCCAGTAACAGGCACTGTATACCTGACGCTGACCAACAACACCCGTCGTAATGAAGAAACCGGTACCAACGCAGCGAACCCTCGTTTGAATAACGCATACGGTCATATCATTCGCTGGGATGACGATGCGGAAGGCACTGGCTTCGCTTGGGATATCTTCGTGTACGGTTCAGCGGACGTCGACACCGACGGCGTGAAAGTACCAGCCGATATCAACAAGTCGGGTCTGACTGAAATGACTCAGTTTGCCAGCCCGGATGGTTTGGCATTTGATGGCCGTGGAATCATGTGGATTCAGACCGATAACGGTGCTGATGACGTTACTCAGTACACCAATGATCAGATGATTGCCGTTATCCCATCGCAGCTGCAAACAACCGACGGTGACTACGAAACCATCAATGCTAATAACCAGGCGCAACTGAAGCGTTTCTTTGTTGGCCCTAACGGGTGTGAGGTAACGGGTATCGCATTTTCACCAGACTACACCAGCCTGTTTGTGAACATTCAGCATCCAGGTAACTGGCCTTACAGCACCGATGCTGCAGAAGAAACACCGGACGGCGTGAGCGTCAGACCGCGTGCAGCGACTGTGGTTATTCGCAAAGCGGACGGTGGTCCTGTCGGCGTGTAATCAGTTGAGTACCACCCTAAAAACCGGCGCTTATCGCCGGTTTTTTCGTTTCTGCGTATTGCTCAATAGCGCCTTGCATACCGCTAACCACCAAACCCGGTTATCCTGATGCAGTTGAAAGTGAATGGGATAACCAAGTGGTATGAATAGCGTCAGTGCGTTGGGTTTAAGTTTGCCCTTATGGCCTTTGCTGATTTTTTCGGCGCTTATTGTTATGTCGCTGATTAATGCGGTGTGTAATCGACTTGGCCAACCTCTACGAATAATCGACCCGATGATAAATCGAGGCATTATTGCGTTGATATGTGCTCGGGTGGCCTTCGTTGGATTGCACTGGTCTGGGTATAACGACTTAATGGCGATACTCGATATACGCGACCGCGGCTTCCATGTGCCGACGTTGTGCATCGTATTCGCTCTGGGGTTGTGCCAGTGGTTGTATGGGAAAGTACGCAAAGAGAGTGGCGCCGCTTTTTTTAAACGGACTTTGATCCTGTTTGGTGCCGGTGTTATCTGGTGTGTGGGAGGCTGGTGGAGTTATCAAGCAATTCATAGTGCGCCCACCCAATGGCCTGACTATGCGTTTGAGTCACTGGCCGGGGAGATAGTGTCGTTTGCTCAGGAAGAGCCAACAAAATTTACCGTAGTAAACCTTTGGGCCTCATGGTGTAGCTCGTGCCGGGCTGAAATGCCTGCACTGGAACAAGCACAGGCCGTATTTCCACAAGCCCGGTTAATTCTGATTAATCAGGGAGAGAATCGGTCGACGGTTGAAGGGTATCTGAAACAGTCAGGCTATCAATTCGACAATGTGTGGCTGGACCCAACTAGTAAAATGGGCCAATGGCTCGGTAGTCAGGCCGTTCCCATTACTTTGGTGTTTAATAAAAAAGGTGAGCTGGTGACTGGCCATAGCGGAATTATTAGCGTGCCAGTGCTTGGGGCGTTGTTGGAGTAGTGGGTAGATGGCGTGGAGGATGACTATGTGTATGATCGAAAGAACGCCGAAATCGCAAATCTGAATTAACCAGACTAACGGAAAGGAAACCTGATTCAAGATAACCCAACACGACAACTCGCTCAAAAATATATTAGTGCGCATAATAATCATACAGCATGGCGTCTGCTCGCTTCGCCGCATACGCCTCTGATTGCTGGTTGTCTGTTTCTTTGATCGTGCTCAGGTTGGTTTGCGGATGAAGATGCGCTACGGGGACTGTCTGATATGTTAACGTCGCTTGCGATGCACGATGAATTCAATATTGATACAGATTAGGTTCTTCAGCAGGCTGGGTGCGAACTTCGCGAATGGATCAAACGTGGGCTCGTTATTGAGCGCGGTCAGCGTATTTATGAAACCGATGCATTGCGTAGTACAATGCATTTTGTGGAGTCTCTAGATATTCGTATTATGACTTCCATCGCCTCACATTTATCGGTTTTTCAGCAGCAGATTGAGCAACTTGAAATTGGTATGCCCCCTGATTCTGCTAGTCGTGTGGCGTCGGTTCAGCGCAGAATTAGTCAACTTGCAAGAAATACAAGGACAGTCATGGTAAGGGGCGCTGGTGACCGAAAATCCAGCGAAATACGGAGATCATCCATGAGTGACAACACACCGGAAAAGCTAACGTTGAAACAGCAAATCGACGGTGATGAACAGTTGCAGAAACTGGGCCGAAAACTGTCGATTTTGTCGCTGTTGTTTATGGGCGTGATGTTGACGGGGGCCACGATAGAAGAAGCCAACACCTTTGTTTTCAAGGTTAAGGTGACCACTCAGGAAGCTATCCCGGCAATGTTTCTGCTGTCGGTGTTGTATCTGCTCTTTCGGTACTACACCTACGCCAGACCGTACCAGAAGCAAATTGATCAGGCTTGGAATCAACGTCTCAACGCAACCTTGTTTCATATCTATGAAGATCCTGAAGATGGTGAATGGTACGGTCGGGCCATTGACTTGCAGCCCAAAGGTATACAACTGGACAGCCCTAATCCGAATGACCGGCAATACGTTCAAATTCAATATCAATACACTGGGTTTTTTCTTCGTAGCGCAAAATATACTGACTACGTTGAAGAACATGGTGTTGAGGTTGAACCTGCTCCTGTACCGTTGTGGGAAAAAGTTTCAATCAAAGAATATCTATGGTTTTTAAAGACTGAGGCCAAATACCAACTTGGAAGTTTTGTTGAAGACAAAGAGCGCCTTGATCTCTGGGGGCCGTATCTGATTACTGGTCTGGCTATTCTCAGCTTTTTATTCCGCTCCGATTTCCAGCAACTGGTCAAAACTCTGGTGGGTTTGGCTTTAACCTAAGTTCACGTTTAACAAGGATGTTCTGATGTCTTCTGCTTCTTCCAATTCCACCTCTCAGGGCCGCAGTATCCGCATGTTTCTGGTGGACGGTACGCCGAGTGGTCTGATTACCGCCGAGATTATGAACTGGACCGGCCATGCCCTTAGTGGCCCGCGCAGCAAGTTAGCCGAGCTGGTAAAACGCCCTGAGGGTGGTCGTACTGGTGTTTATTTTCTGGTTGGCACCGACCCGGACAATAGCGCCCGACCACTGGTGTATATCGGCGAATCGGACGATGTCGCCAAGCGCCTGAAACAGCATAATCAGCCCGAAGACAAGGGTGGCAAGGACTTCTGGGAAAAGGTCTGCCTGATCACCAGCAAGGATCAGAACCTCACCAAGGCTCATGTGCGTTATCTCGAAAGCCAGCTGATCCGGATTGCCCGTGAATCCGGCCGTTGTGGCTTGCTCAACAGGGACGAGCCAGACTTCAGCCTGCTGCCAGAGGCGGACCTGGCTGATATGGCGTTTTTTATCGAGCAGATCCGTACGATACTGCCGGTGTTAGGGCTGGATTTTCTGCGTGAGGCGACCAGTGTCAGGCGCGTGGCTGATACCATGGATGTATCACGCTCGCCGGTGTTTGAATGTACTTTACCTCGCCATGGCATTATTGCCCGTGCTCAGGAGGTGGATGGAGAATTTGTGGTGTTGGCAGGCTCGAAAGCTCGCGAAGCCTGGACGGGTGTTTCTGGTGGTTACCAGAATCTGTTCCAGCAACTGTGCGCCGATGGTGTGCTGGTCGAAGACGCGGGTAAACATCGCCTTTTTAGCCGTGACCATGGCTTTTCTTCCCCCAGTGCTGCTGCAGCTATTGTCTCAGGTCGAAGCGCTAATGGCCGTGTGACCTGGCTGGTAGAGGGGGGAAAACAAACCTATGGCGATTGGCAATCGGCACAGGTGGAGGCAGAATTAGGGGCTGACTAAAGGTACACTCGGATATGGAACAATCACTCAGCGCTGATCAATTGGTAACGTACTTCTCGACGTTATCCGAGCTACTGGATCTTTCCCGAAGGACTCAACCAGTCACGCCTGAATTTTCTGACACAGATTTCAGCAATTACTTCATGGCGCTAAAGCCTCAACTTGATACACACAGGGCTGCCGGAAATGATATCAATGCTTGGCATGTCTCTGGCTTGAAGCGTAAGGAAGTACCCAATTCAGCAGTACTGGCCTGGTGGCTGGACCCATTGGCCACTCACGGTTTGGGCTCTCGGGTGATGGAGGCCTTTCTCGATGCTTTGGGGCAGAAGAACGCTGCTGAATTCAAGGTCGCATTGAAGGACGACAGCGGAAATATCAATTACCGGGTCTTGGTAGAGTCGCTGCCTCTGGGAGAGCAGGACAACCGCATTGATATTGAAGTCGAAGGGCCGAATATCCTGCTGTTTATCGAAGTCAAAATTGATGCGACCGAAGGAAAGCAGCAGCTCAAGCGTTATCAACGTTTGCTGAAAAACAAACGCAAGATGAGTACTCAGCCAGATAAGTTGGCCAGTGGCATCGTCTATCTTACCGTCAAGCCAAGAACATTAACTGATGAGTCAGTATTGCCTGTACTCTGGACTGACCTTGCACATCGCTTTCGGGCAGTTGATTTACCATCGGAATCTATTCTGGCTCGTTCACTGCTGAACCAGTTCAGTGATTTTATTGATGATTTTTAAGGAGACTTAATGGCGTACGATAAGGAAGTAGTCGCACAGGTATTGAAGAATATTCGCCTGATAGAAGAAACGCACAGGGTTGTCATCGCAGTCACTGAAATTGTTGAGCAAGCCATAAACAAAATAACGGAAGAGCTTGTATCGAGCGAGTTGGATCAATACTGCTCGGAAGCCAGTAAGTTTGATTATGCGAAAACTGGTGACTGCTGGTTTACCTCTGACTACTGGCAAGACTCTGAAGATAATACAGAATCCAGAGCTTGGTACTAGCTCGAAGCTTATGGAGATGATGACGCTTCCTACAGCCTCACGGAGTATTTGGGGGAGGCCGATAAGCCCGAATCGACCTTGAAACTGGGTTTCACATATTCGTCAGTTGAATTTGGGCAAAACAAAACGGGCTGCAAAAATACGTTGCGCAGTTTCTATGAAAAAACTGAGCTGCTGAGAAACGCAGGTTTTGCAATCAGTGCCGACATGATGGGCATTGAACTCAGTTTCAAGCTGGATAAAGAGTTACTGGCCCAGGAATATCCCAAGTTCTCAACTGCTCTGGAGCCACTCGAAAATAGTCTTGATACCTTGTTTCAGCATCATCACCTGTTCAAACAATTGATCGAAGAGCTTGAGAGCCAGTAATTCGGGGTCAGTATAAGGCCACGTAGTGACCAAGGAGCAGTATGTATGGCAGGTCCAGGCGAGTTTCCGTTTCAGAAGGATATTCTTGAGTCGCTACAGCGACAGAATTAGCTGCTGAAGCGGTCGTCAGGCTATAACCGTGAACGGGCGTCATACTTCGAGGACCTGTTGGCGTATGTATTGGAATTCAATCAACCACATGTCAGGGGTTTTTCTATGTTTGCGGCCGCGACTCGTAATCCCGCCGGTCTCAGGTCTCAGTTCGTCAGCTTCGAACCGTATGGTGACCTGAACCCGGAACTACGGGGACACTCGGAAAACTTAACGATCTGTTTGGTCCAGACGCTAGTGATTTTGATATGTTGGATTTCATCAAAGGGACGTTTGCTAAGGCAGTACATATTCAAACCGTGATTAGTCATTCGCCACAACGACGATTCTCGTCGAGACTTGCAGTAGGCGCTTCAGGATACAGTCATCGGACGCCTGAGTGCCTTCATATGAGTCGATACTGCGCAAGGTCAATCTCGAGTTCCTGACTTGGATCAGACAATAGCAGGAACAGAAGAGGTCAGAATTCCCCTCACTGATAAGATTATTCCTTCACGCTTAGTTGTGATTTAAAGAAACGGGGGTATCTGGACATGGTGGGCAGCGGTTATTTGGATAAGGGAGTCCAGAGGATGACCGTCGTCGCAGGCTCCTGGTTTTGAAAGGAGGGTTCTCTCCACTCGCAAGCTCCTTCCGATTGTCTCTCGGGCGTCCTGCCCTCGCCCCTTCGGGCGCAGCCGCGGACCCAATTGCTCCCGGCAGTTTGTCGAACCTATCAGAGGTTGTTCGTATCGTCCTAATACTCACCCTACGGGCTACGCGCAAATCTGTTCCATACAGATTTGTCTCGTCCATCTCAGACTTGCGGTTAAATAAAAAGGGCTGTCAGATATGAATGCTACGCAAGCGTATCTGACAGCCCTTTTTATTTAATGGCCCGCCCGAGAGGATTACTGGCGGCCTTCGGCTCGTCGTCGCAGGCTCCTTTGTTCTTTCCGTTCGCAAGCTCACTACAAGTCGAACCTATCAGAGGTTCTCATCCGACTCGGGCATTGGTGTCTTCGATTACGCTAGCGGAAAATTGAAATAGGTCGCTTCGGGCAGGGGGAAGTAATGGCCCGCCCGAGAGGATTCGAACCTCTGACCTCTGCCTCCGGAGGGCAGCGCTCTATCCAGCTGAGCTACGGGCGGTTTACGGTGAGCTTCTCGCCGTAAGTGGCTGCATTGTATATGGTTTTTTGTTGTGCCTCTACTCCCTGCAAAGCGCTGGGTGTTGACCTCAGATCAGGGCAGCCGTTTTGATGTGCGCGTAGATTGTCATCTGTTGTTTTAGATGTAGCTGGTCCGCCGACTGGCGTGTGATTCGAGTAATGAGCGTTGCACTGGATGAGGTGTTGAGCCTGAGGATCATAAGCGCCGGATTGGGGTCATGACATATGTCTTCTATGACGCACGGCAGGCTGTTGCTGATGCTGTTTCCCTCGAGAGGCTGGTGGCTGAGGCTGATGTCACTGGCGCGTATCCACAGGCGTACCGAGTCTCCGGTGTTCAGGTTGTTGACAGGCACGGTGATAAATGAAGCGCTACCGGTGTCGATGTAGGCGAGGTGCCATTGGGTATCGATGCGGTCGACCGTTCCGATCATGATGGTTCCCGCTTCTCTGCTGATGTCGCCGGGGAAGAGCGGGTCGCGGATAACATCCCATACGCTGCCCTGACTGACGACCATGCCTTCATCCAGTGCCACGATGTAGTCTCCCAGGCGCGCCGCTTCATACGCTGAATGTGTGACGTAGATGATGGGCAGCTCGAAGTCGTTTTTGAGTTTTTCCAGGTAAGGAAGAACATAGTGTTTGCGGGCGTCGTCGAGTGATGCCAGTGGTTCATCCAGCAACAGAAGGTCGGGTTGGCGTAAAAGAGCACGGACAATGGCGGCTCTCTGACGCTCGCCACCTGATAACTGCTCGGGCTTGCGGTTTAAGGTGTGGGATATATCGAACAGCGTGATCAGGTCGCTGCGTTTTGATGCATGATCTCTAGTCAGTGAATAACGCTCGGCAAAGTCGAGATTCTGCTCAACGCTCATGTGTGGAAACAGGCTTGCTTCCTGAAATACGTAGCGAGCGGACGCTGTGCGGTTTTGCGATAACGTCCCGCTCCTTGCCAGTCTTCACCATTAAAGCTGATTTCGCCGTTGCATCTCTGAAGTCCGGCTATGGCTCTGAGTAGGGTGGTTTTACCGGACCCCGAAGGCCCGAATATCACGCTCACTCCCTGGGTGGGCAGTGTGAGATCAACATCCAGTTTGAATTGGCCAAGACTGGTTTGTATACGAGAGACCAGCTTACCTACAGCCATCCTTTCACTCCCTTCTGGCTACGGCGTCCGTATACCAGTAGCAATACGATAAACGAGAGCACGAGCAGGAATGCAGACAGCGCGTGTGCTTGTGGATACGCCAGTGCTTCTACGTGATCGTATATCTGTACGGAGGCGACACGGGTTTCGCCGGGAATGTTGCCGCCAATCATCAGAACAACGCCGAATTCACCTATCGTATGCGCAAATCCGAGGACCGCCGCGGTGATAAATCCGGGCTTGGCAAGTGGTAGCGTGATGTAGCGGAAGGTATCCCAACGCCCTGCACCCATGGTTGCTGCGGCTTCTAGCTGGCGTTGTCCAATGGCAGTGAAGGCGTTCACCAGCGGCTGCACGACAAACGGCAGCGAGTAGATCATGGAGGCAATGACAAGTCCCGGAAAACTGAATGCAAGCTGGCCCATTCCAAGTGTGTGCAGAGCCTGCCCTAACCAGCTGTCTGGGCTGAAGGCGAGCAGCAGATAAAACCCCAGTACCGTTGGTGGCAGGACCAACGGCAATGCGACGAGTGCCTGTACCGAGGTTTTCAGACGTCGCTGCCGGTCCGTTTCGCTGAGCCACAGTGCCAGAGGGGTACTGATGATCAACAGTAAGAGGGTGACGATACCCGCAAGCTTTACGGTCAGCCACAGAGCTTGAA
>PDUK01000006.1 GCA_006212115.1 Thalassolituus sp. | reverse complement strand
GTGAAGCCGACGACGACACCATGGCGCTACTGCGTGAATACGCCCCCCAGATGAACCGCAAAGGCGTGGTTCACAGCTTCACCAGTGGCATGGAGCTGGCCCAGTTAGCAGTTGAGTTGGGCTTCTGTTTGGGCATAAATGGGATTGTGACCTTTAACAAAGCTGAGAACGTGCGAGAAGTCGTTGCCGCCACCCCGATTGATCGTCTGTTACTGGAAACGGATTCGCCGTTTCTAACACCAGTTCCATACCGTGGAACCGAGAATGCGCCGAAGTACCTGCCGTTTATTGCAGAGAAAATTGCAGAAGTGAAAGACCTCACAACGGAAGAAGTGCTTAAATCGACCTACGACAACTCGCTCCGAACCTTCTTCTGAGACGAGTGCATACAGTGTTAGTACATACAAGGTTAAGGACGACATTATGTTACGAGCAACCCTTGGGCGCGGCTGGCTAGCAGTCGCGTTCGGCATCCTGTTTCTGGCCTCGCAGATCAAAATCGCGACCATTCTACATGGCGCGGACGCTTCACACCTGCTGTTTGCATTTCAGTTCAGTTTCAACGCCGATGCCTTTGCCGGTCTGCTGCAAACCATCAGCCCTGAGCAACGCGCTGGACTGCAAGCGCACTTTGTTTACGATCATATCCATCCGCTTTGGTACGGCGGCCTGATCGTGACTCTGGCTGCCTGGTTAATCAAACAGAACCAATTAGCAGGACAGTGGGATCTTTTAATCCTACTCGGTGTCATCCCTTCTGTGATGGATGTGATTGAGAACAGCATTCATGAACCTTTGTTTTTGGGAACAAGCCTTCCCACCGATCCCGCTGTTACCATCGCAGCGATCTGCGCTACCATTAAGTGGTCCACCGCCTTGGGGTACCTCCTCCTGGCCATAGCACTCGGAATAAGAGCAGCGAAACGTCAGCATGAAGAAACGCGTGAGCAAAAAAGAACTGCGTGACAGCCTGAATCAGGATATCGAACAGTATCTGGAAAAAGGCGGTGAAGTACACGAGTTCGAGCGTGGCGAAAGCGGCCTGGTTAATGGGCGCTACAACGAACAAGCCATGTCGTTTGAAAAGCGTCAGGAACGGACCCCCGTACCTGATGTTTTGCGCGCCATCGACGAGCGCCGCGAAGCACGCCGTAAACCTCAGCGAAAGTCCGAAACCAAGCGCCAGTCAGGCCCCAAGAAAAAGGTGATCTACGACGATTTTGGTGAGCCATTACGCGTAGTCTGGGAAGACTGAAGCAGTATGGAACACGATCCACTATTGCTGATTCTGGCCGCAGGCCTACTGGGTTTTGGATTAATATCACAACGTATTGAACGCATCGCTCTGACCGCACCCATGCTGTTTCTGGTATTGGGAATAATCAGCGGGCCGCTTCTTTTTAACTGGTCCTCCCCCGCCATTGAAAGCACTGCGTTAAAGGTAATCGCGGAACTGACGCTGGCGTTAATTCTTTTCACCGATGCCAGCCAGGTACAGCGCTCGCATCTGGTCAAATTTGAAAACCTACCGATCCGGCTACTGGCGCTGGGGCTCCCCATGACGATGATCCTCGGGGGCATCTGCGCCTATCTGCTGTTTCCGGGGCATTGGCAGGTTGCTGTGATGATTGGCATTATTCTCGCGCCAACCGATGCCGCTCTCGCACAGAGCGTCTTCACCGCAACCGCCATCAAGGAAAAGCTGCGTCATTCAATCACAGTAGAAAGTGGCCTCAACGATGGACTTGCTCTGCCCTTCCTGCTGCTGGTGATTGCCATCGCCAGCGCCGGATCTGTCGATTCCGTCGATCCGTTTTACTGGACCAACTTTCTGCTGCAACAGGTTGCTTTGGGAGCCCTGATCGGCATTGGTGTGGGTCACTTTGGGGGCTACGCACTGGAAACTGCCGCACGACATGAATGGATGAACCCGGTATTCCAGCGGTTATCCTCTGTCGCCCTCGCTCTGGTGACCTACACCAGCGCCGAACACATTGGTGGCAATGGTTTTATTGCCGTGTTTATGGCTGGACTCTTTTTGCATGCAGGCCGAACCATTGCGGTTACTCGACTGAAGGAATTCGGCGAAGCAGAAGGACAACTTCTGACGCTGATCATGTTCTTTCTGTTTGGTTTGATTTATGTGCCTGACGCCCTGCCTGAGCTGACCACGGAGGTGTTTTGTTACGCACTCCTTAGCCTCACAGTTATTCGTATTATTCCCGTGCTGCTGGCCTTAATCGGAACCGACCTGATGTTGAAAGAGAAGCTTTTCCTCGGTTGGTTTGGCCCACGGGGTATTGCCAGCATTCTGTATCTGTTACTTGTGGTGGAGCAACTGGGCTTCAGTGAAACACTGCCCGGCTATGACCTTCTGTTCCCGACGGTTGTGACTACGGTTGTGCTGAGTATCTTTATTCATGGTATGTCAGTACCCGTCTGGCTGCGTTGGCTTAGCTCGTCAGACAAACGCTAGTAAACGCTGAAAAACGCCTGATCAGCGGCTCAGTTCTCGTTTTCTGCGTGCAAGCATAAATACATAGCAGAGAGCAACGAATCCAACCCACACGCCATTGACCAAAACCGCATCGTAGCCGAAACGACGGAACAGAAGAGAGCCCAGAATTGCCCCCGCGATAAAGGCAACAAAAATTGCACTCTGCAAAGCGAACTGAGCCTTTAACATGCCACGTCCCGATAGCAGGTTGCCCAGGGCGGCCCCAAGATCAGACACAATACCCGTCAGGTGTGTGGTTCTGATCACCGATCCGCTGTACGTCGCCACCATAGCGTTCTGCAATCCACAGGCTGCAGACGCAAGCCACTCGGCGGCCATGTGATTCATATGAAATGCCTTCCAGGCAGCAATCAGCAGCAGCGCTTCAATCGCCAACGCCAGGCCGTACCTGCGCCCCAACGCCAATGCTTCATTCCCAACAATAATGCCACTGAGCACAGCCCCGCCAATAAAACTCAGGACGATTGTCGCAGTGTGAAACACCAGCTCCGACTGCCCGGTGACAACCCCGTCCGCCAGTATGGTCGCCGTTCCAGTGACATGAGAGACCGCATTACTGGCAAATGAGAGCAGTGCTACCGAATTAATAAACCCTGCATTCAGAGCCAACATGACACAGCCAACCAGTATCCAGACCGGAAGTCGCGTTAACATCCATAAGCCTCTTAGTGGTGAGTGGTAGGTAGTAGCGAGCCAGAATCATGCTCCACTCAAACGAAGGACACAAAAAAGCCCAGCAATGCTGGGCTTTTGGATAGCAGAACCGAGCCTTATTCGACTGGGTTTGCACACTCAAAGTGACCGGGTTCAAACTTACAACGTACTTTGCGCTGCAGTTTCAGCATATCGGCATCATAATACTCGCGCTCACGTAATTGGATACGCGCTTCCTGCATCATGACCTGATACTCCGCTTTGTCATCATCCGGGATTTCAATCCAGTACTGCTCAGGGATCTCACCTTCCTGAGCCTTAACCAGCTTTTCGATCTTATCGAAGCGCGTCAGGAAATCCTCACGTACCAGCTGAGCCAGTTCATTCGGAAACTTATCCGCACGTCCCACCAACTGCAGAGTGATCTGTGAGAACGGATAGTCGACGATCCCCCCGTTATCACCGAGTCCTTTGTACAACTCCATAATCTGGTAAGCAGCCAGTGGCGCAGCGAGAACGTCGACAATCTTGTTGTTGAACTTAGTACCTGCGTTCACCAGCGCGGTCGGAACTGGGTTAGCACCGATCTGCGATACCATTTCGGCCTGCACCAGATCGTAATCAAGTACAGCAACGCGCTTACCCGCCGCTTTCGCCAGGGTATTGATCTTACGGTCGTTCACGAAGATGTAGGCTGCCCCCATTGGCGCATAACCCATCACGACGTATTGGCCATCCAGCATGCGCTCGGAGTTTTTAGGGCTGGTAATCGCCTGCATCAGCAGCTTCATGTGATCCCGGCTTGGAACCGCGCCAATAGCGTCGATGGTGCCGGTATAACGGTTAAACAGACGTGCACGCAAACCGGTAAACAGTGCTGCGTCACACATACCGGCTTTCAATTCTTCAGTCAGAACCGATTCACTGGTGTAGGCGTCCAGTTCGATGGAGATGCCCCATTCCATCAACTGAGCCGTCTGGTCTACTGCGGCATTGTAAATCGGGCCGTTCTTACCGGCGATATCCCATACACAGATGCGGCGGGCTGGGATACTGCCGTCTTCGTTCAGCATCTCCGGGTACATCGCTTTGATCGCAGCGACACGCTCAGCCTTAGGCAGTTTCGTGTCCATAGCGGTTGCACGAAGAGTGTCTGTATCAGCAGCCAGAGTTGCAGCAGAAATAAAAGTGGATACAGCGCATACGGCTGTAGCGAATAAACGCTTCATATTGTTGTCCTGTTATTATTTTACTCACCGAGCGCCGTCGTAATGAAAGCAGACTCTGGTGTTTGATCAGGAGGTTAACCCCATTTATCCGACACCATAAGATACTTTACACCTGTCTGTAAAGTTCTCATGTATCAGATATGCGTCGCCCTGCTCGGACGATGTGCCCGTTCTTTTCTCATGCAGTGGAACCACCAGATACAACATGTTGGCGCAAGAATCAGCCCGAGTGGCACGCCAACCAGAAGTGTCCACCCCATCAGTGATAACCCGTACAGCAAGTCGGCAACATTGATGTCACCGATATGACAGGAACCACCCACTGAGTACATAAGGTCGCACCCCAGAATCTCGCTGACTGCACTGGCAAACACAATCAGTAAAAACGGCGAGATGAGCAGTAGTGCGGAGGTCCACAAACTGATCAGTGCTTTGTACGATAACTGCATCTTTTTCCCCTGATGACGTATCGTTTATTACTTATTTTTCGCCTCAATCCATTGCGACATATACTGCGTACTCTTGAGGCTGTGGTGGCGAAGCATACCACCAACAAAGTCTTGTCTACGGTGTCTTTCAAGGCCAACACAGAGACGATCAATTGTCGCCGTTATATTTGGGCCATGATCGGCGTCATTAAACCGTTCGATGGCCAATTTGTACCCGGCAGCGGAGCGAGATTTCCACTCTGAACGAGAAGAGTAGAGTTGCACTGCCGCGTCGATAAACGCGTCGCGATCATCTGCCACCACCGCAGCCTGATCACAATCCCCGTACATTCCTTCTGCACCGAGTGACGACGTCACCGCCGGTGTGCCCACCAGCATGGCATCAAGAAGCTTTCCCTTGAGACCAGCACCAAACCGCAGAGGCGCCAGCATCACTTTTGCTTCTGCAATCACCTGATAAGCGTCACTGGCCCATCCACGCACGCGAAAACCCAACTCTGGCTTATCCAGTTGCATGGCCTTCTTCGGAGGGTACGCGCCATACACGTTCAACTCTGCATCGGGCAAACGACGACGAACGTCTGGCCAGATTTCACGTAACTGCAATACCGCATCCCAATTGGGGGCATGACGGAAATTCCCGATGGACACAAATCCGTCGCGGACCTCAAAGTCCAAATCGGCGAATCGCCGGGACTGCCCTTCGGCATCGGCTGAGTTCACCATAAACGGCGTGTACAGGAGTTTTGATGCATGAATGGGGAAATGATCCTGAAGCCAATCCATCTCAAATTCCGAGATCACCAGAGTCAGGTCACAACGAAGGATGGACGCGATTTCGCGAAACGCCATATCCGTATGCCAGTCATCGGTCGACAGGTTCCGACCAGCCTTTACCGCCCTGTGGCGGGCATCGCGCAGGCAGTGTACGTCTTCCATATCCAACAACCGCAGGGCATCTGGGACATGCTTCTCAACCCTCCAGCCAAACTGCTCTTCCATCATAAAACGGTCGAACATGACCACATCTGGAGACTGAGCACGAACCCATTCGTCGAAAGAGCTGCAGTTCAAACGTATCGAGTGTTTCTCGATGCCGATGCTTTCGAGATCAATCGCGTGAGCACTGTCCTCTGCTGGCGAAGCAAACACCACCCGGAAGCCAGATTTCTGCATCAATAACAGTATCTGCATCATGCGGCTGCCCGCGGCAGACGAGTTGGGTTCCGGCCAAACATAGCCAATAGCGATAAAGGTTTTCATGGGCGCGAGTATAGCGCGATGACGCACATAAGCTGGTATACTCCGCCTCCGAAATTTCTAATTTTTCTTTAGTGAAATGGTTGAATCATGAGCGATATTACCACCCCTGACTATCTCAAAGACGCTGAGCAACTGCTTAGCGACAGCGGTTTTGCGACCAGCGATGACTGGTACCACGGGACGTCATCCGGACTGGTGAGCGCCATCCTGAAGGACGGTCTGAAAGGTGGCGGTGATTCAGAGACCGCAGCTCGTGAACAAGGCACGCTCGGTACGATTGGAAATCGACAGTTCGAATCCAGCGAACCCGTGTTCCTGACTCAAAGTAAAGAACTGGCCTACTTCTGGGCAGCGCGCAAGGCGCACACCCGTAATCTGTATTTCCGCAAAGAAGAAGAAGCCGTTGTCCTGAAAATATCGTCTCCGGCCAAAGTAACACCGGACGTTGGTGGAACTGCGATCTTGCTGGAACCGTCGAACACCTACATCACTATGCTGAAAGAAGTGTACGAGAAGAAAGGCATCGACTGGATTGACGAATCCAACCCTCTGAAGCTGCCGCGAGAAACATACCTGGAAAAACTGGGTCTGGGCTACAGCTATGACGATATCCCTGCTGAGAAAATCAGTGTCGTCAGCGAAGACGCGTCCTGATCGCGGATGAAGATCTACCTTGCGGGCCCCGAGGTTTTCGCGCCTGATGCCATCGAGCTGGGTGCCCGCAAAAAGTCCCTCTGCCAGCACTATGGTTTTGAGGGCATATTCCCCCTCGACAATGAAATTACGCCTTCCTCATCACCTGTCGAAACCGGTCTGTTGATCAGCCGCGAAAACGAACGCCTAATCGCCGACTCCGATCTGGTGATTGCAAATCTCAGCCCCTTCCGGGGTGCCAGTGCCGATGTCGGTACCGTTTATGAATTGGGTCTCGCACGCGGTCTCGGCAAAGCCATCCACGGCTACAGTAATGACCCCGAGCTCTATCAAGATCGCTTGCTCTCACTTTGCGGGCCATCCGCATCGCAGCAGGCCGGGACATTATGTGACCGCGATGGTCTGAAAATTGAAGAGTTTGATTTACACGACAATCTGATGATCGACGGAGGTATTGCCGCCGCCGGTGGTCATTTTGTGCTCGCACAAAAAAAGGCCGCCATCTTTTCGATGACAGCCTTTGAGGAAGTGCTGATTCGACTTAGCCGTTCAACTTGACCCCAGATATTCTGCGTACCAGAACATAAAAGAGCGGGATAAAGAAGATCGCCAGAACCGTTGCAGCAACCACCCCTCCAAACACACCGGTACCAATCGCATGACGCGCACCAGAACCTGCTCCTGAGCTGAGCATCAGAGGTGTCACACCTAAACCAAAGGCGAGGGATGTCATGAGAATCGGACGGAGACGCATCCGGGTCGCCTCAAGCGTTGCATTGAGCAGTGATTTACCCTGCTCCTCCAACGTTTTGGCAAACTCCACGATCAGAATGGCGTTTTTCGATGACAGACCAATCGTCGTAAGCAGACCAACCTGGAAGAACACGTCGTTGCCCAACCCGCGTAATTGCGCGGCCAATACTGCACCGATAATACCCAGAGGCACGATCAACATAACAGAGAAAGGAACCGACCAGCTCTCATAGAGTGCCGCCAGACATAAAAACACCACCAGCAAGGACAACGCATACAGAAGCGGCGCCTGGTTACCGGCCTGCGTTTCCTGGAAGGACAGACCAGTCCACTCGAAACCAAAACCAGATGGTAACTTAGCTGCAATTTCTTCCATGGCTGCCATTGCCTCACCGGTACTGAATCCCGGTGCAGCGTTCCCCTGAATGTTAATTGAAGACACACCGTTATAGCGCTGCAACTGCTGCGCACCGTACGTCCACTCACCTTCGGAGAAGCTGGAGAACGGAACCATTTCACCGCCTGTGTTTCTCACGTACCAGTCAGTAATGTCGTCCGGCAACATCCGGTACGGGGCGTCGGCCTGAACGTACACTCGTTTGATCTGACCACGATCGAGGAAATCATTCACATAGCTGGAGCCCCAGGCCACCGCCATAGTGCTGTTGATTTCCGATACCGGGATGCCCATCGCCAACGCTTTCTGATGATCCACCTGAAGATCGTATTGAGGCGCATCCGGCAGACCGTTGTAGCGTACCTGAGTCATGCGCTCATGCTGGTTCGCCTGCCCCAATACCTGGAATGCAGCGCCCATCAGTGCTTCATGGCCTAAGCCGCCGCGATCCTGTAGCTGGAAGTTAAAGCCACTGGCGACACCCAATGCAGGAATCGCAGGTGGATTAATCGCAAATACAAAGGCTTCACGGATCTGAGAAAAAGCGCCCCATGCGCGTCCAACAATTGCCTGAACACCGTCTTTCTCAAGATCACGCTCTTCCCAATCTTTCAGACGGATAAAGGCAATCCCTGAATTCTGGCCACGTCCGGAAAAGCTGAAGCCAGCCGCCGCGAACATTGACTGCACAGCATCAGATTCATTGTCGAGGAAGTGGTCTTCAATCTTCTTAAGCACTTCCACGGTTTGCTCCTGAGAAGAGCCGACAGGCAGCTGTACCAGGGCAATCAGCATGCCCTGATCTTCTTCTGGCAGGAATGCATTCGGCAAACGCATAAAACTGAAGATAAGCACACCGACAATCGCAATATATATAAAGACGTAACGTCCCCAGTGCATGATGGTGCTGTTGACGCGATTTTTATAACCCGCCGTGGCCTTTTCAAAGGTACGGTTAAACCAACCGAAGAAGCCGGTTTTGGTCTGATGATCACCACTGTGAGGTTTCAACATGGTGGCGCACAGTGCAGGCGTCAGAATCAGAGCAACAAACACAGACAACACCATGGCCGACACAATGGTGATGGAGAACTGCTTATAAATTGCCCCGGTAGAGCCCGGGAAGAAGGCCATAGGTACAAATACCGCCGATAACACCAGCGCAATACCCACCAGTGCACCCGTGATCTGATCCATGGATTTACGTGTCGCTTCGACTGGCCCCAAACCCTCTTCGGCCATGACCCGTTCAACGTTCTCCACCACGACGATGGCATCGTCAACCAACAGACCAATCGCCAGCACCATACCAAACATGGTGAGCGTATTAACGGAGTAACCGAAGGCATACAGCACCGCAAACGTTCCCAACAGCACCACAGGGACTGCAATGGTCGGAATCAACGTCGCCCGGAAGTTCTGCAGGAACAGATACATGACCAGGAACACCAGCGCGATCCCCTCGAACAAAGTCTTCACCACTTCGGTGATGGAAATCTCAACAAAAGGAGTGGTGTCGTACGGGAAGCTGGTCGCAAGGCTGTCGGGGAAAAACGATTCCAACTCAGCCAAGCGCGCCTTTACCGCTTTTGCGGTATCCAATGCATTCGCGCCCGACGCGAGTGTAATCGCCAGACCGGCCGCAGGTTTACGGTTAAAGCGACCCGCCACTTCATACGACTCAGAGCCGAGTTCAATTCGGGCTACATCAGAGAGCGTCACCTGCGAACCATCGGACGTCACTTTCAACAGAATGCGTCCAAATTCTTCCGGCGTCTCCAGCAGTGTCTGCACTACGATAGAGGCGTTCATCTGCTGCCCTTCAATGGCAGGCGTGCCACCCAGCTGACCACCCGCAACCTGATCGTTCTGCACACTGATGGCAGAAGTCACATCGTTCGGGGTCAGGCTGTATTCATTAAGCTTGTTAGGGTCTAGCCAGACACGCATGGCGTATTGAGAGCCAAACAGCCTGGTCGTACCGACACCCTCAACCCGGGAGATAGGGTCCTGAACGTTCGCGCCAATAAAGTCGGCGATATCAGAACGATTCATGCTGCCATCTTCTGAGGTAAAGGCGATCACCATCAGGAATGAGTCCGAGGACTTCGCAACCTGCACGCCCTGCTGTTGCACTGATTGAGGCAAGCGGGGTGTCGCCATCTGCAGTTTGTTCTGCACCTGAACCTGCGCAATGTCCGGGTCTGTACCCGCTGCAAACGTCAATGTGATCTGAGCGTTACCAGAGGAGTCACTGCTCGCTGACATGTACAGCAGGTTATCAATGCCGTTCATCTGCTCTTCAATGACCTGAGTCACTGAGTTTTCTACCGCCTGAGACGAGGCTCCGGGATAGGTCGCAGTAATCTGCACCTGCGGTGGTGCCACTTTTGGGTACTGCTCTACAGGCAAATTCACGATGGACAGGGTTCCCGCCAGCATCAGGATGATGGCGATTACCCAGGCAAAAATAGGACGGTCAATAAAAAAACGAGCCATAAATAATCAGCCCTCCGTGACTTGCTGAGCAACGTCGGCATTGGTATCAACCGGTGTCACAGGAATACCAACCCGGATTTTCTGCAGACCATCGACGATTAATTTATCACCGGCTTCAAGACCCGATTTAATTAACCATTTTCCGCCCACCGCTTTTTCAGTTTTCACGATGCGTTTCTCAACCATGTTGTTCTCGCCCACAACCAGCGCAGAGGCCGCGCCATTCGGCTCACGTGAAATACCTTTCTGAGGGACGACGATCGCATGTTCACGCTCTCCCTGAGGCAATCGTGCGCGAACAAACATACCCGGTAAAAGCGCACCATCCGGATTAGGGATCAGTGCACGTAAAGCAACCGTACCGGTTTGTTCATCAACCGCGTATTCAGAGAACTGCAGCGTGCCTTTGTGGGGGTAGACAGTGCCATCAGGTAACGCCAGCTCGATACTTGCTTTGTCGTCACCTGTTGTCACCAACTCGCCATTGGCCATTGCCGCCCGCAGACTGCGAAGTTCTTCATAAGACTGCGTTAAGTCGACATAAATCGGATCGAGCTGACGAATAGTGACCAGGGCAGCAGCCTGGTTCGCTGTGACCAATGCACCTGCAGTAAGGGAGGAGCGACCAATGCGTCCGGAGATAGGCGCTTTGATCGTGGTGTATTCGGTATTGATGCGGGCCGTATCAACGCGGGCTTGTGCTGCGGCTACCTGAGCTTCGGTAACACGCAGCTGAGCGTTAGCGTCTTCCAGCTCTTGCTGACTAACCGCTTCTGACTGACTGAGCTTGTTGTAGCGACCATCGGTCAGCTTGGCCAACTCGCGGTTGGCTTCCGCATTGGCAAGATCCGCCTCGGCACTGGCAAGCGTTGCCTGATACAACTTATCGTCCAGTTGGTACAGAGGTTGACCGGCTTTCACCCGATCCCCCTCTTTAAAAAGACGCTTTTCAATAATGCCGGTCACCTGAGGGCGCACTTCTGCGATCTGATACGGTGTGGTTCTGCCGGGTAGCTCATTGACGAGTGTAAACGGCTCAGCCTTCACCTCGACAAATCCAACCTGAGGCGGTGGCATCTGTCCGCCCGCCCCCTGTTGACCAGACTGTTGACCACAGCCGGTCAGCGAGCCAGCCAGGGAAAGAGAAGCCGCCAATGCCAATACTGGTAAACGGATGGATGTGCGCATGAGAAACCTCAGTTTGCTGGTACGGTAAAGGAGTCACTATACATACATGCACGAATGTATGTATAGTATGAAACAGTGAGTTGTCATCCGTAGCACAGTGAGCACATCATGCCCCGCCGTACCAAAGAAGAAGCACTGCAGACACGCGAGGCCCTGATCGAAGCGGCAGAGATGGTTTTTCATCGTAAGGGGGTGTCGGCGTCCTCATTGAATGACATTGCCAAAGAAGCAGGTGTGACACGCGGAGCTGTGTACTGGCATTTCAAAAACAAAGATGACATTTTTCAGGCGATCGTCGACCGCTTGCTGGCCCCACTTGATGATCTGCATGATCAGATTGAAGACCCTGCCGAAGTAGATCCACTTTCCCGCTTTCGGGAATTACTCGAATATCTGACTTTAGAAATAGCGCGAGACCCACGTCGCCGTCGTGGTTTCGAAATTATGTTCCTGAAGTGCGAACAAACCGAAACCAATGCAGTACTGAATGAGCGCCACCGCCAGAACTATCTGGATGGATCGGAGCGTATCCGCAAGGCACTAAGAGCGGCGGTAAATAAAGGGCAACTGCCAGAAGACCTTGATATCGAGCGCGGAGTTGCACACCTGCATATTCAGCTTACTGGCATCATATATCTTTGGCTGATCTTGCCAGATGTGATCGATTTTCAGAAAGAAGCGATACATATGATCGACAGCTTTTTTATCACCATCAAACATAACTTTGGCTCTGAGGAGCAGAGCGGGAAGTAAGCCTTCCTCCTCTATTTGGCAGGAAGGCTTCGCCGAGAACAAGCTGTATACGTCAGGTTCGGACAGTATCAACCGGTGCCTTGGCACTCTTCAGATATACCCACACGAAAAACAGCATAAATGCAGCATCATTTACACCATAAATACCGTAGAAAATACCGGCGAATAGATCCTGCTGATATACGTCGCTTAGGCTATGACTACTGATCCAGGTTAACCAGCAAATCACGTAAACCAACTTTTCAACAGCAAACGCAGCAGCAAACCATTTCAGGTTAGCCTGCGTAAATGCCGCAGCGAGATACGCCAGCCCCCAGACCATGATCATAATCAGACCGAAAGACGACATAACCACAGGGTCTGTTTCCATCAATACCGTGTTAGTCAGCCCTTTCGAAAAAAGCAGAACACCACTGATATTCGCTACGGCAGCGGCGATAAATCCCGCCTTGATAACAGAAGAGGACATAAATAGTTACTCCGCCGACGCCTTCAGCGTTTCCTGGGCACGCTGAATCAACTGTAAGCCCCACTGTTGTCCGATCATCATCGACTCCTGCATGATCAGAGGCTGAGCCTGAATCATCTTCTGACCAGCATCAGATTTAAGAAATACCAGCTGTGCGTCCACGTCTTCCTGAGTCAGGTGCTTCTGATAAACCGGAATCACCATATCCTCAAGCTCGTCACCATCAACCTGCTTACTGAACTCCACCCAGAAAGCCTCTGGTGCATCTGGCATCATACGTTTCATCGAAGGGATCATCTGCTCCATCATCTGGACCGCCATATCCCCTGCGCCCGTCACCTGCAGTAACTCCTTAACGCTTTCATTGCTGGGACTTTCCGCAAACGCCGTAAAAGACGCCATTAACATTGAAGTACTGAATATTGCAGATCTGATAAAGGTCATGGACTGATTCCGATGTCATTAAGTAAAGGCAACATCCTAGTCGCATTCTTACTCAAAGTCAGGGCCCTGAATCACAAGATAATTAAATTCGTTATTTACAGACAGTGCATCATCGGCCGGTGGAGGAGTTTGACGGCGACGTCCGGTAGAAATGGCTTTTCTACGATTACGTTTTCTACATACATAAAAAAAACCGGCCCTTGTGAGGCCGGTTTTAATTGCCACCCGGTAAGGTCGCAATGTTCTTGATACCGCGCGATACACTGAATACCACGTATCTCTAAACTCTGTTCGATGGATGAACAAAGCGCGGGCTTCTGCAGCTAGACTAAATTGCACTCTGAGGGCAGTTCAGTCGAGCCGCTGGCTTTGATGGTCTGCAAACTGTTCGATGGTTGAACAAGGCGTGGGCTTCGACGTGTAGTTCGCCTACACGAGAAGCCCACAACAAAGTTCAAACGAGAACAGGAAGCAGATTTACATCATGCCGCCCATACCGCCCATTCCACCCATACCACCCATGTCAGGAGCAGCAGGCGCATCCTGCGGAATCTCCGCAACCATGGCTTCGGTGGTGATCATCAGGCCAGCAACAGATGCTGCAGCCTGCAGAGATGAACGGGTTACTTTTGCTGGATCGAGAATACCCATGGCAATCATGTCGCCGTATTCGCCAGTCGCGGCGTTGAAACCGAAAGAGCCTTCGCCTGCTTTCACTTTATCAACAACAACTGAACCTTCGGCACCTGCGTTGCCAGCGATCTGACGGATCGGCGCTTCCATAGCACGCAGTGCCAGAGCGATACCGACGTTCTGATCTTCGTTGTCACCTTCAACAGCAACCTGAGTCAGAGCGCGTACCAGAGCAACACCACCACCGGCAACGACACCTTCTTCTACCGCTGCACGAGTAGCGTGCAGAGCGTCGTCGACACGGTCTTTCTTCTCTTTCATTTCAACTTCGGAGCCTGCTCCGACTTTGATAACTGCGACACCGCCAGCCAGCTTGGCCACGCGCTCTTGCAGTTTTTCTTTGTCGTAATCAGAAGTCGATGCTTCCATTTCTGCACGGATCTGTTCAACACGTGCTGTTACGTCCTGCTGAGAACCAGCGCCGTCAACGATCACAGTGTTTTCTTTGCTGATAACAACGCGCTTGGCGGTACCCAGCATATCAAGTGTGGTTGTCTCGAGAGACATACCGACTTCTTCAGAGATCACTTGACCACCGGTCAGGATAGCGATGTCTTGCAGCATAGCTTTACGACGGTCACCGAAGCCCGGTGCTTTCACTGCAGCGACTTTGAACGTACCGCGCAGGTTGTTCACAACCAGAGTAGCCAGTGCCTGACCTTCAACATCTTCACCGATGATCAGCAGTGGACGGCCTGATTTGGCAACGTTTTCCAGAACAGGAATCAGTTCCTGCAGGTTGTCGATCTTCTTGTCGACCAGCAACAGCAGAGGATTTTCCAGCTCAGCAACCATTTTTTCCTGGTTGTTGATGAAGTATGGAGACAGGTAACCGCGGTCGAACTGCATACCTTCTACCACGTCGAGCTCGTCAGTCAGGCCTTTGCCTTCTTCAACAGTAATAACGCCTTCTTTGCCTACTTTTTCCATTGCTTCTGCAATGATAGTACCGACAGTTTCGTCAGAGTTAGCAGAGATGGTACCAACCTGAGCGATGGCTTTGCTGTCTTCACATGGCTTGGCCTGTCCTTTCAGCGCTTCTACCACTGCTGCGGTCGCTTTATCGATACCGCGCTTCAGATCCATTGGGTTCATACCCGCCGCTACGGCTTTCAGACCTTCGTTAACAATGGCCTGAGCCAGTACAGTCGCGGTAGTGGTGCCGTCACCTGCCTGATCGTTTGCTTGGGAGGCAACTTCTTTAACCATCTGTGCGCCCATGTTCTCGAATTTGTCTTCGAGCTCAATCTCTTTCGCTACAGATACGCCGTCTTTGGTGATGGTTGGACCACCAAAGGCTTTGTCCAGAACAACGTTGCGACCTTTAGGTCCCAGAGTCACTTTTACTGCGTCTGCCAGAATGTTTACGCCGTCCAGCATCTTGCTGCGTGCGTCATTACCAAACTTAACTTCTTTTGCTGCCATGATAATTTCCTTTGAATTCGTTGAGTTGAAGGATCAGAAGGCGATGACAATTAGCCTTCGATCACACCATAGATTTCGCTTTCGTTGAGAATCAGCAGTTCTTCGCCGTCTACGGTGATTGTGTTGGAACCTGAATATTTACCAAACACAACGATATCCCCTACGCTCACAGCCAGTGCCTGCACATCACCGTTATCAAGCACTCGGCCATTACCGACGGCAACCACTTCACCCTGGTTCGGCTTCTCAGCCGCAGCGCCTGGCAGGAGAATACCGCCAGCTGTGGTTTGCTCTTCTTCCTTGCGACGAACTACGACGCGATCGTGTAAAGGACGGATTTTCATTTGAAGTTCTCTCCAATGTGTATGCAATAGTTGCGTGTTATGAAACCCCGCTGCCAGCGTTAGCACTGGTCAGGCGGCCCCAAAATCTGTGTGGTTTTGTTTATTGGGGTGTGGTTTTCATTTTCAACACCCCTTCGCAAACTTTTTCAGCCGCGCCCTCTTTCCGCGCAACTCAGTCTTCTCGCTACGCGTAGCTCAGTCTTCTCTCTCCGCGTAGCTCAGTCTTCTCTTTTATAGTCGCCTTCAATCACATCACCGCCACGGCGATCATCCGATCCGGGGCGCTGCTGAAACGGGCTGCCCTGCCCACCTGGCTGGCCACCCGACTGCTCAAAAGGGTTCATAACCTGAGGCTTAAAGCGCTTCATAATGGACTGAGCCATGGTACCCCGTACACCAGGCATCAACAGGCTGAAACCGAAAGCATCGGTCAGGAAGCCGGGCGTCAGCAACAGTGCACCCGCCAGCGCTAACAGAAAGCCCTCGGCCAGCTCCTGCGCAGGTAACGCACCCTGCTGCATGCGTTCATTTGCTTTCATCAGGGTCGCCAGGCCTTGCTGACGCAAAAGATGAACACCAATGATGGCGGTCAGAAAGATCAATGCGAGTGTCCACAGCACACCAATTGCACTGCCAACTTTGATCAGCACAGCCAGCTCGGCCATGGGAACAAGAATAAAAATAATCAATAAAGGCACGTAGTACTCCCGTTGTCGTTGATTCCTGATGTTGGGGCCAATCCGTCAAATACAACCCTTCCGGGTACCTCTGACACTCGAAGTCCGGACCTGCGCTGTGTCATCTTCGCCCGCATTTTGTCCTTTTTTGCCCTACTATTTGATGCTTACACAACGGATAGTGCCCGCGTCAGATAATAATTGGAGTAAAAAATGGCAACTGAACATTTCGACGTATTGATTGCTGGCGCCGGCCTTTCTGGGATTGGTGTCGCGTGTCATCTGAGCAAAAAGTGCCCCGGAAAAACGTTTGCCATTCTGGAAGCCCGAGACGCCATTGGCGGCACCTGGGACCTCTTCCGTTACCCAGGAATCCGCTCTGACTCGGATATGTTCACTCTGGGCTATCGCTTCAAGCCATGGACCAGTGACAAAGGTATTGCCGATGGCGGCGATATCCGCCAGTACATCCGCGACGCTGCTGCCGAGCACAAGGTCGACGAAAAAATCCGCTACGGTCATAAAGTAAAAACGGCCGATTGGAGTACCCGTGACAAGCTCTGGACAGTGACATCTGAAGTTGACGGTGAAACGCGCGTCTACACCGCGAAGTATCTGATGGGTTGTACCGGCTACTACGATTATGACGAAGGATTTACGCCAGATTTCGAAGGGCGTGACGACTTCACTGGCCAGGTTATTCATCCACAGTTCTGGCCTGAAGATCTGGACTACAAAGATAAGAAAGTGGTCGTAATCGGATCAGGGGCAACAGCCGTAACGCTGATTCCGTCTATGTCCCGCGAGGTCGAACGCATTACCATGCTGCAGCGTTCACCAACGTACATCATTCCGGTTCCCAGCAAGGACAAGCTGGCTATCCGACTGCGTAAATTTATGCCGGAGAGTTTCGTCTACAGCATTATTCGCAGCCGTAACATCATGCTGACCATGGCGTTTTATAACTACTGTAAGCGCTTCCCTCAGAAGGCTCGGGAATTCATCTTCAATTTCAACAAGAAGATCCTGCCGAAAAACTTCGACATGTCCCACTTCACTCCAAAGTACAACCCGTGGGATGAGCGTCTGTGTGCAGTGCCGGGCGGCGACCTGTACAAAGCCATCCACAAAGGCAAAGCCGATGTGGTGACTGATCATATTGAGCGCTTCGTTGAAGACGGTATTCAACTCAAGTCTGGTAACAAGCTGGAAGCCGACATCGTTATCACGGCAACAGGTCTGAAAGTAGTCGTACTGGGTAAGATCGCCGTATCGATCGACGGCCAACCTTTCGATGTGACAGACAAGATGAGCTATCGCGGCGTCATGTTTGAAGGTATTCCGAATGCCGGGATGGTCTTTGGTTACACCAACTCCTCCTGGACGCTGAAGGCAGACCTGATTGCTGACTACTTCTGCCGCGTCATCAATCATATGGACGATAAGGGTTACGACGCCGTTGTCCCTGTAAACCGTGATCCATCGATGCCGAAAAAGGCCTTTATCGATCTCAGTTCCGGTTATATCTCCCGCGTCAAAGATCAACTTCCGAAGCAAGGTACCCGTGGCGCCTGGAAGCTGCATCAAAACTACTTCCGCGACTGGCTGTCACTGCGCGCCAGCCGTATTACCGCCAAAGAGCTGGAATACAGTAAGAAGTAATCCCTCCGGCAAAGCGGACAGAGCTGTCAGTGCCTGCAAGGCCTGACAGCGAACCGCTATACTCTCTGGGCACTCACCTCTCCCGGAGTTCCTCATGAATATTCATGGACACACCATCGCCATCACCGGCGCAGGACAAGGCCTTGGACGCACCATGGCGGTCGAACTCGCCAAAAAAGGCGCACGCATTGCCATCATAGATCTCAACGCTGAAGCCATGCAGGAAACCCAGCGGTTAATCTCTGCTCTGGGCGGTGAATCCAGACAATATGAGTGCAATGTCGCTAACGAAGACTCTGTGGTTTCAACCTTCAACGCCATTAACGCCGACTTCGGTGGGATTCATGGCCTGATCAACAACGCTGGCGTATTACGCGACGGCCTGTTTGTAAAATCGAAGAACGATGAAATCATCACAATGAGTCTGAGCCATTGGCAGACGGTGATTGATGTAAACCTGACAGGCGTATTCCTGTGTGGCCGTGAAGCCGCCAGCCACATGGTGAGAAACAAGGAGCCCGGCTGCCTGATCAACATATCCAGCATCAGCCGTGCAGGTAATGTCGGTCAAACCAACTACTCTGCGGCGAAGGCAGGCGTGGCCGCTATGTCGGTCACCTGGGCAAAAGAGCTGGCCCGCTACAATATCCGCTCGAATGCGATTGCCCCCGGCTTTATCTCTACTGAGATGACGTCAGGCATGCGCCCGGAAACACTGGAAATGATATGTTCTGGCATTCCGGCAGAGCGCATGGGCACACCCGAAGAGATTGCACATGCAGTCGTGTTCCTGTTAGAGAACGAGTATGTCTCGGGCCGCGTGATCGAAGTAGATGGTGCTCTGCGGATCTGACCGGAGCATCCACTTTCGATCGGATAACCAACCAACTGACGCACAAGCCCCGCCTGCAGAAGGCAAAACGCGCGGGGCAAAAGACAAATGACAACCCCTGAAGACAAACTCTATCTTGCGCTAAGCACCATCCCGGCTGGCAAAGTCATATCCTATGGCTACCTCGCCGAGCTCGCTGGCCTTCCGGGCCGTGCGCGCTGGGTTGGGAAAACACTGTCATCCCTGCCCGATGACACACGACTGCCATGGCACCGGGTCGTCAATGCCAGTCGACGCATCAGCTTTCCTGCGGGCTCTGAGGGTTATAAAACGCAACGCCAGCGTCTGGAGAGTGAAGGAATCGAATTTTCGGCTGCCGGAACCATATCAAAATCAAACTGGATAAAGCCCCTCTGACGTTAAACCACCCTGACCGTAGAGCCAGTGTTTAATGTTATTCAGGTCTACGCAAAGACAGACAATACATAAAAGTTATCAAAGAACCGAAACAAATAGCTAAGAACTACCAAAAAGCCAATACCGATTTCTCTTTGCCGTAGCGATAGTAACCACTCACAAACAAACACTAGCGGACAGTCCCCTGACAATAGCGGCCAACCCGCGAAAGCCAGCTATCATGGGCCTTACAAGCTATTGACGCTCTATTCTTCGGTGCCTGAACACACCAGTCACGTCGATTTCGTCACTAAACCACGGATTTGTGTCAGGCAAACACCTTTCCCCTACTGCGTAATTAAGACAAATTAATGACCATCAACCGATGACACGTATGGGTCAGTAGCACAACGGAATGACGAATTCCCACAAGCAACTACCCTTACGTAGTGGAAAATCACGATAACAACAGGTGTGACTATGTCTCAGACAAACGAATATTTTGACCTCCTCATTATTGGCGCTGGTCTGTCAGGTATCGGCGCGGGCTGCCATATGAAAAAAGAATGCCCGGGAAAATCGTTTGCCATTCTTGAAGGTCGTCAGGCCATTGGCGGTACCTGGGATCTGTTCCGTTACCCTGGTATTCGCTCTGACTCTGACATGTACACTCTGGGCTATGACTTCAAGCCATGGGTTAACAAAAAAGGCATCGCGGACGGTGACGATATCCGCAATTACATCCGCGAAGCTGCAGCAGAAAACAAAGTAGAAGATCATATCCGTTTCAGTCACAAAGTAGTTGGCGCGGACTATTCAACTAAAGACTCCATGTGGACTGTCACTGTCGAAGTCGATGGTGAAACACGTATTTATCGCTCGCAGTTCTTACTGAGCTGTACTGGCTACTACAACTACAACGAAGGCTTTACCCCTGACTTCGACGGTCGCGACGATTTTAAAGGACAGATCCTGCACCCGCAGTTCTGGCCTGAAGATCTGGACTACAGCGGTAAAAAAGTCGTCGTTATCGGTTCTGGTGCAACCGCGGTCACATTGGTACCAGCGATGACAGACAAAGCTGCGAAAGTAACCATGCTGCAGCGTTCACCATCGTATGTTCTGTCGGTACCACAGACAGATCCGATGATTCAGCTTATGCGTAAGATCATGCCGGAAAAATGGGCCTACAAAATTACCCGTGGCCGCAACGTTTCCATTACTCTGGCAATCTATCACTTCTGTAAGAAATTCCCGGGCCTTGCCCGCAAGATCCTGCAGAAGCAGGTATCCAGCCAGCTCCCGAAAGACTTTGATATGTCTCACTTTACTCCTAAGTACGCACCTTGGGACGAGCGTCTCTGTGCTGTGCCGAACGGTGACATGTTCAAAGCAATTAAAGCTGGTAAAGCAGACGTGGTAACCGACCACATCGATCGTTTTGTGGAAAACGGTATTCTTCTCAAGTCCGGTAAAGTTCAGGAAGCCGATATCATCATTACCGCTACTGGATTGAAAATTCAGTTGCTGGGCAATATGAAGCTGACGATGGACGGTCAGGAAATCCCGATGCCAGAGAAGATGAGCTATCGCGGTGTCATGTTTGAAGACATTCCGAATTTCGGCATGATTTTCGGCTATACCAATGCGTCATGGACGTTGAAAGCAGACATGCTGGCTAAGTGGTTCTGCGGCCTGATGAAGCATATGGATCACATTGGCGCACGTGAAGCGACGCCTGTTAATAAACATGGACAGATGGAAACGCGTCCGTTTGTTGATATGCAATCAGGCTACATTGCACGTATGGCGCACACTTTGCCGCGTCAGGGCATGGAAAAGCCGTGGAAGCTTAATCAGAACTACTTTGCTGACCGCTCTGAACTGAAGTCTGCAGATTATGATGAAGGTACACTGGAGTACGGCAATTTTGTCGTCACGACAGAACCACGAACTGCCTGAACGCAGTGAGTGAGCAGAAAACCCGGCTTTTGCCGGGTTTTTTGTTTCTATTGACTGGCAATATGGCGAATATCCAATGCCAGTTCGCGAATATCGGCCTCTTTCAACGTATTGCGATTCTCAAACGAAATAAACCGCGAGGGCCTCTCCTCTAAGGACTCTGCAATGGCCACGAGCCGATCGGAACTCAAAGGATGAGTCGTAGCACGATCTGAAGTAACCCACGACGTCGCAAGAAACCAGATCACCATTCCGTAGGGAGGGGTCTTCATTCTGGCCATCACGTCTAGTGCAAACGCATCGGCCCTCGTCTCCTGTTGCTGAGCTGCACCATGAGTAATCTCGTCATAAGACTGGTGATTAAAATGCCAGTGAGCAAGCTCATGAAGCAGCAGAAATGTGAGCCCTGACTTCAATGTCTTTTGGGAAACATCGTCCACATATGCACTCTGTTTCCAAGCGTCTTCAGGAACATTCAGAACAGACAAAGGCGTGCCTGCCGGGGCATTACCAGCATGAAGTCGGACAACGTATTCCGCTATGGGTGTTGGGTCTTTCTGCTGATGTTCATACCATGCAAATGCAAGCGCCAGATCGTCAAAGAACTTAATCGCCTCCAGAGGAAATCGCATCACCCCCGTATCCAGATTCATACTGAATCCAAAAACATCAGGGGGCCGGGGTCCCACTTTCTGAGATTTATACTCAGGGTCAGGATAGGGAAAAGTAAGCGTAATCTGAGATAGAGACTCCGCTTCTGAGGTCGTCAGATAGGGAGCAACATCCTCATACAACACACCGCGTATATTTGCTCCGTACACGGTTTCAATGCGTTTGAGTGCCTGCTCAGAATACAGTTGGGCTTGCACATGGCCAGTCACTATCTGTAATAAAAAAAAGACACTGAGCAGAAACGTAAAACGTCCGGGGAAGTTTCGATCAGTACTGACAATTCCCGCTAACATAATTCAATACCTCGCTTAATTCCGTTTCAGTCACAGGTATATCAGGTGCAGTTAACTGTCTGGTATCGCCCCAGGTTTCGTGATCCCACACGCTGAGAAGAAGACGAGTATTCGCCTGATAAATGAGATTCTCACGTTGAAGTGTCATCTGCTCATAACGAGCAAGTTGATGGCCTATGCAATTCATCTCACCCACAGATTCTATGGCAGCATGTCGTGCCTGTATTGAAGGCTCAGGTTCAACTTTTTCGGATGAGGATTCGGGAAACACGGGGATTGCACCGGCAAACCGACGAATTTCCGTGTCTTGTCGCGAGGCCAGCGCATCAGAATCGAGATGAACGTTATTTGCTCCGAAGCTATCTTCACCAGAGCCCTCTTTCCCAGAACTTGCTGTTCCAGATTCATCAGTGGCCACTGCAGAATCCGGCGAGTATTGACGGGTGGTTTCTATCCCCTGATGTAAATTGGTAATAAGGATAAATGCACCAAAAACAAGAAAGAATACGCCCGGACCAACGCGAGACAGCACAACTTTGATGCCCGGCAGCTCTATTTCGCCGTTCTGATCAGTTTGATTGGGTAAATGAAAAAACAGTTTATACCCGAGATAGATCGACATGCCCCCAAACCCAACGACCATCAGGCGTTCGAGCATGCGCAGTCCGATAATAATGAGATCTTCCATAAAGCCGCCTGAAACAAAAACACTCTGAGCATCGCTATAGAGAACAGCGACGGACAGAGTGTAACGCTAACGACTAAACGAAATGAAGCTTACCGGTACAACCCGGCGGTAATTGTCCTGCTTCGTCAGTTCACCTTGAACTGGCCTACATTACTTCCCAGTGCCTCAGCAATTGAACGGGCTTTTGCAACGGCCTGGACCGTACCTTCTGCGTTGCGAGATGTTTCCTCGCCACTGCTGCGAATTTCAGAAAGGTTCGTGCGTAAGCGCGACGCCGCTTCGCTCTGTTGACCTGCCGTTCCGGCAATACGGTCTGTCCGCTGCTGAATGTCACCCATGCTCTGCTGAATTTCCGCTAGGGTGTCACTCACCTGTACTGAGTTTTTCACAGTCGCATCAACCATGTCCCGGTTGACCCGCATGGTATCTACTGCCTTAACAATATTGTCCTGTACATCACTGATCAGCGTCTCAATTTCCTGCGCAGAGCCTTGTGTCCGACTTGCTAGTGTACGCACCTCATCAGCTACAACGGCAAAGCCTCGTCCCTGCTCTCCAGCACGTGCTGCCTCAATGGCGGCATTCAGGGCCAACAGATTAGTCTGCTCCGCGATGCCTTTAATCGTTTCAAGAATAGAGCTAATACTACTGGAGTTATCAGCCAAACGATTTACCGCTGCCATTGAGTTTTCCATCTCGTCAGATAAACGTCCGACCTCTCCCATCACACGAGTAACCACTTTGCCCGCCTCGTCGGACTTGCCTTGACCGGATCGAGCGGCAAGCTCAGCTTCCTCCGCAAGTCGACTGACGTCAGCCGCACTTTCAGCCACTTCTTCAATCGTGGTGCTGACTTCATTAGTACGGCTTAACTGAACAGCCACTGCCTGTCTGCTGCGGTCGGCAATCGATTCAACATCCGATACGTTTTTTCCAACTTCAGAGGCAGACGCTTTTACTGTAGACAGCGTTTGTCGAATGTTATCGATCATCTGATTAAATGCATCGCGTAACTGTCCCATTTCATCGTTACCTACCACCTCAATGTGCTGTGTAAAATCGCCTTCCGCGATGACACCGGCTGTGCGGGTGAAGTTTTTAATGGTGGCTCTCACTGACATAAAGAAGGACAAGTAGAGATAAACAATAATCGAGAGAGTCACCAGAAGTACGGTCACAAGCGTAAATACCCTGCTGGTCTGCGCGGAGAGTCTGTCGTTAAGCCGGGTTAGCAATAATGGAAATGCGTTACCACGCAAATCTGTAAAAGCACTTGAGGACTCTTTGTAATACTGATGGAAATCCTGCCATGAACGTTCAATCGACGCCGCCATGATGACTTCTTCGTCTAAGGTCATGCGCAGGTCTTCAAGGAAGGTCAGTACGCTGCTGGCATTGCCTGACAGAGTGCCGTCGCCCGTTACCTCGGCGTTCGCCATAACTAATTCTGTGCTCTGCTCTGCTGCGAGTATTTCGTCATAAATCAGATTCATCAGATCGTATGTGGATGATTGCAGATATTGCTCTGCAAACGCGTAAATACCCGCAGAATGTCCCAGCCCGGCAGCACGCTCGATAGCGGGTAAATCCACCAGTAAGGTCGAGGTCAGGCGCTGAATGGTATCGTCTGAATCAAGTGTCAGACCAGAGGACTGAGCGTACTGACGCGCGGTCAGGTAGATCTCATCAATGTTTGTTTGGAAAAAATTAAACTGATCAAGGAATGCAGGCTGACGTTGCTCGCCAACAATGCTGAAATGCCGAAGGTACTGCGCTCGCCACTCTTCAATAGCGGTGATGAGGGTATCGTCACTGAGGCTAGACAGTAGCGTGTCTGTTTTACCGGGCAGCTGTCCGATAAGTCGTGTGGCTTCGTCTTTCAGCGCTGCGTCACTCTGGATCACGGCAGCTGCAGATATATCTCGGGTAATCTCGAGTTCGCGAGCGAAGGAGAGGAGAGATTCAACAGACTGGACTGCGTTAATCTCTTTTTCCGTTTTTTTCATTGAATCAAAAGCAGCCAGGAAAACCTGACCGCTTAGTATGACGAGCGGAACCAGAAACAGGAAACTGATAAGGCTGAATTTAGACGCGTAACTTAAGCGCCCCATAAATTTGATACCTGGCAGCATCAGTGACCTGAACATAGATCGACTCCCCATAAAACTACATCAGAATCTGCCTCATATCTTCCAGGTAACTGACCAGCCTTTGGCTGAAACGCGCCGCTTCGGCGCCGTCAATAACCCTGTGATCGTACGAAAGAGACAGTGGCAACATTAAGCGAGGTATAAATTCAGTACCGTTCCAGACCGGTTTCATCTCAGACCGTGAGAGTCCAAGAATGGCCACCTCTGGCGGATTCACGATGGGGGTAAATGCAGTACCACCAATTCCGCCCAGACTGGACAGGCTGAAGCAACCTCCCTGCATGTCCTTTAAAGATAGTTTACCTTCGCGGGCCAGGGCGGCTTTGTTGCCCAGTTCTTGTGTGATTTCTGTAACCGACTTTTTATCAACGTCATGAATCACGGGCACCAGCAATCCTTTTGGCGTATCAACGGCAACGCCAATGTGGACGTAGCCCTTCATAACCAAGGATTCGCCATCAGGAGAGAGTGATGCATTGAAAGTCGGGAAGTCGTGAAGCAGTTTCGCAATGGCTTTCAGCACGAAAGGAACGATCGAGAAACGAACGTCACCCTGCGCATTCTGCGCTTTCCGGAAGGCCTCCAGATCGGTGATATCCGCCTGATCAAACTGAGTCACCTGCGGGACGTTCAGCCAGGCTGTCGTCATGGCCCGGGCCGTCGCTCGTTTAATATTATTCAGAGATTCAGTCGTTATCGGTCCAAACTGTGAAAAATCGACTTCGGGTACAGCAGGAATACCTGAGCCACCTGCGGCTACAGGACCGTTCACACGCTCTTTAACGAAGGCCTGAACGTCCTCTTTGACGACCCGCCCTTTCGGACCAGATCCGGGGACCACGGCCAGATCTACGCCAAACTCACGGGCGAGCTTACGTACTGCAGGGCCAGCATGAATGTGCTTGGAGGGCGAACTCACATTGCCAGTCGCTTGAGCGTTAGCTCCAGATGCCGCAGCAGGTGCTGTAGTCGGCGGAGTGGTTGCAGTAGATGCCGATGCCGTAGGCATAGACGCAGTAGGCACAGACGCTGAGGCAGACGTAGGCTGTGATGAAGACTCAGACGAAGATGCAGCAGAGGACGCAGCGGTTTTCACCACCACCATAGGGTCACCTTCACTGACTTTATCACCCATTTTCACCAGAATTTCTTCGACAGTCCCAGAAACCCCAGCCGGAATTTCCATACTGGCCTTATCTGTCTCCAGCGTGATGATGGTCTGCTCACCATCAATATCTTCGCCAGCGCGCACCGAGACTTCAATCACCTCAACATCTTTCGAACCACCCAGATCAGGGATAGAAACGGTTACTGACGTCGCTTCGCCCTGTTTTGCTGATTCTGATGCGGGCTGTGTTGTCTCGGCCGCTTTTTCGACTTCGCCCTGTGCTTCAGACTTTTCGTCAGCACCTTGCTCGTCAGTCCCTTGCCCGGACTGTGCTTGATTGACGGGGCTGGCAGTGTCACTGCTCAATTCAATAAATTCATCGCCCTGACTGACCTTGTCGCCGACTTTGATCAGTACGTTCGACACGGTACCGGCGGTTTCAGCCGGAATTTCCATCGTCGCCTTGTCGGTTTCCAGGACGATCAACGCCTGCTCTTGCTCGACGGAGTCGCCGGGATTAACCAGCACCTCAATCACTTCAACGTTGCTTGAGCCACCTAAATCAGGAATTTTCAATGTTGTCATCGGTTCCGTCCTTAGCTGTATAGCGGATCTGGTTTAGACGCATCAATGGACAGCTCTGATCTCCAACTTTCCAGAGTATCAAGCGCCAATGTCCCCTCTTTTACCAACTCATAACCAGCGGCCCAGACGATGTGCTGCCAGTCCACTTCGAAGAAACGTCTCAAGGCTTCACGCGTGTCGCTGCGGCCAAAACCATCTGTACCTAACACCTGATAGCTTCGTCCTTCCGGAACATACGGGCGAATCTGATCGGAGTACGCTTTCATGTGATCGGTGGCCGATACCACAGGACCCTCGCTCTGTTTCAGCTGAGTAGTGACATACGGCTCTGGCTTGCGCTCGCCCGCAGAAAGGATTGCTTCACGCTCGCACGCCATACCATCGCGACGCAGTTCGTTGTAGGAAGTCACCGACCAGACACTAGCCGCAATACCTTTTTCATTCAGCCATTCCGCAGCCTGTTCAACCTGTCGCAGTATCGAGCCTGAGCCGAGCAACTGAATGGGTTTGTCGGTGCCGGACGACTCGCGTAAACGATAAATACCACGACGGATACCCTCTTCAACGCCTTCTGGCATAGCCGGGTGGGCGTAGTTTTCGTTCAGTGAGGTGATGTAATAGAAAACCTTTTCTTTCTTCTCATACATCCGCTTGAGGCCGTCCTGAACAATCACGGCCATTTCGTAGGCGTAGGTTGGGTCGTACGAAATACAGTTTGGAATCGTCGACGCAAGTAAGTGGCTGTGCCCGTCCTGGTGCTGCAATCCCTCACCATTGAGAGTCGTCCGTCCGGACGTAGCGCCAATAAGGAAACCCTGACACTGCATATCACCCGCAGCCCAGGCGAAATCACCAATGCGCTGAAAGCCGAACATGGAGTAATAAATATAAAATGGAATCATGGCCAAGCCATTGGTGCTGTACGAGCTGCCCGCCGCCATCCAGGCAGAGAACGCACCGGCTTCGTTAATGCCTTCCTCAAGGATGCGGCCTTTCTTATCCTCGCGGTAGTACATCACCTGCCCCTGATCGACCGGCTCGTAAAGCTGGCCTTCCGATGAGTAAATTCCCATCTGTCGGAACATCCCTTCCATACCAAATGTTCTGGCTTCGTCGGGAACGATAGGCACGACACGATCGCCCATATTCTTGTCTTTAATCACCTGAGACAAAATACGAACAAAGGCCATAGTCGTGGAAATCTCACGCTCGCCGGTTCCATCCAGCTGAGCCTGGAAGAAGGACAGTTCAGGGGCAGTCAGTGCCTGCCAGTTCTCCGTCCGCACCGGTAAGCTACCGCCCAACTTCTCGCGCTGTTTACGCATGTAGGTCATTTCGGGGCTATCGGCAGGCGGCCGGTAGAATGGCAGGTGTTCAAGATCTTCATCCCGAATCGGAATACCGAAACGATCCCGGAAGGCTTTCAGGCTCTCGACATCCAGTTTTTTAACCTGGTGCGCCTGGTTCTGACCTTCGGCCTCACCACCCATGCCATAACCTTTGACGGTATGAGCAAGAATAACGGTCGGCTGACCTTTGTGGTTCACAGCCTCGTGATAGGCAGCGAACACCTTATATGGATCATGGCCGCCGCGGTTCAGTTTGAAAATATCTTCATCGCTTAAATCTTTGATCAGATCTTTCAGCTCTGGATACTTTTCAAAGAAATGCTCGCGGGTGTATTTGCCACCCTTCGCTTTGTAGTTCTGGTACTCGCCGTCGACGGTTTCGTCCATACGCTTCTGCAGCAGGCCCTTACGATCTTTCGCAAGCAGAGGGTCCCAGTGACGCCCCCACACGACCTTAATCACATTCCAGCCTGCACCACGGAACTGGCTTTCCAATTCCTGAATAATCTTACCGTTACCACGCACTGGACCATCCAGTCGTTGCAGGTTGCAGTTAATAACGAAAATAAGATTCTCAAGCTTCTCGCGCCCTGCAAGGCCAATCGCACCCAGTGTTTCTGGCTCATCACATTCGCCATCACCCAGGAACGCCCACACTTTCCGTCCCTTACGTGGTACCAGTTCACGGGCAGACAGGTAACGCATAAAGTGCGCCTGATAAATTGCCTGCAATGGCCCAAGCCCCATCGATACGGTTGGGAACTGCCAGTAGTCCGGCATCAGTTTCGGGTGTGGATAGGACGATAGGCCCGGTGCTAGAGCCTCCTGACGGAAGCGCTCTAAATCGTGCTCGTCAAAGCGTCCTTCGAGATAACTGCGCGCATAAATGCCCGGGGAAACATGACCCTGGTAGTAGATCAGATCCCCCAAAGGCGACTGTTCGCTGTCGGCATTCGGTGCACGGAAAAAATGGTTAAAACCCACATCGTACAGAGTCGCACTGGAGGCAAAACTGGAAATATGACCGCCTAAATCGCCAGCGCCCTCTTTGTTTGCACGCAACACCATAGCCAGCGCGTTCCAACGCACCAACGAGCGGATACGGCGCTCCATAAAGAGGTCACCCGGCATCGGCGCTTCTTTTTCGGGCGGAATCGTGTTTCGGTATGGCGTGTTCAGCGCGTATGGCAGCGGCATCCCGTCTCGGGTGGCGCGCTCGGCGATACGTTCAATAAGGAAGTGGGCTCTTTCGAGTCCTTCTGCGCGGATAACAGAGTGGATTGCGTCCACCCACTCTTTGGTTTCCTGGGGATCTGCATCGTTGGTGTAGATCTGATCATCCATCAGCTGGGCTCCTGACCTTGGGCATGTGCTCGAATCAGTATAGATAAAGTCTGAGAAAACACTCACTCACGGAGGATCGACTGATAAATCACGAAAACTGATCGTGTATGATTCAGGTTCCGTGCAGTCGGTCCGCCCCGCTCCCTACCTTCTGTCCGCTCCGCGTCGCTGTGGCGTCAATAACGAGGCTCGCGAGTGACTTTCATGACTTTATATGTCCTTAGGACAACTATCCCATGTGTGAGTTTCTTCAACTCGGAACTCAGTCTCACTTTGGTCGGAGACTCTGAATCGAAAAAGGCTGCGTTGGCGAAATGTAACCAAACCAGGGCAGATTTTTCCGCTAAATATATGTTATCGACCTAAAAATAATCGTACTAATACCAATAAGGAATTAACCATCCTGACTTTTTAGAAAGCGTTACAAAGGCTTACATCCGCACGTAATGAAATAAAACAAAGTGACCTTGCGCTTTCTTATTGTTCCATTTGCTGCAAATACCCTCTTCCGGAATCAGTACGCGTTTCTTTGACAACCCACCGACCCTGTCTATCGTTTTTAATGATCAGGCCCGAAAAGACAAATACCACTGTTCCATCAGGCCTGCTGTTTAAAGACAGGCCGTGCTGCACCCACCCGACTTAAAGGCGCTGCACCCACCAACTGAAGCAGGACATGCATATGGCACTTGTGAAGAAACCTCAGAATTCCAGCGCGAAAACAGCCGAGAGCTCAGTCGACCCTAACGTTGCGAAAGAAGCAGAGGCGAAGCGCCGCCGGGCCAGAACTCTGGCAAAACAACAACAGGCTGCCGAACGTATTGCAGCCGCAACCGGGCAGCTCTCCTCCGGTATCACTGAAGCCGCAGCCGCCAGTCAACAACTCCAGAGTGCGTCCGATCAGATCGCGGTAACCGCAGAAGAAATGAGCGGTGCATCACAAGAATCGTTAGCCGCATTCAACCAGGTCAACAGCTCTATTTCATCGCAGTTAACCAATGCTGAAGACTCCCGGACCCGATGCGAGGCCCTCACGAGTGTTGTTCGCGAAACCAGCACTAAAATCGACAGCCTCGTTGCCAATGTGCGCGAGGCAGCGAGCCGACAGGCTGATTCAGTTGAGAAAGTGTCTGAACTCGAGAAACAGGCCGCCAACATCGGCGATATCGTGAAGGCCGTCGTTCGCATTGCGGATCAAACCAACCTGCTGGCACTCAACGCCGCGATCGAAGCTGCACGCGCTGGCAAACATGGTAAAGGTTTTGCAGTCGTCGCGGATGAGGTGCGCACACTCGCAGAAACCTCAGAGCAAAGCGCAAACGAAATTCAGACGCTAGTAAAACAGATCCAACACGAAGTTCGGGGTATTGCAGACGGAATCAAGACGTCGTCAGAGCAGGTCGAGCAGGAAGTGGAAAAAGGTCATGTAATCCGCGACCAGTTGACCGGTATCCGCGACAACATGACCGAGATCGTCGACGGCACCCAAGAAATTGCCAGCGGAGCGTCGCAGTCCAGCGTGGCAGCCAAGCAGGCTTTAAAAGGCATCGAGGACATTGCAACGGCAGCAGAGGAACAATCAGCCGCTGCAGAGGAATCTGCGAAAACCGTCAATGAACAAAGCCAGGCTCTCAGTGAATGTGAGCGAGCGTCTCAGAGTCTGTTCGATCTCGCTGACGACCTTCGAAATTCTACCGACGTTGCAAAGAGTGCAGAAGAAGTTGCTTCCAGCGCTGAAGAATTATCCTCCGCAGTCCAGGAAATTAATCGCGCTTCAACACAAATTATGACCGCTATTGAGCAGATTCGTCTCGGCTCGCAAACTGCCGCAGCTGCGACCGAAGAGTCCTCCGCAGCCATCAGCGAAATTGAGCGTGGTCTGGAGGTTGCGCAGGAACGGGCAACGGTGAGCCAGAAACAAATTGGTGCCATCAAAGAATCCTTGGGTACAAATAAAACGGCGGTTGATGAATTAATCCACGGTATTGGAGCATCGGTCAGTGCGACCCAAGCCAGTATTAAACAGGTCCGTGATCTCGAAATTGTTTCCCGTCGTATCGACAAAATCGTCGAAGCCATAGCCATGGTATCGATTCAGACCAATATGCTCGCCGTCAACGGATCGATTGAAGCAGCACGTGCCGGAGAGTTTGGTAAAGGCTTCGTGGTCGTGGCTACTGATATCCGTAACCTTGCGCGAGACTCTGCTGAAAATGCAGATCGCATTAAAGATTTGGTCAAATCCGTTCAGGATCAGATCTTCGCTGTTGGAACAGATCTGGATGAAATCGTAGAAGCTGCGATAGAAGAAACTGAAAAAGCGAAAGTATCCACCTCGAACCTGACCCAGATCGAAAGCGAAATTCTTCTCGTGGAGAAAGGTGCGGACGAAATCCTTAAAGCCTCAAACGACATTTCATCCGCCATCCTCCAAGTGAAGAGCGGGTCAGAACAAATCGCAGCCGCCTCCGAAGAGGCAGAAAAAGCCGCAGACGAAGCAGCAAGCGCCGCAGAGCAACAATCCCGCGGAGCCGACGAACTGGCATCTGCAATCGAAGAAATTGCCTCCCTGGCTGACGAACTGCAAAGCGTATAAGGAGGCCTCCCATGAGTGCGGCTGAACAGATTAATGAGTTCGACGATAACGAAGGAGAAGAACGTCAACAATATGTGACGTTCAAGGTAGGCGACGAGTTGTTCGCGGTTGAGATGAATCCCGTACAAGAAATCATCCGTGTACCCGATGTCGTCCGTGTGCCACTGGCGCCTCCTTCTCTGTGCGGTCTTGCCAATCTGCGTGGAAAAGTATTGCCGATTCTGTCCCTGCGCTACCTGTTTGGTATTCCAGATGCTGAGTCAGATGAAGCAACGCGCGCGGTCGTCATCGATGTGGGGCAACCCCTTGGGTTTGTCGTCGATCGCGTTGCCAGCGTCATAGATTGTGACCCGTCACAGCTGGAAGACGCCTCCACCATTCGCTCCTCAGTCGATACCACTTTGCTTAAAGGTGTTATCAAAAATAGTTCGGCCAGCAGCATGGTCATGGTGGTGGATTTTCAGCAACTGGTGGATAACGAGTTTGCTCACCTGGAGCACCTGACCAACGACAGCAGCCTGCTTTCTGATGGTCTGATCGACGACAGCATGAATCATGACGATGCCGAAGAGGACGACGACGAGATTCAGCTTGTCAGCTTCTCAGTCGACCATCAGGAATACGCGATTCATATTGATGATGTGAAGGAAATTGTGCAGATGCCTGAGAGCATCACCGCAGTACCGCGCTCCCCCCATCACATTCTTGGTCTGATGAACCTCAGAGATCAGCTTCTGCCAATGGTGGATTTGCGTACCATGTTTGCCCTCTCAAGCAAAGACGCAGATGAAAAAAGTCGCGTCATTGTAGTTGCCTCCGGAGGCTACTTTATTGGCATTGTTGTCGATAGCGTCAGTGAAGTATTACGCATCAACAAAGATACCGTCGAAGCTCTGATTCCCGCCATGGCAAAAGAATCGGAACTGTCCGATATCACTGATATATGCCGCCTGAATAATGGCCAAAGGCTGGTCTCAATTCTTTCCATCGAGCGTTTTTTCGATAGTGGAAATTTACAGGATGCACTGAACGATATTTCGGAGGAAGGCATGATCGAACAGGAAAACGACGATTACGTCGAAGAAGAACAGGAAGACGATAACCAGGTCGTGGTGTTTAAGCTGGATGACGAAGAATTCGCTGTTCCCATCACCAGCATCCAGGAAATCGTACGAATTCCTGACGAGTTGATTCGCGTTCCTAAAGCGCCCGCTTTCCTTGAAGGTGTTATCAACCTGAGAGGGATTGTATTGCCGGTCGTAGATCTGCGTACCCGCCTCGAGATTGAAGCAGCAGAACGTAGTGAGCGACAAAGAATCGTTGTGTTCTTAATACACGGTGTGCGTACTGGTTTTATCGTCGATCAGGTAACCGAGGTATTACGCCTGCCTGATGGCTGCGTTGAACCTTCTCCAAAAATCTCCGAGGAGCATGGTGAGCTATTCTCTGGTATGGCAAACCTGCGTGACTCAAAACGTATGATTCAGCTGATTAATCCCGACACCTTGATCGATCAGGAATCTGCTGAAGAACTGGAAACTGCTGCCGGAGGACAATAGTTCATGCTGAAGCTTCTGATTGTTGACGATTCTGCGCTTATGCGTCGCCATCTGACACAATTATTTGAATCAGAGGGTGACTTTACTATCTGTCACGCCCGCAACGGCAATGAAGCCGTTGCGATGAACCGCGAATTCAAACCCGATGTCGTCACGCTCGATATCAACATGCCGGAAATGGATGGAATTTCAGCACTGTCGCTGATTATGGCCGAACGTCCTGTGCCCGTCATTATGCTGTCATCACTGACGCAAAAAGGGGCTTTGGCGACCTTCGAAGCGCTGAATCTCGGGGCGGTCGATTTTGTGGCAAAACCAGGCGGGACTATTTCCATGTCACTCGATGATGTGGCAGCCGACCTTATCCGCAAAGTACGCACCGTTACCAAGGCAAAAATCCGTCCATCATCGACTTCCTCCAGGGGTGCGTTAGCAAAAAATCCTGCTACCGCACGCCCAACTCCCAGAGCACCTCAGAGCCAGAGTAGCGCGGGCAAAGCAACTGGGGTGAAGGATAAAGTAGTGCTGATCGGCGTGAGTACCGGTGGGCCCCGCACATTGGAGGATATTCTTCCTGCGTTGCCTGCGAACCTCGACGCACCTATCGTGATTGCACAACACATGCCGGCCAGTTTCACCAAGTCATTGGCCAGCCGCCTGGATCGCGCGTGCCCTATGCGTGTTGAGGAAGTAGACAAGGCGACTGCACTCGAGTCTGGAACCATCTATATCGGACGCGGTAATGCAGATATCACTCTTACCGTCAGAAAGAGCCAGCTGCATGCCATCAGCAAACCAGAAGATAAACAATATCTCTGGCATCCATCGGTTGAGCTTTTGGGTAAATCCGCCCTTCGCTGCTGCGACCCCAAGAAAGTACTCGCCATCCTTCTGACAGGCATGGGGCACGACGGGTCTCGAGCTTTCACTGAACTCCACAATCACGGTGCCAGCACCATCGCCGAAAGCTCAGAGACTGCGATTGTATTCGGTATGCCAGCCGAGCTCATTGAGCGTCGTGGAGCAGGTAAAGTCCTCCCCGCTCAAGCAATCGCAAATGAAATTATTAATTTCGTCGGAAAATAAACGGAGACCTTTATGGCTTTAAAGAAAAGTAATATTGCAACAGCAAGTTCCGACGAGAACGAACTCAAAGACTGTAAAACGATTGGACAAAATCTATTGTCCGACGACGCCTCAGTCAGACGGTGGGCAGCCCGGGATATCACTCATTGTGATGGTGCTTCCATGATGCTGCTCGATCAGCTTGAGGTCGAGACAGACATGTCCGTGCGCCAGGTTATCCTGACCAGCCTCACTCAGGTCGGCGACTCAGAAGCCGTAGAGGGCCTCGTTCGTTGCCTTCGCACCGAGGACGCGGGTCTTCGCAACGAAGCCATCGAAGCAATGAAACATTTGCCAAAAGAGATTGCCCCCATCATGGCGTGTCTGTTGAACGACAGTGACCCAGATGTACGTATCTTTGCTGTGAATATCCTTGAATCCCTGTGCCACCCTGACGTCGAGCAATGGTTGATAGGTGTCATACGGGATGACGAGCACATCAATGTATGTGCCACTGCTGTCGACCTGCTCGGAGAAGTCGGTAGTGAACAATCGACCCAAGCGCTACAAGAACTCAAAGACAGATTCGATGAAGAACCATACATCCAGTTCGCTGCAGATCTGGCCATCAAACGTATTACCGGAGACTGAACGCTATGAGCAATACGCTGATCAGCGATCAGGAGTTCGATAAATTCGCTGAGTTTTTTTACCGAAAAACAGGTATCAAGTTTGATTCCTCGAAGCGCTACTTTGTCGATAAGCGAGTCGCGGAGCGCATTAAGGAAACCGACTCTGAATCCTTCCGCCAGTATTTCACCTCATTACGCTTTCAGGCCAGTGGTGAAGAGCTGCAACGCCTGACCAACTTGCTGACGGTGAACGAAACCTACTTTATGCGGGAAGACTACCAGTTCCGCTGCCTGATCGACTCAATGCTACCGGACGTGGTGTCGCGGCACGATCCTCGTAAACCGATCCGTATCTGGTGCATACCTTCCTCGTCTGGAGAGGAGCCCTATTCCATCGCCATGTACCTGCTTGAAGAGTGGGACGGCATCGATAAATGGGATGTCGAGCTGATTGCTTCCGATATTGACACCACCATTCTCGAAACAGCCAAAAGAGGCATATACAGCGAACGATCGGTGCGTAATGTTCCACCAGCCTGGAAGCGACGCTACTTTAAAGATGTGCCCGGAGGCCAACAGGTCGATCAGGATATCCGTGATGCAGTGGAATTCACTCGTATCAATTTATCGGAGCCGTCTGATGTTCGCAGTATTCGCAACGTCGACATTATTTTCTGCCGCAATCTACTTATTTACTTCGACGACCTGTCCAGAAAAGTAGCCGCTGAGCACATGTTTGAGGCGATGTCTCCGGGAGGATATATCTGCCTTGGCCACACCGAATCTATGGGCCGTATCTCACCACTTTATCGTGTTAAGAAGTTTCCCGCTGCCATCGTATACCAGCGACCACTGGAGGCTAGAAAATGAATATCCTGATCGTCGATGATGCCAGTACAGTGCGTATGTATCACCGTAATGTCCTAGAGGCTGCTGGTTACACAGTTGATGAAGCGGTCAACGGACTTGAAGCACTGGAAAAGGCACTCGCCAATAAATTCGACTTGTATATCGTCGATATCAATATGCCCAAAATGGACGGCTACGAATTCCTCAGACAATTACGCTCTGAGGATGTCGACCAGGCACCGGCTGTTATGGTGTCTACGGAAGCGGCCGAACTGGATCACACTAAGGCTTTCACTGCTGGGGCTAATCTCTACATGGTGAAGCCAATTAAACCCCTGCAGATGATGACCTATGTGCGCCTGCTAGCGGGAGAGGAAAGCGTATGAGTCCACTACTCGAGCAATTCGTGTCAGAGACCCGTGATTTACTTCAGAGCATCAGCGAGCAGCTGTTAGAAGTAGAAAAAGCGGAAGATAAGCAAGCTACCCTGAACGAGCTTTTCCGGATAGTACATACTCTGAAGGGAAACACTGGGCTGTTTGAGTTCCCTGATCTCACTCGTGTTCTTCACGCAGGTGAAGACGTCATGTCAGAAGCCCGTGAGCAGACTGATTTGTGGGATCAAACACTTACCGATCTATTATTTGATGCCATGGACTTCGTCAGCAACTTCTGTGACAGCCTGGAAGAAAATGACGGTGAACCCGTATCCGACAGCGCACTCGCCAGCCAGCTTGAAAAAAGCCTGAGAGCGTATCTCGAAGCCTCGTCCGGTGAAGCGGATGCGGATAGAAAAGCGACTTCGGATACAGCAGAGAAAACGACTAAGACAACGAAAAAAACAGCCGGCAAAAAGAAATCAACGAAAAAAGCATCTGGCAGTAAGCGCCGCCCTCCCAGAGCAAAAGGTCTTCCAGCTGAAAATCAGCAACTCGCAGAATTATCCTACGATCAACTGAATCACGCCTGGCAGAACAGCGAAGCAGGTGGTTCGCTTTGGCTCGTAAACTATCGTCCGATTACCGAATGTTTCTTTCAAGGTGATGATCCACTCCACAGCGCCCGTATGGCACCGGGGGTGGTATGGGGCACAGTAATCAGCGAAAGCCGGGATGCGGATATCAATGATCTCGATCCTTATCAGTGCGTAAGTACATTTCACCTTCTGAGTAACGCTTCAGAAGAAGAGATTCGTGAGCATTTTCGCTACGTAGATGACCAAACCGATATCGAAGAGCTGAGTGTCGAACAACTGCTTCTTCTACAAGGCGAAGAGCAGAAAGACGCGCTGCCCGAAGAAACCGTTGATGCCTTGTGTGAAGCAATTGAAGGAGCTGATCTTAATGCTGCGCGTCAGATTGCGGAAACTTCACTGGAATTACTTAATAGTGAATTGAAAGCCGCCAGCGCTCTCCGGTGGATTATCGATATTGCAGATGGAGAGACAGCAACAAGCACGGAGAAACGCGACGCTCAAATCATCATTGCTCAGCGTTTACGCCATGACCAGCATCTGAGCGGCTATCGCTTTACCGTCGTTGAAAACATGTCAGATGAAGACGATCAGTCAGATGAAGATAGCAGCGACGTTAGTGATAGCGACACCCAAAATGATGTTCAGAGCGACGATGGTGCACTAGCCAACTTGTCTCATGACTTCGATGCGGAGCTGGATAGCCTCAATGAAGAGGACAGGGAGGCGTTCGAGCATATTATTCGCACACAAGGTCGTATTCTCGAGTTCGACCCTGCTGACGAATGGTCCCGAGGACGCATTAAGGCGGCATGCAACGTCTTGCACAACGCCGTCACCTGCCTCGAGCTAAAAACCATGGCTGAACCCTTGGATACCGCGATTGCTTCAGCTACGGAAGGCGACTTGACTGCATTATCCGACTGGATAAATGAAGTCATACCGGGCGCATGTGAGGGTCCTGGAGCATCAGTGAGTGGCTCTGATACTAGTGAAAACGACACCGAAAATAATCCCAGTGATAATACGCTCGTTGATAATACGGATATCGACGACACAGAAGCAGACGAATCAAGCACAGATGAACAAAGCTCCGATAAACAAAGTACAGTAGAAGAAGCGACTGAGTCTGCCGGCGCAACAGGTGACACAGCCAGCCACGAACCAAAAATTGAACAAGAGCCAGAGAAAAAGACAGAGCCTGACGCTCCAGTCAAAGCCGCCGCTAAAGTCGAGTCTAAGCCAAAGCAGGAAGCAAAACCTGCTTCGATCAAACCCGAACCCGCCGTAACGACTTCGAAGAGCGTCAAAGTGGATCAGGAAAAGATTGACCGCTTGATGAATCTGATCGGTGAAATGACGGTTGCCAAGAATGCTCTGCCCTTCCTGGCAAAACGCGCTGAAGAACAACATGGCCTCAGGGATCTGGCTCGGGAGATTAAAGAACAATATGCGGTAGTGAACAGAATCGCTGAAGAAATGCAGGACTCCATCATGCAGATTCGCATGATGCCGTTTTCATTTATTTCGATGCGCTTCCCACGTTTGGTGCGTGATATTTCCCGACGCCTTGAGAAGGACGTCCAGTTAATCATTGAAGGTGAAGATACCGAAGCCGATAAGAATATTATCGAATCGCTGGCTGAGCCGCTGATACATATTGTCCGCAACAGCCTGGATCATGGTATCGAGTCACCAGAGGTCCGTCAGGCTCAAGGTAAATCAACGACAGGGACACTCACTATCAGGGCCTCTCAAGAAGCTGACCGGGTCATGATCGAGATTCACGACGATGGCAAAGGCATCAACCCTGATGTGATTCGTGAGAAAGCCTTTGAGAAAGGGCTGATTGATGACGCAACACGTCAACGCATCACCGATAAAGAGGCTGTAAACCTGGTTCTGATGCCCGGTTTCTCAACCGCCGAGGAGGTCTCAGACCTGTCCGGACGTGGTGTCGGTATGGACGCAGTGCGAAGCGCCGTCGATAAAGTAAACGGCACCATGGCACTTGAAAGCGAGGTCGGTAAAGGAACCCGAATCCGCATTTCCCTGCCGATGTCGATTGCGGTAACACGGGTAATGATCGTCGAGTCTGATGAGCAGCTGATGGGTATTCCGATGGATCAGGTGCTGGAAACAGTACGTGTCCCACGCTCTGAAATTCATACCGTTAAACATGTGCAGACAACGGTATTACGGGACCGCATCGTACCGCTTAAATCCCTCAATGATCTGCTCGCCCTACCTGCCGAACAGATTATTAACGAAGAAGAAGAGCATGCCGTACTGGTCGCACGCGTCGGTAACGACGTGATTGGCTTAGTCGTGGACGACTTCCGCGGCTCCGTTGATATCATCCAGAAACCCATGGCCGGTGTCCTGTCAGGTATGCAGGCCTATTCTGGTGCAGCTCTGATTGGTGATGGTTCAGTCCTGATGGTTCTGAACCTTAAGGAGATACTCTGATGCCCATAGTCTATAGTGAAGATAAGGCCATTTTCGAATCCGTTGTGACTATTCAGGAGGTCGATGATCTTCACGAGTGGTTACTGGCTCATCCGAAAGGCAGCATCGACCTGGCAGCCTGTGAGCATCTGCATACTGCAGCGCTACAGACACTGTCGAGTGCGGGGAGAACGATCCTTGCCTGGCCGGACGTCGAGGAGCTGAAACAGTGGATAGAGCCTCTGCTGACAACACAGGAAAATAAATAATGAGTAAATTAATCTTTGTTGTTGATGACTCCGCCACCATGCTGATGAGTGTAAGGGCGTCGCTCGAAATGAATGGATTTCGTGTCGAAACAGCATCCGATGGTGTCGAAGCGCTCGATCGTTTAAACAGCATGAGTCCTGATTTGATTATTACTGATATGAACATGCCCCGCATGGGAGGCATGGAATTGATTCAGGCCTTACGTGCTATGTCGAAATTCCGTTTTACCCCAATACTCACACTTACAACTGAAAGCGAATCATCGAAGCGCGACCAGGCAAAACGTCTGGGTGCAACTGGCTGGCTGGTCAAGCCTGTGCCTGCTACGGATCTGGCAAAGATAATCAAACAGGTACTGCCAGGGGCCTGAGGGCGGAGGTGATAATGAAACATGATACTGATCTGATTCCACTGCGAAAGAAACGCAACCGATTCGCGCTATTAGGTAATGCACTGATCCCTGTTTTACTGCTGATTATCATGCTTACCGGGTACGAAACACTTGACGCTGTTCTAGCCGATATACACAGAATAAGTCCAGTTGGAGGATCGGTTTTTATTGCCTTCTGTGCTTTCGCCGTCATCCACTTTAATCGTATCTGGGTGAAGTGGTTTGTCGCCAGAATGACCGGCGACGAGGCCCCTAAAAGAGAAAGTAATTTTGATGAGGCAGAACCTGTGATGGTTCTGTCTGCCGCGGAAAAGCAAATGCTCAGTGACTTGCGCAATGTGTTAATCAGCTTCAGTCCGATTGCAGCTTTATTCAATGCTCATCTGAGCAAGACCAATGAAGTGACCGAAGAAGCAGCCACCACGATTATGGAACGCCTGATGTCCATCAACGAGCGCTCACAGATGTTCCTGCACACCCTGAATATGGGTAAATCTGAGGCGGATAGCATCAGTGAAAACGCGCACAGCATCATTGCGCGCAGTCAGGATCTGTTAAGTGAAATGACCCGCTACCGCGAAATACACGAAACACAGCGACTGAAAGAAGAGCAGGCGATTCGTGACGTCGTGACGCAGGTAGAGAGCTTCAAACCGCTGATCGGCCTGATCCGGGACGTAACAAAACAAACCAACCTGCTGGCCCTGAACGCGGCGATTGAGGCTGCCCGAGCTGGAGAAGCAGGCCGTGGATTTGCCGTCGTCGCCGATGAAGTTCGAACCCTGTCTATGCAGATTGAAGACGCGGCTGGAAAAATTGAAGACAGCGTATTGCAGGTCTCCAGCACGGTAGAAGGTCAACTCAAAGAGATGGCGGTCAGCAGCGAAAAAACAGCTGACGAGATGAATTGGCTGGCCAATATCACGGATGCTGTGTCTGAGATATCAACAGACTTCAAACAAGCCGTTGGCGCTCTGGATAGTCTGTCGGGTAATACAGAAGAAGCCATTGGTCTGGTGCGGAACTCCGTTCTCGATGTTCTGAGTGAATCCCAGTTTCAGGACGTCTCAAGACAGCAGATCGAGCACGTCCAACACGGCCTGGAACTGCTTGAAGAGCGTTTCCGTTTACTCAGCCAGGCAGTGGCAGGCGAGATCGATCATCCCCTTCTGGACCTCAGTGATGTCGCCGAGGAATTGAAGAAAATTTATACCATGCAGGTTCAGGCAGATACGCATCAGTCTGTAGTGACAGGTGAAGCGACCGAACCAAAAGAGGACGACCGTCCACCCATTGAATTGTTCTGAGACAAGGTAGCACAGACATGGCAGTCCGAATTGCGATCTGTAATCGAAAAGGAGGAACCGGTAAGTCTACGGTGACGGTCAACCTCGCTGCAGGGCTGGCCGAGCAAGGCTTCCGTGTCTTGATCATTGATCTAGACTCTCAGTCCCACTGTGCTGCGGGGCTGGGCATAAAACCCACCGCTCCCTTTATTCATGATCTGTTTTCTTTATCCATCCCAATTACAGACTCAATCCGTTTATCCGATTACCCGGGTTTATGGATTGCGCCTGCTGACCCAACGTTTGATCACAATCAGGCAGGCGATAACGAATTACGCCTGAACGAGGCTCTGGATCAGGAAAATCTGGACCAGGACTTCGATGTCATTTTAATGGATACCCCGCCATCTCAAGATCAGCTTCTTATGAACGCATTGATGGCGGCGCACTGGGTCGTTGTGCCTTTTGTCCCCCATTACCTGTCGTATCAAGGCATCAAACAGCTGGTGCGTCTGATGCATTCCATCAAACTGAGCCACAACCCTAAACTACAGTTGGCTGGTTTTCTTCCTACCATGGCCAGCAGTACGATGCGTCATCATAAAGCCATCATGGAAGAAGTCTCCCGCCACTTTGGTAATAACAGGATCTTGCCAGCAATAAGGATGGATATTCGACTTGCAGATGCATTCAGCCAAGGGCAACCAGTCATCGGGTATGCGCCTAAATCGCGAGCTGCGGAAGACTTCTCAAAACTGAGTCAGCGAATTTCAGAACGCCTGACAGAAGAACAGCTGTAACCAAACCTTCCCTTCCTACAGACTCTAGGCGACATCCGAGAAATGCGCTTTAAGCGCTTCTAGCGGCAGTGGGCGGGCAAATAAATAACCCTGCATCAGATTACATCCATGAATCTTCAGGAAGCTACGTTGTGCCTGTGTTTCAACGCCCTCTGCACATAGTTCAATACCAAGGCGCTTCGCCATTTCGATAATGGTCAGCACAAGCGCATCATCCCGCGCCGTCAGGCCAATATTTTCCACAAATTGTTTATCAATTTTAATCAAATCAATCGGGATACGTGTCAGATAACTCAGCGATGAGTAACCCGTACCAAAGTCATCGAGGGCAACACGGCAGCCAAGTTCACTAATGTCGTTAAAGAAGCGACTGGCCATATCCAGATTATCAAGATAAGCATGCTCAGTAACTTCGAACTCGATCAGGTCAGGCCGTACTTCGTATTTATTAAAGACCGAGCGGATAAAATCGGAAAATTGATAACGTTTCAGGTCGTATGCGGATAGGTTCAACGATACCAGTATCGGTTCCGGGAGATGCTGAAAATAGTCAGCAACATCACGACATACTGTCTCTACCACCCAGTCGGTGAGCATAGAGATCTTCCCTGAACGCTCAGCAATTGGAATAAAATCAGACGGCGGCACCATACCAAGCACACTGCTCTCCCAGCGAATCAGTGCCTCTACTCCCCGTGGGTGTCCGTCGCCATTCACCTTTGGCTGGTAACAGATATAGAATTCGTCCCGCTCCAGTGCCGGTTCAATGGCATTAGCGATATCAATTTTTCGCTGATGTTCGATCAGCATATTTTCCTGGAAGAAGCAGTACCGGGATTTGCCTTCTTTCTTGGCGACGTACATGGCGACGTCTGCATTACGGATCGTATCCTGCGTATCGAAGCCGCCCTCCGACGCCAATGCAATTCCCATACTGGCACTGATACGAACTTCCCAGGAATCAATCAAGAAGATGGCTTTCAGGCCGTCGACAATGGACTTGGCCATCTCTTCCAGACCGCGCTCAGGGCTCCGGCATAACACCAGAAACTCATCACCACCATGACGACACACCACGTCTTCACGTGGAATATAGGACTTGAGACGACGTGCAACCTCGACCAGTAACTTATCACCGACTTCATGTCCAAGCGTGTCATTGACCTCTTTAAAGCCGTCGAGGTCGACAAACATCACGGCTAGATCACCATCCTGCGATTCGCGTAGCTCACTGAGCGATGTCTCCAATATCCCCATAAAGCTCTGGCGGTTGAGTAACTTGGTCAGGCCGTCGTAATTCGCCAGGTATTCCATTTCCTCCCGGCGCTGCTCGAGCAGTTCGACGTACTCCTGATTGATGTCGGATTCGACACGGATCGCATCCATCATGTTGTTAATGTCACGCGTCAACGAAGACACTTCATACTTACCCGAAACCGAGATCTGCAAACGGTAGTCTTTCGTATCCTGAACCTTACGCGCGAATTCAGACAGCTGCGTAAGCGGCCACAACCACCTACTCGCCTGCACGTAAAACAGAATTGCCATCATCACAATCACCGCAAGGGCGACCGGTAAAATACGCAATGCGAGGTTGATGGTGCTCGACAGTAAGGGACCATCGAGGTCAATAATCAGCGCCAGATGCCCCATAACCAGTGGAGGCTCACCGATCCGCCGAACAGCAATAAGACGGCCCTCATCGCGGTGTGTGCCCTCTTCGAAGAAGCTCCACTCAGTAAAGTCGACTGGAAAATGCCCCTGACTCTCCAACATTGCCTGACCGGCGTATAGCTCCAGCACATTCCACTGAGGATCAAATACCGCGGCGCCCACGACGTTCTCATATGGCTCAAGACTCAGAAGATAGCGCTTCAGGTCGAAGAAATGGTCTGACTTGTTGAGGATGCCCACCAGATCGCTGGACATGTTTTCGGAAAGAGCGTTGAGGTCACTTTCAACGTAACGGGTGTAGAGCTCACGATGTTCGCGCAGAGCAGAATAGAAAACAGACACAGCCACCAACGCGATAGAGACAAGGCTCAATAACATAACGGCGGTTCTGATGCTTTTGATCAGCATGTAATTCTCTCTGTTCCCTGGAGTCCAACGATACAGCAAACTCCGTACTGGCATCGCATATTGTTATACCTACTATCAGATCATAGTTCACGACGAGGTCAATGTCTGGCTATTATGGAATGATATTTGTCCTTCTCAGAGAATCACAGATATGACATATTAGGCCAACCTGTCTGAAGTGAGCCAAGGTTCCAGGAGTCTCCTGTCTTTACCTTACTATACTCAGCCAAAGAGTGACTTTTGGACTTCGGTCGATGGAGCGTACCTATAATGATAAGAATACCGGGTGTTGCAGCAATACTCTCTGCGTTATTGCTCATTCCTACAGCACTGACACACGCCGAAGAGATTACCGATAAGTTCGAGATCTCAGGCTTTGCGCGGATCATTGGTGGCTATCTTAGCCATAGCAGCCGTCGCTTCGAAGGTTACACCGACGAGTTTTCCATTGGTGAGCAGTCCCTGTTCGCTGTTCAGCCGTCTTATTCGTTCTCAGATAAGCTATCCATCTCCAGTCAGTTCGTGGCACACACCAGCGACGATCGTGATAATGGCCTGGAGTGGGCTTATCTGAGCTACCGTCCTGACAATGCCTGGCACCTCAGAGCCGGACGCCTGCGGACACCGTTTTTCATATACAGCGACAGTTATGATGTCGGCTACACCTACCCCTGGGTGACCGCACCGGTACAGGTATACAACAACTATCTGTTCTCCAACTTCACGGGCGCCAGTGCCAGCTACTATCAATCCGGCAACACTCTGGCCCTCAACCTTGAAGCCTACTACGGCTATTTCAAAGGCGATCTGTTCCTCGCTGGGACCAAGGTCGACGTCGAAACGGAAGTTGAAGACCTGATGGGGTTAGTGGCCACCGTCAGTCATAACAATCTCTCGTTGCGTATGGCCTACCATCAGGCCCAGAACGAAACCGTCATCCCGAATGTGAATGCCCTACGTTCGATTCTCTACAGCCAGGGTTTTAACGAAAGCGCCAAAAGCCTTGAATCAAGTGGTCAGGTATACGCTCTGCAAACCTCGCTCAGCTATGACACCCTGAATTCATTCTACAAGGCTGAATGGGTCAATATCGTCACAGGCTTTGAAATTGCACCGGAAGTAACCGGCTACTACCTGATGGCTGGCCGCGTAGTAAACGACTGGACCTTTCACCTGACCTACAGCCGCAGCGAATACAGCGACGTCATGATGGCCAACGAGCTGCCTACGCCGCCGTCCGGTAATCCGCAACTAGACCAGTTGGCCGGAGCTTACTATCAGGTATTTGCTGATACACTGAATGGCAAGCTGGACAGCTATACGCTGGGGTCACGCTGGGACTTCCGCATGAATATGGTCCTGAAAGCCGAGGTTTCTCTCCTTCAGGAGTCTCGTAGCCGTACCGGATTCTTTGCGAACTCAGAATTCAGCCCTAACGAAGATGCCTACCTGTACCAGGTTGCATGGGAGTGGATCTTCTGATGAGCAGAATACTCACCCTCATACTGCTGGCGGTATTAGCCAGCCCCGGCGAACTGGCGGCATTCTCCAATGAGCGACTGATCGTGGTCACGCATGTGGACAACTCCGACCTGCGTCTCTCCCGCGAGCAAATACGTAATCTGTTTATGGGAGCCTCAATCGGACGAGAGCTGAAGCCAGTTGCTCTTCCTCCCGGTAATCGCACCCGTAGCCTGTTTAACATTAAAATCGTAGGACTATCAGACTCCCGAGTTCAGTCTTATTGGGCACAGATGAAGTTCACAGGGCGCAGGCCCCCGCCTGAAGAAGTAAACTCCTCTGAGACTATGATCAGTTACCTGCTGCAACATACGAACAGCATTGGCTATCTGACCGCAGATACTGAGTTACCCGACGATCTGGTCATCGTCTATACCACCCACTGATTACCTTACTTCCCCGGAAGTTCGACCAAAGAGCCTGACTATCAGGCTCTTTTTTTTGGCCTCTTCTTGATAACTGTTTATTCGTACAGTACTGTATATAAAAACACATACAGAGAGGGCAAGGAAATGATTCGCACACATTCATCAACGACTCAGATTACACCGCCGGGCCCTGCTCTGGAACACGTCATGCATCAGGGCAAAGTATGGAGTGCCCGTCAGCAGCCTTGTAAGGGCGCGCAGGCTCTGTCTTCTGGCTATGCAGATCTGGACAAAGCTTTGCCTCAAGGAGGCTGGCAACCCGGACAACTCTGTGAAATGTACCCTCAGGGTTATGGCTGTGGAGACATGCATATTTTGCTCCCGACTCTGGCCAAGCTGAGCCAACAATCACGCTGGATTATGCTGATTGCTCCTCCCGCCATTCCCTATTCACCGGCACTCAGTATGGCTGGCATTGACGTCAGCAAGCTTCTGATGGTGCACCCCAAAAATCACAAGGAAGCGCTCTGGTGTGTGGAAGAAGGTCTACGCTCTGGTCACTGCAGCGCAGTATTAGGCTGGCTTCCCGAAACGGATAGCACTGCAGTTCGACGTTTACAGCTGGCCTGCGAAAGCCAACAAAGTCTGTGCTGGATCTGGCCTTCAAGTACACAACAGAGCAATGCATCTGCTGCCCCGCTTCGCTTACAGATCCGACGCGAATCTGCTGATCAGGCAGCATTACGCTTCGTTAAGCGACGTGGTCTGTGGCCCAGTGAAGAATTCACACTGTCTCTGAACAGCGCATCGCTGGCAGCTATACCTGCAACCATCCCGTCAGCCCCCCCTCCAACCTTGCGTTAAGCATCATGGCAGCCTGGGTATACCTGTACTTTCCGGATATGTACCTGCATAGCATTCTGTCTGGAAATGACGTTCCAACAGTCGTCGTTACAGCAGATTCGCAGCGCGTTCTGCAGGTATCCAACCTGGCCCAACAACAGGGCATCCAGGTGGATATGCCATTAAGTAATGCGCTGTTCCTAAGCCCGGAGCTGTGCTGCCACACATTAGACCCCGAGTATGCGATGCAACTTCTGCAACAGCGCGCTCTCTGGGCTTACCGCTACTCTGCTCAGGTATTTACCGATCCTCCCCATGGTGTCTGGTTGGAAGCGGGCAGTATGCTGCGCTTATTTGGTGGACTGACTGCCTTTGTCGAAACTATTCAAAAAAGCTGTCAGGTACATGCCTGGCCACTGCAACTGGGTATGGGTCAAACTCCTTTGGCTGCACGCTGGATGGCATTGGCCGATGTCAATGTAATGACTCTGGATCATGAACCACAGAAAGAAGCACTTAGTAAACTGCCACTAAGTGAACTGCACCTGGAAGACAAGCAGTTACTTGCACTACAACGCCTTGGTCTGCGCACTCTGGGAGAACTACTGGCCTTACCCTTGGCGGAAGTTGGGCGGCGTATATGCCCTGCTCTGATGAAACAATTACGTGACCTTCATGGCAGCCAGGTGCCGCCTGCTTCTCTGTTTAAGCCCGCACTGACGTTCTCAGATCGCGCGCTATTCAATCACGATGTCGAACACCACAATGGATTATTATTCCCACTCACCAGACTGCTCAACAGTCTGTGTGGCTTTCTTCACCATCATCAGTTATCCGTACGTTGGTTAGCATTACGTCTGCTACACCGGGAGCCACCAGAAACACGTTGGTTATTTGAATTTGCCAGTCATGAACATCGATACGATGAGTTATTACAGCTCTGTCGTTACCAACTTGAAAAGCAGTCATTACGCGCTCCGGTTACTGAGTTGCAGCTCAGTGTCACGCAATTCACTCCCAGAGAACACGCTCAGATCCGGTGCCTAGACACTCAGGCACGCAAGCAAGGTTCAGGTACCTTAATCAATCGACTGCAAGCCAAGCTTTCAACGCAGCAGATTTCGGTTTTACGCGGTACCGGGGACGCCCGCCCGGAACACGCATGGCAGGCTATCGCCGCCGATCAGTCGTCATCAGATGCTCACTGGAACAAAGCAGACCGCGCTGGTGACTGGCCGCTGTGGTTACTTCCAACGCCTCAGCCGTGGCACCCACCAAAGAATATCGTCAAAGGCCCGTTACGAATAAGCGGTGGATGGTGGGATAGCTCACATATACGCAGAGACTATTATCAGGTGCTGCATGACGCACAGTTGATCTGGGTATTCAGAGACGACCAGAAGCAATGGTTTCTGCATGGCTACTTCTCCTGAACCGATCATGACAACCTCGCGATCTGATACCTACAGTGAATTGCACTGCATCAGTAACTTCAGCTTTTTGCGCGGCGCCTCCCATCCAGAAGAGCTGGTTCAGCAGGCTACTGAACTTCAGTATCGGGCACTGGCCATTACTGACGAATGTTCGTTGGCCGGAGTCGTCTGTGCTCACCGTGAAATTAAAGAACATTCACTGTCGCTGCAGTTAATTATTGGTAGCGAATTCCGTGATAAAAGTGGACTGTATGTTGTACTTGTGACAGATCGACGAGCCTACGCTGAGTTATCGTCTCTGATTACTCATTGCCGCCGACAAGCAGAAAAAGGCAACTATATCTTTACCCCCTCAGATCTGTTCACGCTGAAGCACTGTTTGCTACTTTGGCAACCGCATTTCTCATTTAAAAGTGAACTGCCTGAACGGATGCAGCCATCGTTTATACAGAATTTAGTGCGACATTTTCAGCAACGAATCTGGCTATTAGCTGAGCGTACACTCGATGAATATGACGACCAATGCTACACGCATATTGCGCAATGGAGTGAGGTACTCAACCTTCCTATCGTGGCCAGCAGCAATGTCTATATGCACCATCCATCACGCCAATCATTGCAGGATTGTTTGAGTGCTATTCGTTTGAATAAACCGGTTTCTGACATCCGAAGTCAACTCTTTTCCAATGCTGAAAGACATTTACGATCACTGAGAAAATTACGTCATCTATATCCCGAAGCATGGTTAAAACAGAGCAATGAGATTGCTGATTTATGTACCTTCAATCTGGACGAAATTGCTTACCTTTATCCCACCGATTCGGTACCAACCGGAAAGAATGCTCAGGATTATCTTCGTGAACTGGTTGTGCAGGGACAAGCTCAGCGCTTCCCCAACGGGACACCTGACACTATTCAGGCGACGATCGATAAAGAGCTGACTCTGATCGCGAGTAAGCAGTACGAACACTATTTTATTACTCTGTACGATATCGTTCAGTTTGCCCGCTCTCAGAATATTATGTGTCAGGGACGTGGCTCGGCGGCCAACTCGGTGGTCTGTTATTGCCTTTTTTTAACCGAAGTAAACCCACAGGAAGTTCAGCTCTTATTTGAGCGTTTTATTTCAGAAGAGCGCCATGAGCCGCCGGATATCGACATTGACTTTGAAAGCCAACGCCGTGAAGAAGTCATTCAGTATATTTATACAAAGTACGGACGTGATCGCGCGGCTCTGGCTGCAACCGTTATACGTTACCGGCCTCGTAGTGCACTACGCGATGTGGCTAAAGCACTGGGGATAAACAGCGCAGAACAAGACCGTATCGTCGCTCGTTATGCTGGTCGTTATCACGGTAAAGAGTGGATGGAGCACGTCTACCCTGCCACAGACAATACACCGCTGACGAACAGGCTACGCAACCTTACCCAGGAGATCCTTGGCTTTCCTCGCCACCTTTCTCAGCACGTCGGCGGTTTTGTTATTGCAGAAGGTTGTCTGCATGAGCTGGTGCCATTGGAAAACGCCAGCATGGCCGACCGCACCGTCATTCAGTGGGACAAGGAGGATCTCGAAACACTGGGCTTGATGAAAGTCGATATTCTCAGCCTTGGCATGATGACCGCCATCCGCCGTAGCCTGAACCATCTTGGCATGCAGATCAGCGACGTCCCACGGGAAGACCCAGCAACCTATCAAATGCTACAAAAAGCCGACTCCGTCGGGGTATTTCAGGTGGAGAGCCGCGCGCAGATGAACATGCTGCCACGCCTGAAGCCCGCCTGTTATTACGATCTGGTGGTGCAAGTTTCAATTGTCCGTCCCGGGCCAATTCACGGCGATATGGTGCACCCGTATCTGAAACGTCGGAATGGTCAGGAGGCCCCGGATTACCCGCTCGAAGGCTTACGACCTATCCTCGAGCGGACGCACGGAGTGCCGTTGTTTCAGGAGCAGGTCATTGCCTTTGCCATGGTCGCCGCGGATTTTACCGCCGCCGAGGCCGACCAGTTACGGCGCTCCATGGCCAGCTGGCGTAAGAAAGGCCACATGCACAAGCTGCAAACGCGACTGCGCGATAACATGCTGAAAAACGGCTTTGACGACGCCTACATTCAACGCATTCAACGACAACTCGAGGGCTTTGGCGAGTACGGTTTTCCCGAGTCGCACGCGGCCAGTTTCGCCTTGCTGGTGTACCTCACCGCCTGGCTCAAGTGCCATCATCCTGGCGTGTTTCTCGCAGCGTTGTTAAACAGCCAGCCGATGGGGTTTTACAGCCCCTCTCAATTAATTAACGACGCTCGTCACCATCAGGTGGTGATTCGCCCGGTCGATGTCAATCACAGTCATTGGGATCATGAAGCCCTTGACGATGGCTCGGTACGTCTGGGCTTCCGGCTGGTAAAAGGGTTCAATCGCGAGGCCGCCGAACGGCTTGAGCAACAGCGCCCGAAAGCGAGTGCTGGCAGTGCTGATAACCAGAGAAAAGAGATCGGTTATGAGGATGGTCATAAGGGTGGCTATGAGAGCATCCAACAATGCGTGACACTGGCCCGGTTAAACCGACAAGAACGCAATGCCCTGGCCTCAGCCAACGCCTTTGGCCCACTCAGTGAACATCGCTATCACGCGCGCTGGCAAGTAGCAGAGCCCCAAGCGGATAGCCATCAGCCAGACCTGCTTCAGTCGCTGGAAGACCCGACCGCACCCTCATTATTAGCGCTGTTAGAAGCACCCAACGAAGTTGATAACCTACTGGAGGACTACCAGAGTCTGGGAGCAACGTTAGGTCGTCATCCAATGGAAGTACTGCGCGACCAAGGCATGCTGGGGGCCAGCGTGACCGCTGCAGGACTGCATCAGTGCCGCCACGGAGAGGAGTGTTTTGTCAGCGGCGTGGTCACCTGCCGTCAGCGTCCGGGCACGGCGGCGGGGGTCACCTTTCTGACTCTGGAAGATGAAACAGGCTGCACCAATGTGGTGGTCTGGCTCAATACAGCCAAGCGTCAGCTTGATGTGCTCCTACATGCGCGTTTGTTGCAGGTCTACGGCAAAGTCGAACAAGACCCCGAGAGTGGCATTACCCACCTGATTGCTTACCGCTTGCTTGACCTCAGTGGCTCACTGGAACGGCTGAATGTGCAATCTCATGACTTTCACTGACAACAATAAGAATTGTCTCTTTATGACTAATTACAAACCCGGCCAATAGCGCCTCTTCATCGCGCTTCGTGTACACATTGAGTGTCCAACCACGACATCGGACGGTATATTCAGCGCCCTGAAAAGCACTGAATAAAAACCCGAATGATCCGCCTGGATCACATCGATATTGACCAAGGAGGCACGACGCATGAAGCGTAATATTCTTACCAAAATCGGGCTCACAAAACTGGCCCCACTCGCAACAGTGGCCGGCGTCGCACTGACGATGGCTTTACCGGCCAGCGCGGGTTCGCACAAAGATGAATTCCACTCTCAACACAAATCATCCGCCACCAGCTTCTGGAAAAAGCGCCACACACGCGCAGGTTACGAAGTCTGGGCCTCTGACCAGTCCAACTCCGTACCGGGCGTCGCATCACGCGGCATCGAAGGCAGCTGGATCTGGGTATGGGATTCCAAAGACGTTAAGCGCCAGTTAAAAGGCGGTCCTGACGCTGTGTCCCTGCCCTGTGGTCCAGACATGCTGAACCCTGCTGCGACGGGCCCTTGTAACCTGCTGGATGTGTTTCCGGGCACGCTCGAAGAATACGACGCTGACGGCCAGCCAACCGGCAATACCCTCGCCGATCTGAACGGTTTTGGCCGCCTGCACGGCATGCTGCCTGACCCGCAACAGCGCTACCTGAATGCCAATATCTTTGCGCCGTCCGGTGGCTACGTTGGCATTATTGATCGCCAGACCAAAGCCGCCGTGGGCCTGTTCAGGGTGACTGGCACGAACGTCGCTGGCAACGATACCCGCAGTGTTCACATGTCGTTCTGGAGCGAAGACGGCAACGCCATCCTAATTGCAAACCTGCACGGCAAAGTGCTGGAGCGCATCAATGTTGAGCGTAATCGCAAAGGCCGCATTACCAACCTGAGCTTCGACCGCAGCGCCTCTCTGGGTGTCGGTAAAAACATGGAAGTCACCAGCTCAGCCACGGTATTTAAAGGCGCCAACGCCTGGGGCTGGCCGCTCAAAGGCGACATCACTGGCGACTACGTTGACGCTGCTTTTGCAGACCTGACCCCGAACGGTGTCTGTAAAGAAAACGGCTGTACTGATGGCGCTGACGGTGCTCTCGGTGGCCGCCCGAATAACGTCATCATCTGCCCAGTCGCAAGCAGCAACGAAAACGTTTATGTCACTTTAGGTGGCGGCGGTCTGATCGTTGCCGATCACAGCACTACACCAATGAGCATTGTTGGCGAATACGGCAATCAGGCCGTGAATGGCGCCGGTTGTGGCGGGGTTGAAGCCAACGGCCAGATGTTCGTTAACGCCGGTGTATCAGCTTCAGGTGCTGGCGCGACTCAGTCCGTATTCACCATGTACTCCATCGACGATGCGGCATTCAGCACGCCACAATCCGAAAACTCGCCCATGCCAGTGACCCTGTTTAAAGACAGCACCAACACCAGCACCGGCGGCAATATGGACGGAGCAATCAGCGCTAACAATTCTGGCCAGTTACCGGGCATTACCACCCGCCGCGACGCGCACGGTGCCGACGCCACATTGGACGAACGCTACGTACACAACGTGGATCGCATTCAGAACACGGTCGAAGTCTTCGATACCGTAACGCACACACGTACGACGTACGACCTGACCTCAGCGGATGGCCAGGGCAATGGCGATGGCCCATGTCTGGCGGCGTCCGTTGGCGATGATATCGGCCTGCCTGCCAACGACCCAGCACCGGATCTGATGGAAATCACCCCAGACGGCCGTTACTTCATGGTCGCTCTGCGTGGCCCAACGCCAGTATCCGTGACTCACTCGGCACAGGGTTCTTGCCCGGGCGTAGGCATCGTGGAAATTACTCAAGGCGGTCAGAGTGGTCGCTTAGTGGGCGTGCTGCGCTCGACTAATACCGTCGATACCGCGCCAGTCTCTGCCGCCGGTGGCCATGCTTACACTGGCGCTGAACGCAGTGACCCGCATGCCGCGACTGTGATTGCAAAAAAGCCAGTACGTATCCGCTAATACGCTGCTTTTGTGACTGATACATAAATTGTGTAAGTCACATATAAAAAACGCGCCTGAATCGACAGACTCAGGCGCGTTTTTTTATGCATTCCTCACTGACTTTTAACTCAGGAGCGATCAATAAATTGCCGTGCCTGCAAGCGGCGGATCAACCACCACAAAATCAGCAAGCTAGGTAACACCATCAAGGTGGTTAACACAAAGAAAGTCGCCCAATCGCCATTCAGCAAGTCCACTACATAGCCACTGCCACCGGACACGGTCGTGCGCCCAAAGTTGGCGATGGACGCCAGTAAGGCATACTGAGTCGCCGAAAATACGCGATCCGTCAGCAGGGTCACAAAGCTCACCAACACCACAGTCGCGAACGCACTGGTAAAGCCGTCCGCAATCACCGCCAACAGATACAGGCTCTCTTTCGGGCCTGCCAGTGCGATCCAGGCAAACAAGAGATTGGTCGCGGCCATGGCCAGACCACCAATCAGTAAGCCACGGAAAATACCCAAACGGTGATTAAAATACGCACCGATTAAGCTGAATACGATGGTGACCCACCAGGTCACCATTTTAGAGTAAGTGGCAATCTGAGCGTCGCTGAATCCGATCTCCTTGTAAAAGGTAATCGACATGCGCCCCAAAAAGGCCTCACCCATTTTGAAGGTAAACAAAAACGACAACAGCAGAATCACAATGGTGCTGCCGTAGCGTTGTACCAGCGCACGAAAAGGCTCAATTAAAGTAAAGCGAATCTGCGCCCACACGCCCTGCCCCAAGGCAGCGGCTTTCTTTTCGAGCTGGGCGAGGCGTCGGCTATCACGCTCAACAAACAGGACCACGACGGCCGTCATCATCAGGCAGAACAACGCCAGATAAGAAAATACCGACGCCCAACTCATGTCCGACAGGCCTTTCATATAAAACGCCGCAGCACCCAATAGGCTGTAGCCGGTCCACCAGCCACTGGTGGCGAAAGCGGCGGCATAGGGAATTAATGGTGCTTCGGTGTCAGGGTCGAGACTGTCTACCCGAAAACCATCAATGGCGATATCACAAGTCGCCGATGCCAACGCAATGGTCATGGCCAACAAACTCAACCACAGCATATCGGCCTGCGGTGAAATCAGGCTCATGGCCGCACAGGCCGCCGTCATGATCAGTAATAAAAAAACAATCCAGGATTTACGGTCGCCCAGATGGCGAAACAGCGGTAAACGGAAACGGTCGATGACCGGCGCCCAGAGAAAGTTAATCGCGTATACAAAAAAGATCGAGCCGAACAGCCCGATGCTGGTACGGGACAGGCCCGCGTCGGTCAGCCAACCGGTCATGGCCGAGCCGATAAGCACCCACGGAAACCCACTGCAGATGCCCAGTAAAAAGATCATCCGCAGACGGGGCTCCCGCAGCAGTGACCGCAACGGTAACCCAGTCATGGTAATGATCAGTCTTTAAAGTTTTTGAAGGCCAACGGCATGTCGATGGAATCGTCCGAACGGAACATCGCCATCACCTGCTGCAAATCATCGCGTTTTTTACCGGTCACACGGACGGTATCGCCCTGAATGCTGGCCTGCACTTTGATTTTGCTGTCTTTGATCATTTTCACCATCTTTTTGCCCAGCTCTTTATCGATTCCCTGGCGCATGGTGGCAGTGACCTTAGTCTGCTTGCCGACACCACTTGGGTCACTGAACTCGAGACAGTTCACTTTAATCGAGCGCTTCGTCATGGCACCCATCAACATGGATTTCATCTGTTCAATCTGAGTGTTGTTGTCCGCCACCATAGCAACGGCAAAGTCATTCAGTTCGAAGCTGGCGCTGACGCCACGAAAATCGAAACGGGTGCTGAGCTCGCGATTCGCCTGATCAACGGCGTTCTGGGCTTCGTGCTTGTCTACTTCTGATACCACGTCAAACGAGGGCATAATCAATCTCCTGTAAATGAGGCATATATACCTTGCCGCCCCGGATATTGCAAAGCGGGACAACTGGCGATTACACCAGAACCCACTAGGCTTAAAGGGAAATTCGTCCCTTTGCGGAGCATGCGCGATATGAATCCGAGCCACACTCTCCTTCATGGCCCCGGCATCTACTATTTCAGGCTGTCTGGAACACGCCAGCAACCGATCTTCCGCTCCGTTCTTGAATACGACTACGGCACACGGATTCTGAGCCAAGTATCAGGTACCACACTGCTTGCCTATACGCTGTTCGATAACGAAATTCATTGCGTGATGGACTGCAAACGCGACTGGCCGGAAATCATTGAAGAGATACGCAATGCCTTCGCTGATCAGCACGAACGTATCTGGGAAGCCTCGCGAGCCGTCATATCAGAAGAAGTCCGTCCGGTTCTGATCGATGAAAATGTGGCCCTGGTAACTCTTATCGTAACCTTGCACTATCTACCCGTTCAGCGACAGCTGCTGCCAGACGCCAGTATGTACCCCTGGAGTAGCGATCACTATTACCGCTCTCTGAATGCGCCAGACTGGCTCGACTGCGGACGCGCCTTGAATCAACTGTGTCAGACACGGCATAACCGGGCGCTGCGCTATGCGTCTCTGATGGACGCCCCACATGAACATCTGATTCATCTTGAGCAAAGCGATCACGAGACCTATCTCTTGTTTGGTCGAGCCGCGCTCGCCGACAAGCAAATCGCCCGCGCGGGCCTCAAAGAACCCGAGCGCAGTGAAAGCGAGCTCCAGAGACTCACAGACGATGCCATCAAACTGATATCCGATCGCTTTGGTGTTACATCGGAGTCTCTACAGGACCGGCACTTCCGCCGACAATATCAGCGCCTGATGCCACTCGTGGCATGGTTACTGACTCAACGCCAACTGAACCACGAAACCGTGGCCAAGTTACTGCGCGAAGACGATGCCATCATCCCACTCTGGTTAAGGGGAATCAGTGCAGACCACCCGCAGTCCCTGCTGGATAAACTGCAGAGCCTGTGGACGCCCGTCCCCCGAACCCAACCAGATGATCATGCCGAAGCGGAGACGTCAGAATTACCGACTGAAGGTAAACATCAGGAAGACAATGAGCAGCGGGAAAAAGAAAGCGACACCTACGCCGCCAATCAATAAGACTGTGTTCCAATGTGGTGTCATCGCCCTATAATCAGAACATGACATCAATACAACATATCGCCGTACTGGGCACAGGTGCTCTTGGGACTCTGATCGCCTGGTATTGCCGATCTCATGAGTTATTCACCATCAACCGTAACCAGCAAGAACGTCTTTCGTTACTGGAATACGGTGCGTCCGAGCCGACGCTTTTTTCCTCAACATCCTGGCAGGGCTCCCAAGTAGATTGGTTGATCGTAACCACCAAAGCCGCCTCTACCTTAACCGCACTCAAAGGAATAGAAAGCCAACTTTCTGCCGTAAAAAATCTGCTTTTGCTTCAGAACGGTATGGGACAACAAGCCGAGGTCGCTCTATGGCTTGAGACCCAGCACAGCGCTCCGCAGCTGTGGGTTGGTTCATCAACTGAGGGGGCGTACCACGCGGAAGAAGGTCACGTCGTACATGCAGGAAAAGGCCACACCGTTATTGGTCCTTGGCAGCATGAATGTGTTGAACAAGCCGACAAACTGCCACCTTCGATGACGCTGAGCCCGGACATTCACAAAGTGCTGAAGGAAAAACTGGCCATCAATGCGATCATTAATCCTCTGACGGCATATTATCAATGCTACAACGGTGAATTGCTGTCCAATGCAGATTACCGCCACCACTTCGACACGCTCAGCACAGAGGTCGACGAACTATTTAAGCAGTTAAAGTGGAATACTGACTTTTCAATCCCTCAGCGAGCTGAGCAAGTTGCTCTGGCAACCGCCCAAAATCGCTCTTCGACGTATCAGGATGTATTGCATCGACGGCCAACTGAGTTACCTTATATCTGTGGTTATCTATTGAAGCAGGCAGCAGAGCACGATCTCAGTGCGCCCTTAACCACCGAGCTCTACACGTCTTTGTCCGCCACGGAGGCCACATGGTCAGCCTGACTACCGGAGTGTTTAATCCATGATGCTGGCGCGCCAGAAGTCGATGCTGGCCACGGTTCTGGTCTGTTCCGGGGTAATTTTAATCGCCACTCTGGCCTACATCATCGCGGCAGAAAGGATCGGTCGTGAGCATCTGGCACCCGATATATCCAATACCCTGGCCAACATCGTTGAGGCTCAGCTGGTCGCATCGCCCGATGGCTTACAAGCAGTTCAAAGCAGCTTGTATCACATGGCCCAGCACTATCAGATCAACGAAGCGGCACTGTACAGTGCCGGTCATCGTCTTGCGCATGGACACTCGGGTGACGGCGCTTCACAACTAAGCAGCTTATTATCGGACTTACCGGCGAACGGTGATTGGCTGGAATACGCGTTTATTATCGATGAGCGCGAGTTTCTGTTGATCATTCGCAACGACCTCTCGCTGCCCGGCTTTTTTTACATGGATACGCTGAGTACCAGCCTGGTTATTGTGACAGTATCTGCCCTACTGATCTTTATGCTCTACATGGTGACGCGCCAATGGCAGCAGACGCCCTACCTGCATCTGTTAGAAGACATTCGCGAGGCCGCCGGGCGTACAGATGACGGTCGTATCACCCTTAAGCGCAGAGATCCGGATCTCCACCCGTTGGTAGAGGCGCTCAACGATCTGTTCTGGCGACGAAATCAACGTACACAGCATCTCAAAACCGCCCACCAACAAGCCGAACGCGCCCGACTGCGCGCTACACGATTGTCCACTGAGACCCGGCATATGAATGAAGAGCTGGCCAAAGAGGTATCCGTGCGGCGCAGCGTCGAAGTCCAGCTGAACAACACACAGACATTACTGGACGGCATATTGAATGCTATGCCCACCGCTCTGTTTGCACTCGATTCCCGAAATCGAATCGTGCAATGCAATGAGCAAGCCGGCGACTGGCTGAACATGGAATACTCGCAGCTCACCGGATTGCCACTGATTCAGTTAATTCCTGAATTGCAGCCATTGAAGCTCATACCCGACAGTGCGACCGACGTTGCCGTGATGAAGAAATCAGAGCGCGTGAAAATTCGCTTTGATGACAAAAACATCGTCACTGACGTCCTTGCATATCCCCTACGCGACAGCCAACAGGCACGCCTCGTTATCCGTATTGACGACGTATCCCAGCGTCAGCGTATGGAGGAAGTCATGGTACAGACCGAGAAAATGATGACGGTCGGCGGGCTTGCAGCAGGCATGGCGCACGAAATTAACAACCCTCTGGGTGCGATTCTACAAAACCTCCAGAATACGCGACGCCGTCTCGACCCTGAATTACCCGCGAACCAGAGAACGGCTGACAATCTGAACCTCGATCTGAATGTACTGAACACCTACCTCGATGAACGGGGAATCCCGCAGTTTTTCGATCATATCCAGAACGCCGGTGAACGTGCCGCAAAAATCGTTGCCAATATGCTGCAATTTTCCCGTAATGATCACCTGCAGAAACGCGATATCACGGTAAAAGAATTAATCAACACGACGCTGAATATTGCGCACAACGACCTGTCGTTGAAGCACATCGATCTGGATATCGGCGAATCGGCGGGTGACGCACAGATTCATTGCGTTCCAAGCGAAATAGAACAAGTTCTGCTCAACTTACTTCGCAACGCTCAACAAGCTCTCGACGACTACGACGGCGGTGAAAACTGGCGCCCTAAAGTAAAGCTACGTGCGACACGGCGCGATAAAATGACCTGCCTTGAGGTAGAGGACAATGGCCCCGGGATTCCAGCAGACGTCGCGCCTCACATCTTCGAACCGTTTTTTACCACCAAAGAAGTTGGCGATGGCACCGGTCTGGGCCTCTCGGTTTCCTACTTTATTGTCACCTCTCACCACCAGGGACAGCTGTCATATAAACGCGCAACGCTTGGAGGCGCCTGCTTCGCCCTCTGCCTACCCTCAGAAGGGTGATAAATACGCGAACGGCAGTGGCTTTCAGCACCTCTGCAACTTGACCACCCCCATCCTCACAGGTACCCTGCGCAGCGATTCAGGTGCCCTGCCATACGTGTCAGGGTTAAACGGGAAGACTGGTGCGTCCGAGACAAGTCCAGCGCTGCCCCCGCAACGGTAAGCAACCCGAACTTCAGTAGATACCACTGTGCTCGCATGGGAAGGTTCTGAGGTCGACGTCATGTCAGGTTGTGAGCCCGGATACCGGCCTGAACCCGAACCAACAGTATTGCGGTGGGCGATACAGGTGCTAAGTGAGCTCAAGGGCTCTCCTTCGCCTATTCTTTCCCGCCGACTGGTTGCCCATTAAAACCATTCGGAATCATGATGAAAAAATCACTCCTTACTGCGGCCGTA
>PDUK01000191.1 GCA_006212115.1 Thalassolituus sp. | reverse complement strand
CTAACTTCATTACCGTGTCGAACATCGAATCAAAAGATCCGGCACAGGTGATCTCGGGTAACGAAAAAGTGATCCGTCCACGTCTCGCGGACGCTGCCTTCTTCTGGGATACCGACCGTAAACAGACACTTGAAAGCCGTTTTGAGAAACTCGAAAACGTCGTCTGGGTGAACAAACTTGGTTCCATTGCCGATAAAGCCCGTCGCATCAGTGCGCTGGCGACCCGTATCGCCGGCGAAACCGGTGGCGATGCTGCACTGGTTCAGCGTGCTGCGCAACTTTGCAAAAACGATCTCGTCAGCCAGATGGTTTTTGAATTCACTGACCTGCAAGGCCTCGCGGGTAAATACTACGCCGAACACGATGGCGAACACGCTGACGTTGCGGCAGCGATGGTCGAACAGTACATGCCTGCCTTTGCCGGTGACGAACTCCCTGCCACGCAGACCGGTACCCTGATCGCCCTGGCCGACCGTCTCGACAGCCTGGTTGGTCTGTTTGGCCTTGGCCAGATTCCGACAGGCTCGAAAGACCCGTTCGCACTGCGCCGTGCATCACTCGGTGTGCTCCGCATTCTGCTTGAAAAAGAGATCAATATCGACTTGGGTACCCTGATCGACTGGGCGCTGGCATCAGAGTGGAAAACGGCTCCTAAGGCCGACACCAAGGCGACTCTGATCGAATACATGCTGGATCGTTTCAGCGCCTGGTACGCCGACGAAAATATCCCGACGGGCGTATTTCAGGCCGTGCGTGCATTAGGCGTTACCAACGCACTCGATATTAATCGTCGCGTCAAAGCCGTGTATGAGTTCAGCAAACTCGATGCTGCCGAATCACTGGCCGCCGCCAACAAGCGTGTGTCGAATATTCTCGCCAAGAACGGTGGCGATGCAGTGGAAGCAAACGTTAACGGCGACCTTCTGTCTGAGACTGAAGAGCAGGTACTTGCCCGCGAAGTCGCCGCTAAACAACAGGCGCTTGAACCACTGATGGCGAAAGGCGATTACGCCGCTGCGTTGAACGAACTGGCTGGCCTGCGCACTGCGGTTGATGCGTTCTTCACAACGTGATGGTGATGGCCGATAACGAGGCCGTGAAAAACAACCGTCTTGCACTGCTGAAGCAGCTGCAAGGGCTGTTTATTGGAATCGCGGATATTTCGGTGTTGTAAGCTTGATATCTTGACCCAAAGAAGCCCGCCTGGCATTTCTGCTCGGCGGGCTTTTTTGTTTATTAAACAGACATATGTCACAGCTTGACTATGGTTTGGTACGGCTCGGATTGTTACACTCAGGTCAATTCAGGATCACTTGCAATGGACTATGTTTAAGCGCCTCTTTGCCTCTAATAAAAATCCCTACGTTCCCGGTCTGGATAATCCAGAGAGGGTCTCTGTGTCTATCGCTGGTTGCAAGCTGGATATCACGCTACCACCGCACTACTCCTCAGCCGGTTTCGACGCTGATGTTGCACCCAAAGATATCCCCAATATCTACGAACGCTCAATCTACGACTACGGCCACGAATACGAGGACAATAAGTTCAGCTACGCCGACTGTATCCGACGCGGGTGGGAGTTCTTCGGACCTATCTGGAAATTGGGCTATATCGGGCGCACAGATTTCCAAGTTACGTCTTTGCGAGTTGACTGCCTCCCAGAAGGAATGAGCTGCTTTAATCCCGCCATTCTGGAGCAGGCAGTCATGCGCTATTTATACGAGACCGGCCCAGCGATGCCAGATTTTGGGCGGAAACTCGCACCGGTTAACTGGCGGGTTGAGACCAAGCAGGGAAACCCATGGATTCTGTTCGAGCAGCACAAAGACCTACCTGCTGACAAGCCAGAAGAACACGAGGACTCTAATTTCAAAGCCTTCGCTGTGACTGCGCTGGATGATCATTACATCCTGTTCTTGCGCTTTATTAATTTTGGAAGCATGCCAGTTTCACTGTCAATCGAGGCTGCAAACAAAGTCCGGGATCTGGTTGTCGGAAGTATTCACTGGCAACTGAGTGATCATGCCGAAAAGCGAAAACAGGATGTTATATCCAAGTATCCGAATACCACTATTACCCCCGAGCGCCAGCCTGCAACCTGGAAGTATCCCGCAAAATGGCGTGAAGGCATTGCAAGCCAGGGCGAGACACGCGCAGTCATTTTAGAGCCCGGCGACCCAGCACCCGAATTCCATATTTAACCATAACAGGGAGACAAGTTATGTCAGCAACCAAAGCAGGATATGCTCAGATATTCAGCAGCCACGAAGCAGGGGTAGCGCACAATGTGCATATCCCGGAGAGCCAGAAGGCGGCATGGGAATCTATAACGAATTCACATGTGGGTAACTACTATGAGACCACACTGCTTCGTGCTGTTTTGCGGCTCGCAGTAGGAGATAAAACAGTCGCCCCTCAAGCAAGCATCGGTGAATTCAATTTTTCTTATACGACCAGTCCTGACCGGAAAGATATTTTTATCAACCTGATCAGCTTTAAGAGCGACACTCACGTTTCAGCAAGAACTCCTGGAATTTACAAGCCAAGATGGGGCGCTAATGGTTGGGAGGTTCCTGAGGGCTCGAGCCCTTCCTCCTCTATGGATCTGAGTCACGCGTGGTCAAATAACGCTCACGTCGCAACTATTCCGGGTAAATTCGATAACAAGGAAGATGCTGGCTCAATGATGGGTGTTCATATTGAAAAAGCCTATCAAAAAGGCAGTAATGCACTTTCAGAAGCTCGCCAACAAGGCAACCATTTCTCACTGTTCTGGCTGAACAACGAATTCACCAGTAAGGAACATATTCAAAGCCTTGTCTCAATGATTCAGCAGGCGCAGAAGCAGAGCAAAAATATGAAGTGGCTGATCCACGGAGAAGGCTGCGGCACCTTCGTTCAGGCACTGCGTTTTATCAAAGCGAACCCGGTTGCCAGCGATATCATCACTGCGCAGAAAGGCATGGCCAATCAGGATGTCTTCTTTTCGAATCCTCGTGGACGCCATACCAGTAAAAAAGACCTGGAAGCTATCTGTAAGTCCGTTGGGATGAGTTTTGTCGATGTAAACCTCAATAAGAACGACGTGCTACATAACCCAGACGCTCGCAATGATGCTCTGAAAGAAATTGGCAAAGCGGCAGGTGCGGTTGCTTTCACCGGTGCTGGCGCTCACTTTGCTGGTGAAGCCGGTGTCG
>PDUK01000190.1 GCA_006212115.1 Thalassolituus sp. | reverse complement strand
ATGAAGTCATGCACGAACATCACATCAACCCGATTGATCTGGTGGTAGTGAACCTCTACCCATTTGCAGCGACCGTTGCTCGCCCTGATTGCGACCTCCCTCTGGCCATCGAAAATATCGATATCGGTGGCCCGACCATGGTGCGCTCAGCCGCGAAAAACAACGCCCACGTTGGTATCGTCGTAAACGCCTCTGACTACGATCAGGTTCTGCAGGAAATCAATGCACACCAGGGTCTGACGGCTAAATTGCGCTTCGACCTGGCACTGAAAGCCTTCGAACACACAGCAGCTTACGACGGCATGATTGCTAACTACCTGGGTACGATCGATCAGACTGCGGAAGTACTGAGCGTTGATGAGCGTGACGCATTCCCACGGACCTTCAACAGTCAGTTCATCAAAACGCAGGATATGCGTTACGGCGAAAATCCACACCAGAAAGCGGCCTTCTACGTTGAAGCCAACCCGGCTGAAGCCTCTATCGCTACCGCCAAACAGATCCAGGGCAAAGAGCTGTCTTACAACAACGTGGCTGATACAGACGCGGCACTGGAGTGTGTTAAATCATTCACTAAGCCAGCCTGTGTGATCGTTAAGCATGCTAACCCATGTGGTGTAGCCGTTGTACCTGATGATGAAGGCGGTATCCGGAAAGCTTACGACCTGGCCTACGCGACCGACAGCGAATCTGCATTTGGCGGCATCATTGCCTTCAACCGTGAACTGGATGGAGACACCGCACAAGCCATCGTTGACCGTCAGTTCGTTGAAGTCATCATCGCGCCAAAAGTCTCTGCCGAAGCCATCGCAGTCGTCGAAGCGAAAAAGAATGTTCGTCTGCTTGAATGTGGCGAATGGTCTGCAGAACGTGTTGAAGGTTTTGACTACAAGCGCGTGAATGGCGGCCTGCTGGTTCAGGACCGTGACAACGGTATGATCACCAAAGACGATCTGAAAGTCGTGACGAAGCGTGCGCCAAGCGAAGCCGAACTGAACGACCTGATCTTCGCCTGGAAGGTCGCTAAATTCGTTAAATCGAACGCCATTATTTATGCCAAAGATCGCCAGACTGTCGGCGTAGGCGCTGGTCAGATGAGCCGAGTAAATTCAGCACGTATCGCAGCGATTAAAGCAGAACACGCAGGCCTGCAGGTTGAAGGTGCAGTGATGGCATCTGATGCTTTCTTCCCGTTCCGTGATGGCATCGACAATGCAGCAAAAGCTGGCATTAAAGCGATTATTCAGCCGGGCGGTTCGATCCGTGACGAAGAAGTCATTGCAGCCGCCGATGAGGCCGGTATTGCGATGGTGTTTACGGGTATGCGCCACTTCAGGCACTGATTAATTAATGAAGCTATTGCGCTCGCTGTGGCGGTGTTATTTTTTATCTCGGCATGCTCATGTAGGACGACTACACTCCGCTGCCTCGACAAAAAATGCCTTGCCACAGCATCGCTCATAACGCTTCTGCACCGTGCGAGACGCTTTTCAAACGGTGAAAAAGATAGAATTTAAATTTGGTTTTTACGAAAGCCATTTAGCCGAAGCCCGGAGATTAATTTCGTCAGAGCAAGGCAAAAATTTTGGAAAAAGCGGAGCTTAGTGGGCTAAGTGAGCATTTTGATAAAATTTTTAACGCCGCTATGGCGGATTTAAGACCGGGCCATAACAAGAGATTTGGCAATGAAAGTATTAATTATAGGGTCAGGTGGCCGCGAGCATGCGTTAGCTTGGAAGGCATTACAATCCCCACTGGTTGAAAAAGTATTCGTTGCTCCGGGCAACGCTGGCACAGCCATCGAAGACAACATCGAAAACGTTGCTATCGACGTTTTGGATTTCGACGCACTGGAAGCCTTCGCGAAAGAAAACGAAGTCGGCCTGACCATCGTTGGCCCAGAAGCTCCGTTAGTTGACGGTGTGGTGGATCAGTTTGAGGCCGCTGGCCTGAAGATCTTTGGCCCTAAAAAAGGCGCTGCTCAGCTCGAAGGCTCAAAAGCATTCACCAAAGACTTCCTGGCACGTCACCAGATTCCTACCGCTGAATACCAGAACTTCACCGAAGTTGAGCCAGCACTGGCTTACCTGCGTGAAAAAGGGCGCCTATCGTTGTTAAGGCCGATGGTCTGGCCGCTGGTAAAGGCGTCATCGTTGCAGAAACTCTGGAACAAGCGGAAGAAGCCGTAAAAGACATGCTGTCTGGCAATGCTTTCGGCGATGCTGGTTGTCGTGTTGTGATCGAAGAGTTCCTCGCGGGCGAAGAAGCGTCTTTCATCGTCATGGTCGATGGTAAGAACGTTCTGCCAATGGCCACCAGCCAGGATCACAAGCGTGTTGGCGATAAAGATACTGGCCCTAACACCGGTGGCATGGGTGCTTACTCTCCTGCTCCTGTTGTCACGCCAGAAATCGATGCGCGCATCATGCGCGAAGTCATTATGCCGACGGTTGAAGGCATGGCCGCTGAAGGCAATGATTACACAGGTTTCCTGTACGCCGGTCTGATGATCGACGAGTCTGGCGCACCTAAAGTCATTGAGTACAACTGCCGCTTCGGTGACCCAGAAACTCAACCCATCATGCTTGCGCATGCAGTCTGATATGGTTGCTCACTGTCTCGCTGCTCTCGAAGGTAAGCTTGATACTGAAACTGCAGAATGGGACCCACGCCCATCACTGGGTGTTGTTCTGGCAGCCGCTGGCTATCCGGCCGATTACCCGAAAGGTGACGTTATTTCTCTGCCAACAGATGATGGTAGAGATCGTAAAGTCTTCCACGCGGGCACCAAACTGAACGACCATGGCGAAGTAGTAACTGCCGGTGGTCGTGTGCTGTGTGCAACTGCTCTCGGTAACTCCGTCAGCGAAGCTCAGACACAAGCGTATGAGCTGGTAAAACTGGTCTCATGGGAAGGTATGTTCTGCCGTTCTGATATCGGTTATCGTGCTGTAGCGCGCGAGAACGAAAACGGCTGATTGCCCTATTGTTCTCAGGGTCTTGAGACCCAACAGGCCAGCCACGCTGGCCCTTGATTTAAGCTGTTAAACGCCAAGCATTCTGGTGAGGGATCACTGCAGTAATGACCGCTCAACACGTTTCCAATCGTCTTCTTCACTGCCTGATACTGATCACGTTGTTGTTGCTCGTATCGATGCGCGCATCTGCTATTGGTCCGATTATTCTTCCTGAAGGTTCTTTCAGCCAGACAATTACTCCGTATACCGCGTTCTACGAAGACAAGTCAGCCTCCCTGAGCCTGACTCAGATATTAGCTAGCGATCGTCAACTGAGTTTCACGCCAACGCACACAGTCTCCCTGAAGCGGGGAGCGACCTCAGGAGTCGTCTGGATACGAATGTCAGTACTGAATCCATTTGCCCAGGAAATGGATCCCATGCTGACGCTTTCAAATTCGCGTATCGACTCAGTCCGGGTATTTAATATATCCAGCCCGGACCAGCCAGTAGAACTGAATGCTCCGCAACTGCAAGGGTCGTTAAGCCAGGCACATGTGTTCAGTCTGAATGTAAAAAGCAAGGCAACCAATAGCTATCTGATACGCCTCGAAACTGATGCCTTGATGACGACCCGCATTGCTCTGAAAAGCCCGGATCAGTTCAATCTTATAGAACGCATCAGCAACCTGTTGACCGGGGCACTGCTGGGTCTGGTGTCTCTGGTTTTACTGTACTTTCTATTCGCTATTGCACGTGGCGACAAAGGCATTCTTTCCGCAGGCATGCTTTGCGCAATCTCGGTCATGTTCTTTGTTCCCGCCAGTGTAGGGATCAGTTTCGATCTCGGCATCAATATGTATCTCCCGAATGGGTGCATCGAAACGTATTCCGTGTGTGGCATCCTGATTGCTCAGCTGTTAGCACTACTCCAACTCAAGTGGCGGCAGGTCTGGATACGTGCCCTGATCAGGATGAATATCGCAGCACAGATATTCATACTTGTCAGTGATACCTTTACTCCCAGTTATCAGACAGAATTACTACTTTATATCACCACCAGCTTCGTGCAGCTGCTCTCTATTTTCCTGACGACAGTCCACCGCAGTAAGCACCCTGAGTGTCATGTATACCTACGCAGCGCCGCCACCCTGATCGGCCTGGGAATGGTCATTACCTTGATGCACAAGATGAACCTGATCAACATGCCACTGACTGAACAGATGCTGGTCTTTCTTCTGCCACTGGCTGC
>PDUK01000070.1 GCA_006212115.1 Thalassolituus sp. | reverse complement strand
TTACACTGGGTCAGGTATTCTGACGACAATCATTATAAAAGGAGAACAGAATGCGCTGGATAATGGCACTCATTGCAGCAGCAACCATCAACGTCGCGGTCGCGGCAGAGGCAACTAAAGTGGCCGTGGTCGACATGGAACGTGCATTGTTCCTGTCGGATGCAACACAGGAAGCACTGAAAGAGTTTGAAAAAACAAACCAGGCTGACATCGATAAACTGAAAGGCCTGCAGGAAAGCCTGACCGATATTCAGAAGAAGATCGAAAAAGAGCAGGACTTTATGAGCGACGACGATGCTCGTGCTCTGAAAAACGATTTCGAGACCAAGCGTCAGGAATATCAGTTCTACGGCAACAAGCTGCAGAAGCTTGAGCAGCAATGGCGTCAGGAACTGTTCCAGAAGCAGTTGCCAGACCTCGAAAAAACACTGAAAGCATTGATCGACGAAGAAGGCTATGACGTTGTTCTGAATGCACAAGCTGCCATTTATAAGTCGCCAAAAGCAGACATTACCAAGCTGCTGCTGGAACGTCTTAACGCAGAGAAATAACAACGGACGATCCTTACGTGCAGATCAGTCTTACTGAACTTGCCGATCATCTGGGAGCCGAGCTTCTGGGTGACGGCGATATTACAATCACCGGAGTTGCGACACTCAAAGACGCAACCTCCGGTGAAATTGCATTTCTGGCCAACGAAAGTTACCGCAAACAACTGAGTGATTCTCAGGCGAGTGCTGTGATTGTGCGCCCTGCTGACGCGGAATCGGTGGCTGGCAGCGCATTGGTGTGTGATAACCCTTATCTCGCATTCGCCAGAACAACCCACCTTTTTGATAACCGCTCACCTGCTGAAGTAGGCGTTCATCCGACTGCGGTGATCGCAGATTCAGCCGTAGTGGGTGCTGACTGCCGTATTGCCGCGAATGTGGTGATCGGTGAGCACGTGGAGTTGGGCGAGGGCTGTGAAATTGGTCCGGGCACCGTCATCGGTGATCACTGCGTACTGGGAACCCAGTGCCACCTGAATGCCAATGTCACGCTTTATCATGACGTTACGCTCGGTGAGCGCGTGCGCATCCACTCCGGTACTGTGATTGGTGCAGATGGCTTTGGGTTTGCGCCCGATCAGGGGCGCTGGGTCAAAATCATGCAGCTGGGTGGTGTACGCATTGGCAACGATGTTGAGATTGGTGCGAATTCCTGCGTAGATCGCGGTGCGCTCGGGGATACCATTATCGGTGACAACGTGATTCTGGATAATCATGTTCAGATCGCTCACAACGTTGAATTGGGCGACGGAACTGCGGCGGCTGCCCAGGCTGGCGTAGCAGGTTCAACTCGTCTCGGAAAACACTGTACTCTGGCGGGCAACGCTGGGGTGGCAGGGCATCTGGAGCTGTGTGACGGGGTGTTTGTTGCTCCTAAGACGGTTATCAGTAAATCCATCACCCAAGCAGGTGGATACGCGACGGGGACGGCTCAGATGCCGATCAATGAATGGCGTAAATCTGCAACCCGATTCCGCCAGCTAGACAGCATGGCCCGCCGAGTAAAAGACTTAGAAAAACAACTGAAGGACTGACTCATGTCCAGTGCAACCATTGGCGAGATACAGCAGGTTATGCCGCATCGCTATCCTTTTCTGATGCTGGATAGGATTCTGTCGTGCAATATCGAACCGGAAGAACAAGCGACGTTAGAGGCGCTGAAGAACGTATCGATTAACGAAAACTTCTTTAACGGTCACTTCCCAGGTCACCCGGTTATGCCCGGTGTACTGACGCTGGAAGCCCTTGCTCAGGCTGCAGGTTATCTGGGGATGATGATCATCGGAGATGCCCGTGAGCCCGGTACCATTTTTTACTTTGCCGGTTCTGACAACGTGCGCTTTAAGCGTCCTGTCGTGCCTGGTGATCAACTTATTCTGAAAGCGAGCTTCGTAAATCGCCGTCGTGGCATCTGGAAATTTGATTGCAGAGCCGAAGTCGCAGGTGAGGTCGTGTGCTGCGCGCACATTATCTGTGCTGAACATTCCCTGGAGGTAGCATGATTGATCCGAGAGCCGTTATTGACCCGGCTGCCAGGATTGCAGAAGGTGTAGAGATCGGTCCGTTTTCCATTGTTGGTGCGGATGTCGAAATCGGAGAGGGCACCGTTGTTGGTCCACATGTTGTGATTAAAGGACCAACTAAAATTGGCAAAAATAACCGTATTTTCCAGTTTGCGACCATCGGTGAAGAGTGCCAGGACAAAAAGTACGCTGGTGAGCCAACGACTCTGGTGATCGGCGATAACAATGTTATTCGTGAAGCCTGTACCTTTCACCGTGGCACAGTACAGGACAACGGCACCACGATAGTCGGCAGCGATAACCTGTTTATGGTGAATGTACACGTCGCTCACGATGCGATCATTGGTGATCATTGCATTCTGGCAAACGATACCAACGTGGCAGGTCACGTGAAGATCGGCGACTGGGCGATTCTCGGTGGCGCGACTCAGGTACACCAGTTCTGCATGATTGGCGCACACGCAATGTGCGGAGCAGGAACCGTTGTTTTGAAGGACATTCCAGCGTTTGTTATGTCTCAGGGTTACCCTGCACAGCCTCACGGTATCAATAGTGAAGGCCTGAAACGACGTGGGTTTGAGAAAGACAGCATCACGCGTATTCGTGCTGCATACAAAACTCTGTACCGCCAGAATCTGACCTTAGCAGAAGCGAAGGAAGTACTGGCAGAAGAAGCCGCACAGGACTCAGGGGTCGCCATGCTTCTGGATAGCCTGAATGCTGCCACCAGAGGGATTATCCGCTGACATGCGAATAGCGTTGGTTGCCGGTGAAGCATCCGGTGATATGTTGGGCGTCGGACTGATCCGCTCTCTCAAGGAAAAATACCCCGATGCCACTTTTGAAGGCATCGGTGGCCCCCTGATGCAGAGTGAAGGCATGGTCAGTTTTGTACCAATGGAACGACTATCAGTCATGGGGTTGGTAGAAGTACTCGGGCGTCTGTTCGAGTTGCTTAACGTTCGCAAGAAACTGGTCAAAGACTGGATCGCCAATCCACCGGACGTATTTATTGGTATCGATGCGCCAGACTTCAATTTAGGACTGGAGCAGAAGCTGCGTGCAGCAGGTATCAAAACGGTTCACTACGTCAGCCCATCCGTTTGGGCCTGGCGTCAGAAGCGGGTGCTTAAAATCGAAAAGGCCGTCGACCTGATGTTGACGCTGTTTCCTTTTGAAGCCCGTTTTTATGAAAACCACAAAGTGCCCGTGCGCTTTGTGGGTCACCATCTGGCAGACAAGATTCCCTTCGAAACCCCAAAAGGCCCAGCCCGCGATAACCTTGAACTGGAATCGGACAAGAAAACCGTGTGTCTGATGCCGGGCAGTCGCGGCAGTGAAGTCTCGCGCTTGGGTGCCTTGTTTTTGCAGACAGCCAGCCTGATGCTGAAGTCTGATCCGGATCTGCGTTTTATTATTCCCGCCGCCAGTGTCGAACGGCGCGATCAGATTCAACAGCTGTTATCCGAATTCCCCGAGTCTTTGCCGGTTAAAGTCATACTTGGCCAGTCACAGACCTGTATGGCGGCGGCCGATGTGATTCTGCTTGCGTCCGGTACCGCGACGCTGGAAGCCATGTTGATGAAACGGCCTATGGTGGTCAGTTACCGTTTGGCTCCGCTCACGGCGTGGATTCTCAAGCGCATGATCACTCAAGAGTTCATTTCCTTGCCTAACCTGCTGGCAGGGCGCGAAGTTGTGCCGGAATTGCTACAGGAAGACGCTCAGCCAGAGAAATTGGCTGCGGCGCTGTTGGAGCGTCTGGCGGACAACGAGACTGTTCACCAGTTGCAGGAAACGTTTCAGTTTATCCACCGACAGTTGCAGCGTAATGCCGATGAAGAGGCTGCAGAGGCGGTGAGCCAGCTGCTTAAATCAGATGGATAATTCGCAAGTTCAGGATCTGACAGAAGAAGAGTCAGCCCTGCTGGAAAACGGATTGATCTACTGTGGCGTCGATGAAGCAGGCGCTGGACCGCTTTGCGGAGATGTTGTGGCGGCTGCGGTAATTCTGAATCCTGATGATCCCATTCCGGAATTGACGGACTCTAAGAAACTGACGGAGAAGAAGCGTGAGCGCCTCTTTGATGAAATCCGTGAAAAGGCGGTCGATTTCTGCGTCGCCAGTGCCTCAGTGGAAGAGATCGATCGTCTCAATATCCTGAATGCCCGTATGTTGGCTATGACCCGAGCGGTAGAAGGGCTGCGCCTGCCCTGTGATCACGCTTTGATCGATGGCAATAAGTTACCCAAGCTGAATATGCCTGCAACGGCACTGATTAAAGGTGACGCTCGGGTAGCGGCGATATCGGCAGCATCTGTGTTGGCAAAAGTGCAAAGAGACCGTGATATGGTTGCTATGGAAGAGCGTTTTCCCGGCTATGGCTTTGCTAAACACAAAGGATATGGAACCAAAATGCATCTGGAGGCGCTTGAAGCATTGGGGCCATGTGAAATCCACCGTCGCTCTTATGCTCCGGTTAAACGTTTACTGACCAAAAGTTAAAGATACCTTTAGTCTTTTGTAAAAGTCCTGTCTTCAGTCGTGCAAAGATGGCCCGTGCGGCCAACCTCAAGTGTATGTGTGTGCCTTGAGGGCTCTCGTAGATGCTTCGTCACCTCGATACTTGTATTGCTAAACCTATTCCAACAAACCCCGAAGAGTTACTGAAAGTCCGTGTGCTTGTTGGGCTTAGTCTGTGCGGCATAGTAGCAATGCTGGTGGTGCTGGTTTCTCAGGCCGCGTTAGGTGTAATCGGTTTCACCAATGCGCATCACGCCTTTCTTTTCTACAGTTGCGCTTGCCTGTTATTGATACGCTTCACCCAAGCCACTCAGCTCGCGAATTATGCGCTGCTGGTGGGTATCCCCGTTTATTTCACTTACGGCAGTTACCAGACCGGCGGTCTGACCAGTTTTATGATTCCAGAACTGCTGGTGTACCCCTTGGCCTGCGCTTTTCTGGCAGGGCGTCGCTTTGCTGGTTACTGGGTGACATTCGGGCTATCTGCGTTGGTATTCCTTGGGGTCGCTGACCCTGCTCAGAGTGTACCTATGACGGACCACGCTTCGGATGTACTGCATATGATCGGTATGATGCTTGGCGCATGCGCGATTGGCGCATTGGCGATGATTTACGAAGTGTCCAAACACATTGGCTTTCAGAAGCTCGAGTATCAGCGGGGCGAAGCAGAAAACCTGAGCGACAGAATCAGTGAGTTGCTGATGTCGGTGAACCAATCGATTGCGGTTATCAGTAGTGAGATCAGTGCCATCGCCCGGCGTTCAGAAGAAACGTCCGGTGAGATGCAGGAGCAGGTGGCTTCGGCCAGTGAGCTGCGTACGGGCATGGAAGAACTCTCGACCCAGATAGAGTCGAATGCCGAAGACGCGCAACGATTATCAAAAGAGGCCGAGGCATCTGGAGAGTTAGCTAAAGAAAGTGCCGATACGACCTCGGCATCGAACTCCGCAATGGCACAAGTTGCCGATCAGGTGAACGAAGCTTTGAGTCAGATCGAAGACCTGAGTCGACGCAGTGATGAAATCTCAAGCATCGTATCTGTTATACAAGCGGTGGCGGAGCAAACAAACCTGTTGGCGTTGAACGCCGCGATTGAAGCCGCCCGCGCAGGCGAGCAGGGTAGAGGGTTTGCCGTTGTCGCAGATGAGGTGCGTCAGTTGGCCGAGCGCACTCACAAATCCAGTGGTGAGATTAGCGATAAAGTCAGCGGCATACTGCGAGTGACCGAACAGGCTAAGGCAATCATTCAGGAAGTCAGTGAGCGCACGGTACACGGGCGCGAAAGTGCGGAAGAATCCCATAAAGCCGTGACGGTTCTGTCGGGTACTGCAAACAACATAGCGGACTATCTGAGCACGCTCGCTGACAGCAGCCAAAAGCAGAACGTACTTAACGCCTCGATGGCCAAACGGTTTGAGGCCATTCATACCGCCATTGGTCGAGCCAACGACTCAACGGCGGATGTCAGCGATACCATTCAGCGTCTGGAGCACGAGATCGAAAATCTCTCCCAGCTGGCGAGTTCATTCGGCTCCGAAGAAGCCGAGTTATTCTGACGCTTGTGTTGCCGCACTAGGGCGCGATCAGGGTTTACCCAGCGAATAGGTGGTGTGCTTAAGATGCTTTGCCAGGGCTTCATCACTCAGGTCGGCCATCGACGCCGGGTCAATGTCGTCTCCTACAACAATACGTATGGTGTTATTCCGCTTCTTTAAAAACTCAGCAGGAATACGCAGAGTTCTTAGCATGGGGTGCAGTTTACCCAACAGGTGAAAGCTCAGACTGTTACGGCTATCGAAGTAAATGGGGATGACCGGAACCGCAGCGCGTTTGATCAGGCGCATGCTGGACAAAGACCAGTCCCTGTCCTGAATACCTTTCTGACCTTTGTACCAGGTCGATACTTCTCCTGCGGGGAACAAGCCCAGCCCAAGCCCCTTGTTCAGTTGATCCAGTGACTTCTGTGTCCCGCCCATTGCCTTGGGGCCACTGTTCTCAAACGGATTGACGGTGATAAACAAGTCAGACAGAGGCTCAAAGTAGGCCAGCAGGAAATTGGCTACTGCACGATACTCAGGTCGTTTCCGGCCGATGATTAGCAGCAGAATGATGCCGTCCAGAAACCCAAAGGGGTGATTCGATACCGTGATAAAAGGCGCGTTAACCGGAAGTACCCGCTCTAGCTTGTCTTCATCGTAATCGAGAAGGATATTCTGATCAGCGAGCGCATCTTCGATCAGATCAATACCATGCTGGCGTTCTACCCGATCATAAATGGTCGTGAGTTCAGGCATTTTCAGTAACTTCAGCACGATGTCGGCCTGCCACTCGGCAAGTCCAGAGGCATTTATCAAACCGTCCCGGTCGATCAGAGGCATAACAGCAATCCAGTATGGTAAAAACGCTGGCATAATAGCAGGTGTCCAACAGCAAGATCAGTGGTTAAGGCACGAAATCAGCAATGAAAGATGTAGTTATTATTGGAGCCGGTGCAGCCGGTTTATTTTGTGCAGCGCGTGCCGCACAGAAAGGGCGTAGCGTGCTGGTGCTGGATCATGCCAACCACCCGGGCAAGAAGATCCTGATGTCAGGCGGCGGCCGATGCAATTTCACCAATTACTACATCGAACCTGAATGCTACCTCAGCCAGAACCCACACTTCTGTAAGTCTGCTTTGTCTCGTTATACCCAATGGGACTTTATCGATCTGGTGACGCGTCATGGTATTCCCTATCACGAGAAAAAAGACGGACAGCTTTTCTGTGATAACAAGTCCTCCGATATTCTGAATATGTTACTCGACGAGTGCCGCGTGGCCGGGGCAACTATTCAGCTGGAAACGAGCATCAATGAGATCAGTCGTGACGGTGACGGTTTCTCTTTGCAGATAAGCACCGACTCGCGCCCACTGAAAACACGCTCCTTGGTGATTGCGACAGGTGGGCCTTCGATTCCGTCACTCGGTGCGAGTGGCTTTGGATACGACATTGCCGAGCAGTTTGGTCACTCGGTATTTCCCGTCCGGGCTGCGTTGGTGCCGTTTACCATTACCGATCAACTCCGAAACCTGTGTAAAGCGCTGTCGGGTTCATCGCTTCCGGTCAGCGTCACATGCGGGCAGAAAAGCTTTAACGATGATCTGCTTTTTACTCACCGGGGGTTAAGCGGTCCTGCGATTCTGCAAATTTCTTCGTACTGGCAGTCAGGTGACGCTGTTGAGATCAATCTGTTACCGGGATTGGATATCGCGAGCGAGTTTAAGTCCGCGCAAGCGGAGCGCGGCAAAGTCCATCTAAAGACCTGGCTTGCCGGTTTTACCACCCAGAAATTCGCAGAGCAGTGGCTGGCGTATCACGAGATAGAAGACCGCTACCTTGCCGAAACAGGTAAGAAGACCATTGCTCGTCTTGCGGCATCTTTGCATGAGTGGTCTGTCAAACCAGCCGGAACAGAGGGGTATCGGAAGGCCGAGGTGGCGATTGGCGGAGTCGATACCACTGAGCTGTCATCGAAGGACATGGAATCTCTGAAAGTACCGGGTTTGTACTTTATTGGTGAGGTGGTCGATGTGACCGGGCATCTGGGGGGCTTCAACTTTCAATGGGCGTGGGCCAGTGCCGCTGCAGCCGCAGAGGCGCTCTAGTAGGGAGCTTGGCGGCCGTCATGCGCTTGTCTGACTGGTTAACTTATAACCTGACAGGTGTGACAGATATGAAATGGCCTTACGGGAATATTACGTTTGGCCAGGGCACTGTAGAAACCTTTGTCTAAACTCTGAAGAGATGACTTCTTCTGGAGTATTGCATGGTGTTTGCAGGGACCACGTCGCAGGGTCAAAACCAGGCTAACAAACCGGTTGTCCTGATCGTGGATGACGAAGAAAATATACTCAAAGCATTGACGCGCTCCCTCGGCCGGATCGACGTTGATATCGTCACGGCGACGTCTGCCGGGGATGCCCTCTACATTCTGGAAAACACTGACGTTGATCTCGTTATCAGCGATATGCGGATGCCGGGAGACGATGGTGCTGAGTTACTCCGTCAGGTCGCTGAACGCTCCCCTAACACTCTGCGCTTCCTGCTTACTGGTCACTCCGATATGGAGTCGACGATACGGGCCATCAATGAAGGCAAGATTCACCAATATCTGACTAAGCCCTGGGACGACGTTAAGCTCAGAAGGCTCATTGAAGAGAGCTTGCACACCCGCCTCCTTGAAGCCCGGAACCAGCGTCTACAGGCCGAGCTTGCTGCAAAGAGTACCCAGCTTGAAGAACTGAATGCCTCACTCGAAAAGCGGGTTGAGGACAGAACCGAAGAACTCAAACTCAATGCACGATTACTCGAACATGCCTTTTCTGATCTGCAAAAAAGCTACGGCCATGTACTCAGACTCGCCTCCAGCCTCGGGGCATTAAGAGAGCCCGGAGCGGCAGAGGCGGCCGAAAGTCGTGCTCGAATGGCCGAGTCTCTGGCTGAAGCGCTTGGCCTTGGCGAGCAGGACATCCGCGAAATACGCGATGCCGCTTTGTTATCTGATCTTGGAAACATCGGTCTGCCCGACGCACTTTTGTCCCGACCGCTGGTGGAGTATGACGGTGCAGATATGCAGGAATACGCACAGGTACCTATTTTGGCTGAGGCGGCGCTAATGGGCATTCCCGGTATGCGTCACAGCGCGGCCATGTTGCGTAGCCAGTTTGAACGATTCGATGGTTCGGGCTATCCGGATCATCTGGTGGGGGCTGCAATCCCAGCAGGCGCGCGGATCATAGCGCTTGTGCGCGATTACACGGATCTTCTGCGAGGCCGCTTTACGGGTGAGTCCATGACTGCCCAGCAAGCGCGCAGCGAACTTCTACGACAGAGCAACCAACGCTATGACCCTGTCATGGTCGACATTTTCTGCGAAGCCTGCAGCGCGTTTGATACCGAAGACCTCGCACTTAACGAGGAGCATGCCAAACTCGATGAGCTTGAAGCCGGTCGTGTACTGGCACAAGACCTCTACAGTGAAAAGGGCATGATCCTGTTACGTAAGGGGCATGTGTTAACAGCCGAGCTGCTGCAGCGCCTTACGCATTTACAACAGTGGTCAGGGCGTGATTTCGATATGGTTGTCGAAAAACAGAACAGCCCGGACTCAGATTGTGAGGGCCTGGCTGAAACGCGGGCGGGGAGTTGATATGAAAGGCGTTGTGTTTGACATCTTACGGGACATGATTGAAGAAAAATTCGGGCTTGAAGGCTGGAACCAGTTACTGGAGAAAGCAGGCTCGGATGGCATGTATCTGTCCTCAGAGAGTTATGACGACAGCGAGATGGTGAACCTGCTGGGTGCCGCTTCCGAGATGACCGGAATAGAGGTACCTCAACTATTGCAGAACTTCGGAGAGTTTATGGTGGGCGAGTTCTATACGCGCTTTCCAGTCTTCTTTGATAACTGTTCTGGCTTGGTCGACTTTCTGAAATCTGTCGATGAAATCGTTCACGGCGAGGTGCTCAAGTTTTACCCGGACGCCAATCTGCCAAAGTTCGACTACGATGAAAGTGGGGACTCATTGGTGATGATATATCAGTCCCAGCGCAAGCTATGTCATTTGGCTGAGGGGTTGATTGCCGGTTCGGCGAAGCACTTCAAACAGAATGTAGAGATAGAGCAGACCCGTTGTATGCATCGAGGTGATGACAATTGCCATATCGTAATTAAGGTGAGCAATGACTGAAGATTATCGTGAAGCCTACCTGCGTGAGAAAACACTGAGGAAGCAAGCGCAACAGATGCTTGAAGACAAGTCGCGTGAATTGTACGACTCGTTCCGTAAGTTGCAGCAAGCGCACGACAGCATGCAGGAAAACCAGAAAGCATTACTCCATAACGAGAAAATGGCCTCGTTGGGGGTGCTGTCAGCTGGTGTTGCTCACGAAATCAACAACCCGATCGGCTTTATCTACAGTAACTTCTGCACCATGTCAGAGGGGATGTCCGACATCCAGACCTTCGTGTTCACCATGGACAAGCTGGTAAACAGCGATGCCGATGGCGAGAAAATCCGCGCTGCCTGGCGCGAAGGATTGACCCTCTACGATGTTGAATACCTGCTGATGGACTTCGAAAGTCTGACATCCGAAACCATTGAGGGCCTTGAGAGAGTCAAGCAGATTGTTGCCGACCTGAAGTCATTCACCCGGGAAGACAGCGGCGAGATGGACCTGGTCGACATCAACGAATGCGTTCGGGGTGCTGTCAACATACTGAGTAATCAAACTAAGTACCATGCCCAGGTGCATGTTGAGTACGCAGACCTGCCCAAAGTGAAAGGGTACTTCGGTAAACTGAATCAGGTATTCACCAATATGATCGCCAACGCCAACCAAGCAGTTCAGGAAAATGGCGACATCTATATTTCAACGACCTATCGCAATGGCTACATCGAGATCGCGTTCCGGGATAACGGACACGGTATCAGCGAAGAGCACATGAACCTGCTCTTTACTCCTTTCTTTACCACCAAACCGGTAGGTGAGGGCACTGGACTGGGTCTGTCGTTATCACATGGTTTCATTGAAGAGCACAACGGTCGGATCACCGTCGACAGTAAGCTGGGCGAGGGCACGACTTTCACGATTTTCCTCCCTCCTGCGACAGAATAAACCGGGTTTTTCTGGTCTCAGTAGTACTTTTCTTCTCCATTCATACAGCAAATAGTACATATAGATACTATTGATTTTAATTATGGCATCTAAAGCACTACTATTTCCGCCGTCAGATATTGCAGGTGGGAATTCCCTTCCTGCGACATACACAACCCACTCTTTTAAGGACTGACTTATGTCAACTTATCAAGAAGACATCAAAGCGGTAGCAGCGCTGAAAGAAGCAGCTGGTAACCCATGGGATGCTATCGACCCAGAATCAGCAGCACGCATGCGCGCTCAGAACAAATTCCAAACTGGTCTGGACATCGCTCGTTACACTGCCAAG
>PDUK01000189.1 GCA_006212115.1 Thalassolituus sp. | reverse complement strand
GTATGGCAGGGAAGTTGTTTCTATAAGGGCTTAGCATGGAGGCAAGAATGGAAACTGAATTGATCATTACGGAAATAATCGAGAAGCGCTTTGCGCATGGCAGGGCAAGCACTTATTTGAAAGGCCGCTTATCAGATGGCCGAAATGTGGCGTTTTGGTGTGACTATGGTGAACCTGGAGGAACTATTCGAATGGTTGAGCAAGCCACGCTGCCTGTAAGAGTTGATCTGGCGGATTATGGGTGTTGTCTGGCTACACCTTATGACAGAAATGAATTTGGATTGGCTTTTAGCGTGCCTGAGTCAGCAGATATTTCTTTGAGGCTTCTGTAGGGCAGCCTGTTATGAAGGTGGCCGTATCTGTTTGCGTAAGCGAGGCGTACGTTGCTGGTTCTGGAGTTTCAGGTAGGATGCTTACTTTTGTGTCGCTGTAATACTATTCAGTTCAGCCGAGAGTACAACGCTTTTTAGGTTTCAAAGGATCGAGATAATGAGTGCTATTAAGGAAATACTACAAGATACTATGGCCGATGCTAAATCGAAAAGCCATGGAGACGATAGCTACAAAGTTTTTAAACGTGTTGAGTCAAAGTTTGCCAGAATGAACAGATCCCGACTCGCGGCAAAGCTTGAAGAGTACCGTGAAGGAGGGTTTCAGCTCACCACTGCTGAGCTATTTCGCGAGCGACACTCATCTGAGAGATTGGGTAAGTTTCTAAGGGTTACTGGCTTTTCCCGACCAGGTCCGCGCTGGGAGGCCCACCATATCGTCTCGGCGATACATCGAGAAGCTGTTCCAGTACGCTTGTTGATCTCAGAAGATGACTTCTCAATAAGGATTGATGATCCTGATAACGGTACCTGGATGCCTAAAACAAAGGCTGACGCCAGGCCAACGATTTACCCAGACGCTATCGGACATAATAGAATTCACAGGCAGCGATACTATCGTTGGCTTGAGCACGCAATTGGGGCGTTGATGGATGAAGATCAGGTCAGGGCTTTTCTCAATACCGTACGGTCTCAGCTCCTACATGGAAACATTAAAGACGAAATTAAGCTTCAACAAGAAATTGATGAAGCTGAATACAATGACTGGTTGAAGAAGAATATTTGAAAATGATTTATCAATTGGAAGCTGACTTTGAAGCATTCTATTCTTTTGATTTTGATGTAGAAGATTTGCTTGAGAAAATGCCTGGTTACAGTCAGAGGTTTCGCGCAAAACCTAGATTATCAGGCTGGATTGAGCCCCAGGGGAGATTCTATAAAGGTACTGGCTTCACTGGGAATGTAGAGTGTATACCTGATATTTCAATATGGGCTCTCGGGAACCTGGTACTCAACGAGAGAGCTTATGATATTTTATCTGATCATATAAACGGCGCAGGTGAGTTTTTGCCAGTACGGGTCGATGATAAACAATACTATATGTTTAATACGTTACACATTCTAAGCAGCCAAGCGGTTGATCTTACGGGTGCTATCGAAGTTGTAGATTCTGGTGTTCATTTTGGAGCATCTGGATTGAAGGTCATTGAAGACGATTTGAATGACGTTGATGTTTTTAAAATGAAAGAAGAGAAATTGATCCATAGTTTTGTTACTGATGGATTTAAAAAATTGTGCAAGGATGCAGGACTTACTGGCCTTAGTTTCCTATCTTTAAATGGAGTTTAAAATGAAAGTATCTGATGTATATATCTCAATATTCTAAAAGCTTCTTCGGGAATCAGTATTTCCTGAATACAGCGAAGTGGCTAATGATGAGGAGGGGGAGCAGGTTTGTATCTACTCTTCAGAATATTTACCCGTCACCACATCGAGATACCCTCTGAGTTTCAAAGTGACGGCGAGATCTGTTAACAATGGTGAATTGCTGAAAAATGTGACACCTGAGTCAATAATTGCTGTGTTGGGTACGTTTCGGGAAAGTCTCACAGATGCTGAGGAGTGTGTTTTTCAGGTCAGTAAGTATTCAACGCATGTTGAGCAAGAAACGGGAGCTTTCAGACTTTGGTGTGAGGTCAAGCTTAGCAATCTCAATTCGGAAGTTGTGAATACCAGTTGGTGATACGGACGCTACGTAATCGCGAATAGCCTCCGGCTGATTCGCTCCCACCCCACAGGGAATGAGATTCACAAGGAGTTTGGTGATTTAGCCTGCGATATCGATTTTTGTGGGGAAGATGTCGGGAAGAAGCTTCCCTCTTACATGATTGGGGCGTTCTGCTGAGGTTCGCGAATAGCCACGCAGGTTGTCGGGAAGAAGCTTCCCTCCTACAGAGTTCATGGCTTTATCAGTTTTTCGCGCATAGCCAGGTAGGCTGGCTGAAGCGCTCCTACATGATTTAGATGAGCGACGGGGTTTCGCGCATAGCCAGGCAAGCTGGCTGAAGCGCTCCTACAGGGGGGCGATGGTCACGGCGGAATCGCGAATAGCCTTCGGCTAAACCGCTCCTACAACCTTTCCCGGCCCTCAGGTATCATGCGGCTTTCGTTTATATGAACCGAGGTTCTTTCTTGTCTGATTCATCTGTTGTCCGTCTCACTGAGTACAGCCATGGCGCGGGTTGTGGCTGTAAGATTTCGCCCAAGGTGCTGGATACGATTCTGGCGTCGCAGCTGAGCCTGCCCGACAGCCCGAATCTGCTGGTGGGTAACAGCTCGAAGGATGATGCCGCTGCATACGATATCGGCAATGGTCAGGCGGTGTTGAGTACCACAGATTTATGCCGATTGCGGATGATCCGTTCGATTTTGGCCGTATCGCGGCGACGAATGCGATTTCGGATATCTATGCCATGGGCGGTAAGCCCTTGATGGCGATTGCGATTCTGGGCTGGCCTGTGAATGTACTGTCGCCCGAAATAGCCCAGAAGGTTGTTGACGGCGGACGTCAGGCCTGTGCCGATGCCGGTATCCCACTCGCTGGCGGCCACAGCATTGATGCGCCGGAGCCTATCTTCGGCCTGGCGGTGACGGGCATCGTGGATATCGATAAGCTCAAGCAGAATGATCAGGCAACAGCAGGCTGCAAGCTGTATCTCTCTAAACCACTGGGCGTTGGTGTACTGACCACCGCTCAGAAGAAGAAGATCTTAAAGCCAGAGCATGAGTTTCTGGCACGTGACACTATGTGCATCCTTAACAAGGTCGGTGAGAAGATATCTCAGTTGCCGGGTGTTGAAGCGCTGACGGATGTCACCGGCTTTGGGCTAGGCGGGCATTTGTTGGAAATCTGCGAGGGCAGTGGTGTGGATGCATTACAACGCATTGCCTGTTATGCCTCCTGTGAAAGATTACATCGCTCAGGGCTCGATGCCGGGCGGTACGGATCGTAACTTTGAGAGCTACGGAGAGAAGCTGTCTGCGTTAACCGATGAGCAGCGTGCCATTGTGTGTGATCCGCAAACCAGTGGCGGCTTGTTGATTGCCGTGCGCTCTGAGCAGGCGGGCGAGGTGGAGGCGATTTTGGCTTCAGAAGGGCTGCAGTCGGTTTGTGTCGGTGAGCTGGTGCAGGCGTCAGGAGATACCGTCAGGGTTGAGGTGCGTGCATGAGTCGCCCGGATACCGCTGATTTTAAAACCCTCTTTTTAAACGATACGCCGATGATGGATACCCGTGCGCCGCTTGAGTTCAAGAAGGGTGCGTTTCCGCATACGGTCAGCCTGCCACTGATGACGGATCAGGAGCGGGCGAAAGTCGGTACTTGCTACAAAAAGAAAGGCCAGGATGAAGCCATTAAACTCGGCCATCAGTTGGTGTCGGGTAAAACTAAGGATGAGCGAGTCGAAAAATGGCTCGCTTTTGCAAAAGAAAACCCGGAAGGCTACTTGTATTGTTTTCGTGGCGGTCTGCGCAAGATTACTCAACAATGGTTAAAAGATGCCGGCTGCGATTATCCGCGAATTACCGGTGGTTATAAGGCTATGCGCCGGTTTCTGATTGATACTCTCGAACGCGTTGTGGTTGAGAAACCTCTGGTCGTGGTCGCGGGGCAGACGGGATGTGCAAAAACTGAATTACTGAAGCAGGTTCCGGCCAGTGTCGATCTTGAAGGTCTGGCGCACCACCGAGGCAGTACGTTCGGTAAACGCCCGGGCGGTCAGCCTGCGCAGATCGGTTTTGAGAATGTCTTGGCTGTGGATCTTCTTCGCCATGAAGCGTTTAAGTCGAACATGCCGGTCGTTCTCGAAGACGAGAGCTTATTAATCGGTCGTTGTGCATTGCCTGAGATTTTGCGAAATCAGATGGCGAACGCGCCTCTGGCTATTGTAGAGGCCAGCTTTGAATCGCGTGTTGAGCACAGCTACAGCAATTATATTCTGGATAAGCTCTCTGAGTGGCAGGCGTTTCTTGGTGAAGACGAAGGCTTTGCTGCGTTTGCTGATGATTTACGTCAGAGTATGAGTAAAGTGGAACGTCGCTTGGGCGGTGTACGCCATCGTGCGATTACCGAACTTCTCGAAAAAGCTATCCGGCAGCACGAGCAGGGTAGTCCTGAATTACATCGTGAATGGATTGGGCATTTGCTCGAACAATATTACGACCCTATGTATCAATACCAGTTGTCCCGAAAGAAAGGACGGCTGGTTATACGTGGCTCATTTAATGAGGTACGCGATTATTTAAATTCACTTTCTGATTCTGATTTAAAAGGATAAAAAAATGAAGTTACGTTCCTTGTTCGCTGTTGCAGCGGGTATGCTGATGAGTGCTGTAGCGGCTGCCGAAACCTTTACCTTTACCGCGATTCCTGACGCTGATGAGAGCCGTCTGAACGCGCGCTTCGGTAAGGTTGCTGATTATTTGTCTGAGCAACTGGGCGTTGAGGTGA
>PDUK01000069.1 GCA_006212115.1 Thalassolituus sp. | reverse complement strand
CGGATAACCTGGTAGGTAGTTTTTTCAACGGTTTCGGATTGCTCGCACTATCAATGCAGTATGGAAAGTTCGAGAAAGGGCAGAAAGTAACGGAACGTGCAGAATTTCGTTTTCGCGATACTGAAAACGGTTGGCAGCTGGCTGAGTAAATGAGGTGCAGCATCACGCATCTGTGATGCTGCTCTGATGAACTTATATTAATTCCATCAATGCTTTCTTACTGTAATCCGTCAGTTCGTCAAAGCGTCCCTCACGCACTTTGATAACCCACTCCGGGTCTTGCAGCAGGGCACGGCCTACCGCGACGAGGTCGAACTCATCATTGCCTAAGCGTTCGGCCAGTTCATTAATATTGCCATGTGCAACACCGGACGCATCAATCATGTCGCGCTTATCTTCATCAATAAAGCCGGCATTCAGCCCCACACTGCCGACAGTGATTGCGGGCTTTCCTGTGAGTTTACGGGTCCAGCCAGCGAGATTCATATCAGAGCCTTCGAACTCTTTTTCCCAGAAGCGGCGGGTAGAGCAGTGGAATATATCAACACCTGCATTTACCAGCGGTTTCAGAAATGCATCAAGCTCTTCCGGCGTATGGCACATGCGTGCACTGTAGTCTTGTTGCTTCCATTGAGAGAAGCGGAAAATAATCGGGAAATCAGGCCCAACCCGATCCCGGATTGCCTGAACAATCTCACAGGCAAAGCGGGTACGTGCGACCTGGTTACCACCGTACTCATCGTCGCGTTGGTTTGTTCCTTCCCAGAAGAACTGGTCGATCAGGTACCCATGAGCACCGTGAATTTCAACCGCATCAAAACCAATACGTTGTGAATCCTCTGCGGCCTGAGCAAAGGCTTCTATGACGTCGTTGATATCATCTTTGGTCATTGCCAAGCCGGTTTCGCGGCCGGGCTTGAACAGGCCCGATGGGCTGTAGCCGGGTACGGATGGATCCGGCTCTGTGCCTTCTTTGCGGACAGCACCCACGTGCCACAGTTGAGGGGCGATTTTTCCGCCTTTAGCGTGCACAGCGTCTACAACTTTCTTCCAGCCGGCTAATGCCTCTTCACCATAGATAAACGGAACGCGGGCATAGCCGTTTGCACCTTTATGTCCGACACAGGTGCCCTCGGTAATGATCAGACCGACTCCGTTTGCTGCGCGTCGTTCGTAATAGGCGACGTTCAGGTCGTTAGGTACGTTTCCCGGCGAGTAGGTGCGGGTCATGGGCGCCATGACGATGCGGTTGTTGAGTTCGAGCTTGCCAAGCGTTATCGGTTGAAACAGGGCATCTGTGGTACTCATGAGGGCTCCGTTTTTTTGCTGTTATCGGTAGTGAGTGATGGCACTCTGTCATTGGACTCTAACACTGCATTTCCGCCCAGTATCGAGCTATTTGTGCCATATGAGGGTGAGGTGATCTGAAAAATACTGTTGCGGGTGCGTCTGGGGTGGCAACTGATGATGTCTGAGCTTGAGAAACCATCGGATGAGTTGAAATCCCGCATTGAAAATGAGCTGCCCGGGATTGCTCATGACGACTACCGGCCCCAACGCTCAGAGAGGCTGTCGTGACCGCTGCGCGGGTGCGCAACGCAGTTAAAGCATGTAAACTACGCGCAATTTTATGAGCTCCCGTTTAGGTTCTACACCCATGATGAAATATATCTCCACGCGCGGTAACGCGCCGGAACTGACCTTTGAAGATGTCCTGCTGACTGGACTGGCGTCTGATGGCGGCCTGTACGTGCCGAAAGAAGCACCGCACTACACGTTGGAAGAGATTGAGTCATGGCGTGATCTTCCTTACACCGAACTGGCGCACAAGATTGTTTATCCATTTGTCGAAGGCTGCGTAGACGCGGATGCTCTGAAGGGCATGCTGGAAGACGTCTACAACAACACTAACTTCGGGCACAAAGCCATTGCGCCGTTGCAGCAACTGGATAACAACGAATACGTACTTGAATTGTTCCACGGCCCGACGCTGGCCTTTAAAGACTTTGCTCTGCAGCTGCTGGGTCGACTGCTTGACTACGTGGTGACACGTCGTAAAGAAAAAGTGGTGATCATGGGGGCGACTTCCGGTGACACCGGATCAGCCGCCATTGAAGGTACCAAGGCGTGTGACAACGTTGATATCTTTATTCTGCATCCACACGGCAAAGTATCGGAAGTACAACGTCGTCAGATGACGACAGTCGAAGGCGATAACATCTATAACATCGCCATCGAGGGTAACTTCGATGAAGCTCAGGATATGGTGAAGGCCAGCTTTGGCGATCAGAGCTTCCTGCGTGGCGAACGTAAGCTGGTGGCTGTGAACAGCATCAACTGGGCTCGCATCATGGCTCAGATTGTTTACTACTTCTACTCGAGCCTGAACCTCGGTGGGCCGGTTCGTCCAATGGCCTACTCGGTACCAACGGGTAACTTCGGCGATATCTTTGCGGGTTACATGGCGCGCAAGATGGGTCTGCCGATTGAGCAGCTGATCATCGCAACCAACAACAATGATGTGTTGCATCGTCTGATGAGCAAAAACCAGTACGAAGTACGTTCTCTGAAGCACACTATTACGCCTTCGATGGACATCGCGGTGTCCAGTAACTTTGAGCGTTTGCTATTCGATCTCTACGATCGTGATGGTGCCCGACTCGCTGGGCTGATGGCGAAGATGAACGCTCGTGATGATGTTGTGTCTCTGGACGAAGACAAGCTGGCGAAGGCACGTGAGCTGTTTGATAGCCTGGCAGTTGATGAGCAGACTACGGTTGAAACCATGCAGTTGGTTTATAACGAAACAGGTTACCTGCTCGATCCACATACGGCCATTGGTGTGAAAGCTGCTCGCGAATGTCGTCGTAATCCAAACATCCCAATGATTACACTGGGTACCGCGCACCCAGTGAAGTTTGAAGATGCCGTTGGTCGTGCTGGTTACGAAATGCCAGAGCTGCCTCATCATCTGACTGATCTGATGGAGCGCGAAGAACGTTTGACCGTGCTGCCATCGGACCTCGAGACCGTACAACAGTTTATCGCAGACAATACTTTCCGCGACTAAACGACCACTACGGAAATGCGCCGCCGTCCTGGAATGAACCAACGGCGGCGTTTTTGTGTCAGTAGTACTCACGCATTCAGGAATCATTATGGAATATCAATCGCTCAGTGATTATCCGCAGGGATGGATTTTTCGTCATCGCGAGTTGCCGGTGGATCAGGCTCTACTCGATGACATCCGTCCAATGACTGAGGCGTCCTCACTGGCTTTCTGGCGTCAGCAGATCAGTAAAGAGGCAACGCACGCAGCGCATTTTATGAATGATGACTGGCCGAACCGCAATGGCGTCTGGCAGGAAAAAGCTGAGTGGCAGAGCCTTTGGGAGTCGGATGACAACGCGCTGCCTGAAGAGCTCGATTTTGCAGATTGGGAAGACAATATAACCGTGTACTTCTGCTACGACTGCCATAATGTTGTTCAGACCACTTGGGGAACATTTCGTCAATGTTGGAAGAACTTCCTCTTCTACGACGAGGAGCCCTTGCTGTTGGGGCGTCGGCGGATGCAGGTTGCCCGTTTCCATTCAGACGGTACCTTTGAAACGGGTGTTCGATGAATTGCCCGATTCCGTATCTCAATCTGGCCTTCTGTGATTAAATGCTGGCGAGTCAAAGTCTGAGGAGTAGTATGCGCACGCATGCCTTATTCGTAGCCGTCGTAGTTTTAGTGTTGTCGGGTTGCAGCCATTGGCCGGGGCCTGAACACAGAGACGTCACTCTGGCTGGAGTCGAGTCGTTGATACAGACTCATTGTCAGTTGCCCGAAGAGGACAATGAAGCCCTCACAGACCTGAAAACGGCCATGGCAGATCAGCAGATCACTCTGCTATCGATGCAGTCACGCCTTGATAAGATGGCCCAGCGACCGGTATCTCAAGTCCCACCCCCTGCACCCGCACCGGGTTGCTTGCCAGCGCCTGCAAATAATCGCGCAGACAGTAAGCTGGTGGTGGGAGCAACTGAATGGGTATTTTTATCTCCTCCCGGTAAGTATCTCTCTGCGCGTGTTGATACAGGTGCTGAGACGTCATCCATCAGCGCGACCAATATTGTGCGCTTCGAACGCGACGGTAAACGTTGGGTTTCATTCGATCTGGATACGGGTAATGCCGACAACGATATCCACCTTGAGGTGCCACTCGAGCGCAATGTATTGATCCGTCAGGCTTCATTTGATGATGTGGATCGTCGTCCTGTGGTCGTGTTTGATGTAAAACTCGGTAGCCTGCACTTACCGACAGAATTCACGCTGGCGGATCGTTCCCGAATGTCTTACCCCGTCCTTCTCGGACGTTCATTCCTGAAAGACATGGCGGTTGTGGATGTCAGTCAGGAGTTTATTCATCCTAAGTCGAAGAAACGCTGAACCATGAAACCGGCCTCTGCTCTTAGTTTCTACACCCTGATTGTGCTCCTGTTGTTGGCCGGTATCACATTGATTTTGCAACGCCACTGGGTGTACGAAGTCCCTCTGTTTCACGGTGAGACCCAGACCGTATGGTCTGTTGAAGCACTGGTGGAATTTGAAGCGGGCAATCAGCCGGTTAAAGTATCTATGGCGCGTCCGGCTGATCAGGAAGGCTTCACCTTGCTACGCCAGTCCGGTGCCTCGCCGGGTTACGGACTTCATTTTATTGACGGTCCAGACCCGCGTGCTGAATGGACGATTCGCAGCGCCCGTGGTGTTCAGCAGTTGTATTTTCAGGTCGATGTCCTCGAGTCTGATATGGCGGACTCGCAGTTGGTTGCACCTCCACCGCTGACAGAGCCGGACTGGCAAGAACCATACGAAATTGCGATTCAACGCCTGACGCGCGAATCCTGGGAGGCCTCCGCAGATAATTTCAGCTTTGCTCGTGAGTTGATCAAGCGGCTGACCGAAGAAGAATCGCCACAGCATATTCTGCTACTGAAGCGTGCTTACAACGGCCGGCTGCCTGCATTGTTGGCTGAGATTCTGAATTATTCATCGGTGCACGCTGCGGTTGTTTATGGTCTGGAACTGGAAGACAGACGCAGACGCCAGCTGCTCACGCCGCTTCTGCGGGTATGGGATGGCGACGACAGCAAGGTCTTTCGTCTCGATGAAATGAAGGATGAAAGCCTGCTGGCATCTGAGGAACCAAAGCCACTGCTGCTTTGGGAGCAGCGCGGAGCATCGGTTCTTGATGTGATCGGCGGCGAAAACTCGCGCATTCGCTTTTCGATGCTTCGTCGGGAAGAGTCTACGTATTCTGCGCTCAATGACAGTTTGCCGTTGCAGTCTTCTTTACTGAATTTCTCTATTCACAGCTTGCCCGTCGCCGAGCAGGCGATGTTTAAAACCATTCTGTTATTGCCCGTAGGAGCGTTGGTGGTCTGCCTGTTACGGATACTGGTAGGTATACGCACGTCGGGTACCTTTATGCCCGTGTTGATCGCCATTGCCTTCATGCAAACCTCGTTAGGTACGGGCATCGTCGGGTTTATTTTAGTCGTGGCAGCAGGTTTGATCGTGCGTGGCTATCTGTCACGCCTGAACTTATTGCTTGTTGCGCGAATATCCGCGGTGATCATCTCGGTCATCGCCATTATCAGTCTCTTCAGCGTGCTCTCTTACAAGCTTGGGCTAACCGAGGGATTAAAGGTGATGTTCTTCCCTATGGTGATCCTTGCCTGGACGATCGAACGTATGTCGATTCTCTGGGAAGAAGAGGGCGGCCGCGAAGTTATGATTCAGGGGGGAGGCAGTCTGGTGACCGCTGTTCTGGCCTACGGCGCGATGCAACATCCGCTTGTTCAACACCTGACGTTTAATTTTATGGGCGTGCAGTTTATCGTGCTTGCGCTGGTGCTGCTTCTTGGCTCGTACACTGGCTATCGCTTGTTTGAGCTGCGTCGCTTTGCGGTGCTGAAGCGCTAATGCTCAATTGGGCGACAATACGAGCGGCGATGATGAACGGGTTGATCGCTCCCTGGACTCTCGCACAAGCAGGAATGCTCGGTATCAACCGGCGCAACCGCAAATATATTGGCCAGTACAATCCACGTAGCCTCTTCCCTCTGGTTGATGATAAACGTAAGACCCGCACGACCTTAAGTGAAGCGGGTATCCCTATGGCCGACTTGATCGGCGTGATCGATGAGCAGTCGCAAGTGAAGCGCATAGCGGATCTGGTTGACGGGCATCAGGGGTTTGCCATCAAGCCTGCCAAGGGCAGTGGCGGTAAAGGTATTCTGATCATCACGCATAAAGACGGCGAGCACTGGGTAAAAGCCAGCGGTGCGCGTATCAGTCGGCAGGATCTTGTCCGCCACGTATCTAATATTCTATCCGGCCTATACAGTCTTGGTGGGGCGGCGGATGTCGCTCTGGTCGAATCTTTGATCCATCAGGCCCCGCACTTCAATGACTACACAGTGGAAGGGGTGCCTGATATTCGCGTTATCGTCTGTCGCGGATACCCGGTCATGGCGATGGTACGTTTGTCGACCCATGCCTCAGATGGTAAGGCGAATCTGCACCAGGGGGCAGTGGGAGTCGGTATCGATATTGCCACCGGTGTCGCTCTGGCGGCGGTTCAGCACGGTCAGCCGTTGAGTCATCACCCTGACACCAATAAGCCACTGGGTGCACTGACGATACCGGACTGGGAGGCCTTACTTGTGATGGCTGCACGATGCTATGACGTGACGGGGTTAGGTTATCTGGGGATTGATATTGTTGTTGACCGAGATCATGGGCCGCTCTTGCTGGAGCTTAATGCTCGGCCCGGGCTTGCGATTCAATTGGCAAACAATGCAGGGCTGCTGCCCAGGTTACGTCGCCTTGATGCGTTGTCGGCTGCGGATACCCGTCTGACGCCAGAGGCGAGAGTAGCACGCAGCCGTGAGTGGTTTGCTGACCAATCAGTCTTCGATCAGGCTATCCAGACCAGAGTGCAACTCACCGAGTGATGCCAGGTCGCTGTATGCTTTGTTCACGTCCATGCCAATCTTATCGGCGACCTGGAGTGGGAATCCGGCAACAATTTCGTCTTCAGACATGTTCTCATCGTGAGCACGCTTCAGATATTTTGCTATGTAAATGATTCCGGCTTCAGTGCTGTAGTCTTCGCTGGTTTCTGGTGAGTTCTGGTGCGCGATGGCGTCCTGAATGATGTCTGGAAACTTCCAGCGTTTCGCCAGCTCCGCCCCTACGTCGGCGTAGTTATAGCCAAATTGACCGTTTTCCAGCTGATGACGCTTCGACGAGCCCATGCTTTCGCTCTGATCAATACTCGCCGCCTCAGTTGGGTAGAACATGCGAATAAGCAGATTGCCTACAGAGTGCATCATGCCGCAGGTGAATGCCGTTTCTTTGTCCGCACCTTGTGTAAAGCCAGCGATCCACTTAGACACTTCGGCGATGCTGAAGGCGTTTTTCCAGAAAGCATTCTGGTCGAAGCCTTCGATTTTTGAGAAGGCACCGGTCACCCCAGAAGCGAGAACCATGGTACGAAGAGTACCGAAGCCGAGCAGCATAACGGCATCCTGCGGTGTTGCTACCGTGCGCGGTACGCCGTAGTGTGCAGAGTTCGCCAGTCGCAGTACTTTCGCGGTCAGAGACTGATCTTTCGCGACCTTTCCACTGATGTCATCAATATCCAACGAGTGCTCGTCTCCCCTGAAGCTCTCCATCAGTTCCTGTACGACACGTGGAATGTGAGGGAGTTGTTTTGGTTCTGCGAAAATAGAGGCCATATTCATCGTTGTACTTCCTTCTTTAATACTTATTCAGAGGTGCGATAGCCACCTTGCGGGTCACTGAATCGGCGCTGCGCTCATCAGAGATTTTCTTAGCATAGGTGAGGGAATAAAAACTGCCCGGTGTACCAACGTTAAATTTCGTTAATGGTAAGATCCTTGTTCTGAAAATCAGGGGTGAGAGTGGAGAAATATATGCAAAAACCGCGTATCGGATTTGTCGGAATGGGCCTGATGGGTGTCCCTATGAGTCTGCGTTTGCACGAGGCCGGATACTCAGTATCGGTATGGAATCGCAGTCCGGAAAAGTGCAGGCCTCTTCAGGGTGTAGGTGCTCAGGTATGTGAACACTTACAAGATCTGATTCGTGGCAGCGATATCATCATGATCTGTGTCACTGATACCCACGCGGTTCGCGCGATTGTTGAAGGCGAGGGTGGCTTGATTGAACAGGGTCGGGATAGTCAGGTACTGATTGATTTCTCCAGTATCGAACCAGACGCGACCCGAAGCATGGCGGCGGAACTCCTGGAAAAAACGGGAATGCGTTGGATTGATGCACCTGTCTCGGGTGGAGTCGCGGGGGCCGAGCAGGGAACACTCGCTATCATGGCGGGCGGTGACGCCGAGTTACTCGATACGCTGCGTCCGGTGCTTGCGCCGTTATCACAGCGTGTCACTCATATGGGGCCTGTCGGAGCAGGGCAGGTAACCAAAATCTGTAATCAGATGCTCGTCAGTTGCAATGTTCTGGTAATGGCTGAAGTCATGGCGTTGGCAGAGAAAGCGGGTGTGGATGCCGCTCAGATCCCGCAGGCACTGAAAGGCGGCTTCGCCGACTCCATCCCGCTGCAACTGACCGGAACGCGCATGGCAGAGCGAGATTTCGACGCTGTGAAGTGGCATGTGAAAACACTACTCAAAGATCTGGATATGGCAAACGCCTTAGCGAAAGGCAGCAGCAGTGCCATACCAATGGCAGGGCTAGGGGCCGAACTGATGCGACTGCATGCTTCGCAGGGGAACGCCGATCGTGATCCTTGTACTTTGGTAGAAATCTACGCTGACAAAGGCTTGGCGAAATGAAGTTCACCGCAAATCTTTCTCTTCTTTACCCCGAGTATGCGTTTCTGGAGCGTTTTGCGGCTGCGGCATCGGATGGCTTTCAGGCTGTGGAAATCCAGTTTCCTTACGATACTCCTGCGGCCGATATCCGCCGCGAGTTGGATAAATATCAACTGGAGTGCGTGCTGATTAATGTCCCGGCTGGTGATTTGATGACAGGCGGCGCGGGTCTGGCTTGTGTCAGTGGACGGGAGCAGGCATTCGAAGATGCGCTTCAACGATGCCTTGAGTATGTGCGTGTGCTCAAACCACAGTGCGTGAATGTCCTGGCTGGTCGAGCAGCGCCTGAAGAACGGGAAGCAGCCTTACAGGTTTTGCAGTCCAATCTGATAAAAGCCTCCAGACTACTTGAGCCTGAGGGAGTTCAGGTTACCTTGGAAGCCATCAATACATTCGATATGCCAGATTTTCTGATCGCCAGTTTCCGCGATATGCAGTCTGCGATTGCTAACTGCCCAGAGAAGATAGCAATGCAGTTCGACATTTATCATATGGCCAGAATGGGAGAGCCGGTGGCGGCGTTATTGGCTGAGTCGGGTGCTCACATCGGTCACATTCAGTTTGCTGATGTGCCGGGGCGTCATGAGCCGGGGTCGGGAGAGTTGGATTTTCAATCTTTATGGGCGGCAGCTGAAATGTCTGGCTATCAGGGATGGTACGGCGCGGAGTATCGCCCCGAGGGTGAGTCAACCTCTGCTGGACTGGGTTGGTTTAAAACAATTCAGAACAGATCGAACTGATCTTTAGGTGGCTCTGAGTTTGGTCTCTTAACAGGCTCAGATGTACCTTCAAGGTCAGATGTATTTTCAAGCTCAGAATCGGGTGTTTCTACCGAGGCATCTGTTTTTGTCTCAATCGATACTGCATTTTCAGCGATGGGTTCTGCAAACAGATCAAGCTGGGATAAATTCGTTTCATCTTCGATGACGTCTTCTGTGGGGCCCGCCATGATTTTCTGCCGGCGTCTCTCGCACAGATTTATCACGATCTGTTGTTGGAAGGGCGTAAAGTCGTGCCAGTGAAAGCGTTCTTTGCGCGAGCGCAAACAACCTTTGCAGTATCCCTTGTTGTTTGAGGTACAGACACCCCTACAAGGATTCGGAATCGTAAAGAGTTCGCCCTGATCTAACATAACTGGCCGTAAGATTTTTTTACCAGAGTATCAGCATTTCGACGACTGTCGAGTTGATATTCATGAATGGTAAACGGGATTCAACAGAATCGGGAAGAGAATAGCGGGAGGGGATGCGGGCCCGATGATGACACCGGGCCACAGCAATTATTCGGCAGGTGTTACGTTTTCTGCCTGAGGACCTTTCTGACCAGTAACCACTTCCATGGTTACGGCCTGGCCTTCTTCCAGTGTACGACGGCCGTTGCCGTTGATTGCACTGTAGTGAACGAACGAAAACGTCTTTTCCGGAATCCTGAGCGATAAAGCCGAAGCCTTTCTCGTCATTGAACCATTTGACTGTGCCTTGAACTAAATTTGCCATGTTTTTTTCCTGAGATAATGTGCTGAACGAGTCAGCGGACTAGCTGTGTTACGGCATTAGTCAATCACTGGCCGGGGCTTCCGGAAGGTCTTTCTATAATGCCCTTATCGACCAAGTTGCTGCACAGATTATTCTGTGGCACTTGTCAATCGGCCTCCCACTTTCGGAAGACGCAGTCATAGTATCCCAACTAAAGCCGCATACCAAGGGCTTACCCATGAAATATCAGGGGGTTTGGGGGCCTCTTTGTATAAGTTTTGTATTATTTAGCTCTCAATTGTCCTGATTGGCCTGTTTGCAGTCACTTTGATGCTTCCAGATCGCAGCCAGGACCGCGCCAGCCATGTTTTGCCAAATACTGAAGAATGCGCCGGGTAAGGCGCTCAGGGGCGTAAAAAAGCCGTTGGCTAGGGCAACTCCGAGACCAGAATTTTGCATTCCTACCTCAATAGCAATGGTCCGAGCCTCGATGCTGTCGCTACCATTCCAGCGAGCGATCGCATAACCGACGAGAAAACCCAGTAAGTTGTGCAACGCAATCGCAACGACCACAGTCAGGCTCAGAGTGTTTAATGACTCCGTGTTGATGGCGACGATGACAGCAATAATCAACAGGATCGCGGCACTGGCAACGCTGGGTAAAAAGGGCAATACGCGTGCTTGCAGGGATGGCAGCAGGCGGTTGATCAGGACACCCGCAGCAACAGGTAAGATGACAATTTTGGCAATCATCAGAAGCATAGCCCACGTATCTACGTCGACTTTGCCTTCAACTGCCAATTCCTGAGTAAACTCCTGAGCATAAAATGCGATGAGGAAAGGGGTCAAAAATACCCCCCAAAGAGTGGAGGCCGTAGTCATAGTGACTGATAAGGCGACGTCACCACGAGCGATAAAGGTCATTACATTTGATGCGGTACCGCCAGCGCAGGCTCCAACAATAATGAGCCCGATGGCAATTTCCGGCGGCAAAGCCAAAAGCTGTGCCAATGCCCAGGCAATAAACGGCATAAATCCGAACTGCAGCAGAATACCCAGTGCAATGGGCTGTGGACGTTGCCAGATACGCTGAAAGTCAGCCACGCTCAGCGTCAGTCCCATGCTAAACATAATGGTAATCAGCAGAGGTACGATACTGCTTTTCAGATGTAGCAAAGGTTCGGGTTGATAGTAGGCGACGATTGCGACACCGATGGCGAGTAAGGGAAACAGTCTCTCGGTGTTGCGCATGCATATTCTCCAGATAATTGATTCCGGGTTTATATCGACAAACAATATCCGGTGCAAGAAATGGACAGTCGCGGTACCCTGAACGTCGGATCGATTATTACTTCTAGGAGAATATGTGGATATTCAATTCACAGATAAAACCCCGCTGGAGCGTTATCATTTATTGGTGCAGTCAGTTATCCCGCGTCCCATTGCCTGGATTCTGACTGCGGAAGAAGATGGACATCTCAATCTGGCACCTTACTCGTTTTTCGCCCCAGTCTGCTCTGCTCCACCTACGTTGGTGGTATCAATGGGACAGAAATCAGCTGGCGTCGAGAAAGACAGTTTTCGCAATTTGAAGCGTAGCGGTTGGTGTGTGGTCAATATCGCGGATGCAACTCAAGTAGAGGCTGTGAATATTTCCTCGTCTACGTTGGCTGCGGGTATCAGCGAAACAAGCAGTTTTGATATTCAGGTCGAACCTCAGGAAGCCTGGCCATTGCCTCGTGTTGCTGCCGCTCCCGTTGCATTTCTATGTCGTTATCAGCAACAGGTGGATTTAGGCAGTGGTCCACAGCATGTCGTATTCCTCGAAATCGAGCGTATGTTCATTGACGAAGGGGTTGTCAGTCAGGACGGGGAGCGATTGGTACTTAACTCAGAACTGATTAATCCTCTGGCAAGATTGGGTGGTGCTGAGTACTCTGAACTGGGTGATCGAATAGTACGTGGTCGACCAGAGTAACGACAGTAAGTATCCTGGTGGTCGCAAATCAGGTGATGTGTGGTCAGCCGAATATTGTTTATATTTTTAAATGTGTCGTGTAATATCCGCATACTATTTTATTGCTTATCCCGCCGTTATAGCACCTCTGCATTGTTCAGAGGTGCCATATATTCAGGAGAAGCGGTATTAAGATAGGTTTTCGAAAGAAATAATACCCTTTTAATTAATTTATATATCAGAGGTTTTCGCGTGTCTGTATTTGATCAGGACATTGATAAACAAATTCGTCAACACCAGCAACAGATTGCTGAGCTGGAACAGTTGAAGAAAGATCAGGAAAAGAAAATCGAAGGGATTAAAGAGTTCGACGTTGTAATTAAGCGTCTTTGCAACCAGAACGCACTGACAGAAGAAGAGCTGTACGTTTCTCGTTCTGAGCAGATTGAAGGTTGGCTGATTGCCATGGCGAAGAGCGAAGCTCCTTCGTCTATCTATACCAATCTGAAGCGTCATTTTGAGAAAGCCATTGCACGCGACGCGCGCAAGGGCGACAAAAAGGCAGAAAAGAAAACCTCAACACTGCCTAAGCCGAAACTTGCTGTGGGCACTTACCGTAATCCAGCCACTCAGGAAAAAGTTGAGAAGATTAAGCGTAATCCTCGTCAACTGGACCAGTGGATTGAAGAGCACGGTCTTCAGGTTGTTCGTACCTGGAAAATCGACTGATCCTGTTGTCCGTTAGGCTGGCAAACATAACCAGCCATAATATGTGGATATAAAACATGTAGTCGAAAAAAGGGGCGCGGATAGCGCCCCTTTTTATATTAAGTTATCTGCCAATATCACAGATAACTATGGCAAACATACGTAAGTCCGTTTAAGCGATCCGGAAGCGCAAAGCCCGCTTACTCAGCTCGATCTCCTGTACCTCAACTTTCATCGCCTGGCCCAGAACAAAACGTGCTTTTTCATTGCTGTGTACGATTGTTTTGCTGTCGAACTTCCAGCCACCCTTGGTCTTGCGACGATCAATAACGCCGTCAATACCAGAGTCGTTCAAGCGCACTGTGATTGAGCTGCTGTTCATATGAACGATGGTGGCGTCGTAGAGCGTGCCTTCGGGCTGACGAGTCAGCCACTCAAGCTTCAGCCACTGTTCTGAAAGATTGGCTGCCTGACGAGCGCTATTCTGACGTTCCTGAATTCGGGCCAGCAGAGCTTCATCGAGTGACGGTACGTCTGTGCCGTTCAACAATGCTCGCACGGTGCGGTGAATCAAAAGGTCGTTGTACTTGCGCAAAGGCGAAGTGAATGTGGTGTAGCAGCTGAAACCCAGCCCCATATGAGGCTTACCAGTCGTCCCAAACACACTGCGGTCCATCTGACGGCTGAGGATAGTGCGCAGAGGAAGGTCGCTGTCTGCTTCAGCAGCCTGCTGTAACAGAGAGACGTAGTTTTCGAGGTTGGTCAGATCTGGTTTCTGTTCCAGTTTAAGTTGTTCTTTTAACAGTGCAGCGGCCTCGCCGAGACGCTCGGTGCGGATACCGCTCTGTTCGATAAACAGGCCAGCGTTCTGCTCACGGAGCCATTCTGCGACACTGCGGTTGCAGACCAACATGCATTCTTCGACGAGTTTATGCGCAGCATTGCGCTCGATACGAATAATTTCCTGAGCTTTGCCGGTCTCGTCCAGTACCAGCTTGTAGTCTGGGCGATCTTCCATCACCAGACAGTGAGCCTGACGCCACTGATTCAGAGTGCGGGCGCAATCGGCAAGGTGCAGAACCGGGCCGTGCAGCTCAGCAGGGATATCGTCACAGCCACTATCAATCAGTTGCGCGACCTGCGAATAGGACAGCTTGGCTTTGCTCTCAATAACCGCACTGTGCAATTTGGTTTCTTTTACACCGGCTTCGGCATCAAGACGCAATTCTGCAACCATGGCCAGGCGCTTTTCACCGGCTTGCAGAGAGCTGAAGTTCTCGGACAGTTCAGCAGGCAGCATCGGCACGACCATATCAGCAAAATAAGCCGAGGTTGCGCGATTGGCTGCAGCCAGCTCGAGCGCTTCTTTGTCTTTTATCAGGGCATCAGGGTCTGCAATGGCAACCCAGAGAGTCCAACCATCGGTATGTGCTTCTGCAAAAAGCGCGTCATCAATATCGCGGGTACCTGCAGAGTCGATGGTAACGAACGGTAGGTGCGTTAAATCTGTGCGCTCGGCAAACTGTTTTTCAAGTTCATCGGCATCAATGGTTTCAACGGCCGCCATGGCAGCATCGCTGAAAGTATCTTCGAGGTCAAAACGAGCCTGCATGAAGATCCGTTCAATGTGCGGTGTATCTTCTTTACCCAGAATACGATCAATCCGCGCTTGCGCTTTGCCCTTAGGAAAAGGATGGCGGGTCAGGGTGCCGACAACAAAATCGCCATCTTCAGCGTTGTTGCGGTCCTGCGGAGGAACGAAAATCCAGCGATTCAATTTATCGTGGTCAGGCTCAATAAAGTGGCCTTTGCCTCGAATGATGTAACGTCCGCAGAAGCGTTCGAGATCGGAGGATACCAGCTTCTCGACGATGGCTTGTTCTTTGTCATCACCCGCAGGCTCCACCCGAAAATCGATCTGGTCACCGGGCAGAACTTTTTCCATCTCGTCAGGGCTGAGGAAGTAACTCTTGCCTTCTTCGGTACCAACAAAGCCGAATCGACCGTTGCTGCCGCGAACCAGGCCCTGATAGCGCGGGGTGTTGTCGTGAATATCCTGCTTCAGTTGTTTCAACTGCGAGAGTGCGTTTATATCAAGCATCCGGGAGGCTCTGGTATCAAAAGCCGCAAGTTTACTGGAATTAAGTCCGGGTCTCTACACGATCACGGTGATAGCGGAGAGATACCTGTGTGATAAAGCGTAACATGGCGGAATTCATCCGATTCATCGAGGTCAGGGACGGTATGCGACGAGTGCACAGACACTGTCTTGTATGGGGGATAATCGAAATTGCGGATACGCGAATCGGCAATCAGCACCTCGGGTGCTTTCTCACGAAACACTTCCAGAAATGACAGATTCGCCCGGTCGTAGAGTACATCAGCGGCAATCAGCAGATCGGTCTCGCTGTTCATCGTGAACAGGTCATCATGTACTTCAAGCTCTACACCGTTGAGTTCAGCATTACGCTGACAAGCGTATAGAGCGTCATGATCGATATCACAGGCGATCACACGATCGGCCCCAGCCATAGCACAGGCGATGGCGACAACGCCCGAACCCGCACCAAAATCGATAACTCGCTTGCCTGCAACCCACTCTGGGTGTGACAGCACGGCTTGGGCTAACACTTGCCCGCTAGCCCAGCAAAACGCCCAATACGCAGGGTAAGCCTGAATTTGATCGACCTCTTCCTGTGAAAAGGCTCGGTTCATCGACTCGGGTTCTACAAGCCAGAGTGCAATATCCGGGCAGTCGGGCAACGCTTGAGCGGTGACTGAGGCCAGAGGGTGCATTTTCTGGATCAGTCGATTCAGTTCGGCGTTCTTCATATTGTGTGTCGTTCACCCGGAGAAGCCACCTTGTAGCCTGCATCCCGCATTTGTCCGGCAGCGGTTGCATCGGCATAGTGGTACAGAACCAGACGTTTGCGGATGTCCTCGCGGTATTCTCGCTCAAGATCTTCCAGTCCGGTGTGCGAAGGATTTGATATCGTGCCGCAGTCATGGAAGATGGTTTCACTGTCGATAGACACGTGATGCAGTAGCTCTGGTACGGGGCGGGTATCACCGGTGTAGAAGAAACGACCCGGGAGTTGCAAAGCGAAGCTCGACCCCGGGCCGTGATGGCGTGTTGGGTGAATCCGGAAGGTTTCATCGCCTGAGCGGAAGCTGTCGGAGACCGGGCGAAGCTGAAATGATTGCCAGAAGTCGTGGTTGCCTTCTGCCATTTGTCCCGGGTAGCTGGCCAACCGCTCATGCAAGAGTTGAATTAAACCAACGGGCACAAATATAGGTATAGGCGCCAGGTTTCGCAGGCGAGCCCGAACCGTCAGAATTTCCAGATCTGCGATATGATCAAGATGACAGTGCGTGATAAAAATAGCGGCCGGCAACTCGCCTTGATAGCGTTCGGCGAAGGCATTTAACGTACCGGGACCGCAGTCGATGAGTAGAATCGGTTTGTCGTCTGCTTCCAGAACCGCAGCCGACGAACCTACCGACAGGTTGCCACCGCTGCCTGTGCCGGTAAAAAACAGAGAATATGATACGGAGTTCCGGGTCATGATATTCAGCCAGTTGTTCAGGAGGTTAATTCTGATGTGGCGTCCGAAAATGATGCAGATACCGACACCTGAAGAAGCGTTACCGGGGCGCAAAGACGCCTTGTCGGTCGAGCCCGAGCATTTTGTTAATGGTCGTGATATTCGCGGCGAATGTCCACCGGGCTTGCAGGAAATTCTTGTTGGTATGGGGTGCTTCTGGGGGGCTGAGCGTTTGTTCTGGCAACTTCCGGGTGTTGAGGTGACCTCAGTGGGATACGGCGGCGGTCACACCCGCAACCCCACCTATGACGAGGTGTGCTCTGGGCACACCGGGCATACTGAGCTGGTACGTATCTGGTTTGATCCCACCGTGACCAGTCTTGATGCAATCCTGAAAGTGTTCTGGGAAAACCACGATCCGACTCAGGGAATGCGTCAGGGCAATGATATTGGCACTCAGTACCGCTCTGCGATTTATACGCCGGACGACGCGGCGCTCGAGACAGCGGTCGCATCACGGGATAGATATCAGCGATCGCTCAGCGCAGCGTCTTATCCTGATATCACCACCGAACTCCGCTCAGGCGTTGTCTACTATCTGGCAGAAACCTATCACCAGCAGTATTTGGCCAAGAATCCCAACGGATATTGCGGACTTGCGGGCTGTCAGGTGAGCTTTCCCTCGAGCTGATGAATACGACGCTTTCGTGGTTTGATGCGCACTGCCACTTTGACTTTGACGTATTTGATGGTCAGCGTGACGAGCACTGGACGCTGGCACAGGCCGCGGGTGTGTCGGGTGTATTGATTCCGGGCGTCAGCCGATCGCAGTCTGATGCACTCGCGGAGGTCGTACCTCAATGTTGGAATCGCCATCGGCTTGCGGGCCTCCATCCATATTGGTGTGATCAGCATCAGCCGGACGATCTGGAGTGGCTGGCGCAGAATCTGGTCGACTACGATTCTGTGGCGCTCGGCGAGACTGGCATGGATGCCCACCTGGATAAAAGCAGCCGGGTCAGTAAAGAGGAGCAGTGGCGGTGGTTTTTGCCTCAAATAGAACTTGCTGAGACACTCAAGCTACCTTTGGTGTTGCATGTGCGTGGCATGCACGATGAGGTGTCAGCAGAATTAAAACGGCGACGTTTTAGTCACGGCGGTTTAGTGCATGCGTTTTCCGGTAGTCAGCAGCAGGGCGAACGTTGGCTTGACCTTGGTTTCGTACTTGGTGTCGGGGGGGCGATGACTCATCCGGGGGCGACACGACTGCGGCGCACGCTTCGCAGCTTGCCCAACGAAGCCTTTCTTCTGGAAACCGATGCGCCGGATATGAAACCTGCCTTCTGTGACGGTGAGATCAACACTCCGGCAATGATTCCTTTCTATGGTGCGATCCTAGCAACCCTGAAAATGTGCACTCTGGATCAGATTAACGAACAGCTGGCGTGCAATCTCGCGCGCACTTTTCCGAAACTCACCTAAAGCGGTTACACTGGTTCCGGCTCATAAATACTCGGCAACTATGTTGAAAAATACCGACTACGTGCACACATACACTTATTCAGCTTCGCTCCCATACTCGGTATTTCGGGTGATATCGGTTTCAGCTCTAGCTGCGTTATTAGCTTTCGGCGGTAACGCTTATGCGAATGACCTACCCGCTGACTTCGATGATATGCCGGCAGATCTTCAGACAGTATTGCTGGATTTTCTCTCTCCGGATCAGGCCGAAATATGGGGCGAAGACGCTCGCCAGTCGGGTACCCACACTCTGGTGCGGTATCTTGATGATTATCACACTCAGGTGGAAGTGAATTTCGAGGCTGGGTTTGTCCGGGTTGAAACCCGGGGTGGCGAAGCGCCGTTGCAACAGCTGCGTCAGGCCATCGTCAGTATTTTGCTGACGCCTGCTGATCCGAGGTTAGTCGATCTCTACACAGCGGCCGACTTTGGTTTGACTGGCACGCCATTTTTGCTGGGTCAGGTTGTAGACCACGAGGGTAAAAATGTAGGAACCCAGTGGCGGGCTCAGCGCTTTGCTGATCATTTAATTCAGCGTCAGCTACAGAGCAGTGCGCGCGGTCAGCGTGTAACCATCCCGATGGTACAACAGCACCAGGTTGTTGCAGCCAAAGGGCTGGGTGGACAAGTGAATCAGGCTGCACAGCGTTATCGGGTAGACCCGGCTTTGATTTACGCTGTTATTGATACCGAGAGTAGTTTTAACCCGTTCGCGGTATCCCATGCCGGTGCCTTTGGTTTGATGCAGGTTATGCCGCGCACCGCGGGTCGGGATGTGATGCAGAAAATCTATCAGCGCAATGACACCCCGGGTCGTAATTTTTTGATGGATACTAACAATAATATTGATTTTGGTACCGCGTATATTTCAATCTTACGAGACAATTATCTACGCGGTATTGATAACCCGGTAGCGAGAGAATACTGCATTATTGCAGCCTATAACGGAGGCGCGGGGCAGTTGCTTAAGAGCTTTCACCGGGATCGAAAAGAAGCATTACGTCGTATTAATCGTATGTCTGCGCGCGATGTTTATCGCCATATTACGAAGCGGCACCCCAAAGCAGAAACCCGTCACTATCTGAAAAAAGTCACTGAGAGAAAACGAAAATATGCCTCCCTCTGAGTCAAATCCGTTTGCTGCCGAACTGGCACAGCTCACCGAAGCATTGGCTTTGCCCGGCGCCAGCCTGACACGCCAGTGGCTTGATAATGAATTGCTGGCGCTCTGGTTGCTGGACATTGATGATCATCTACAGCTCGATACTCAGGCAGTTGGACGTTTCTGGCAGACGTTGCCGTTCTGGGCGTTTGCCTGGGCAGGAGGGAGAGCATTAGCCAGCTACATCGCCAACCATCATGAGGTGGTAGCGGGTAAACGTGTACTCGATTTTGGCTGTGGATCAGGTATTGCCGGTATCGCAGCGGGTATGGCCGGGGCCGAGGAAGTATGGGTGGCAGACCTCGATCCCAATGCATTGACCGCAGCAAAAGTGAATGCGGCATTGAACGGAATCGATATAAAGGTGGTCACAGAGGGGGATTGGCCTGAAGTCGATGTCGTGCTGGCAGCAGATGTACTTTACGATATATCCAGTAACGAGGATCTGAAAGCGCTGACGCTTGCTGTCCCGGAGTGGTTATTGGCTGAGTCACGGAACATCTTAAAAGATAAAGCGGGTGACTTTGTTGCACTGCAATGTCTGGACTCAGTGAACTCGTCGACTTTACCTGCGATCGGTGATTTTGATGAGAGTGTGGAAATAGGTATTTATTGTCGTCAGCATCAGGTGACATTGAATTAATCTTTGAAAGTAAAAAGAAAAACAGGAAGACCGTTATGAAACTGAAAACACTGAAACTCGTCACCTTGGTAGCTGCGTCGTTTTTCGCTTGGACAGCTCAAGCGGAACTGTCAGAAAAGCAGGTTGAGCGTTGGGTTGCGAGTCTGGAGCCTGTACAGGAATGGATTGAGAAAAATCAGGATAAAGTTAACAAGCAAAACCTTATGAAACCCGGAAAAGACGGCATGTCGGGGATGTTCGATAACGCTCTGAACGAGTTAAAGAATGCGGGTTTACTTGAGGATTTTAACGGGCTGGTTAAAGAGCAGGGCTACGCATCAAGCGAGGCATGGGCAGATGATTCTGGTGAAATAACACTGGCGTATCTGGCATCCAGTATGGAAGGGAAAATCCCAAGCCGCGCTTCAATTGAGAAGCAACTGGCACAAGTTGACGGCAGTCCGCTTCCCGCCGCCTCTAAAGAAATGATGCGCAATATGCTTCAGGGTACCTTGTCTATGATTAAAGACGTTGAGGCGGTACCGGCAGGTGATAAGAAACTGATCCAACCTTACGTACAGCAAATTGAGCAGCGTTTTGGTCATGCTCATCAGTAACCACTAAATAAAAAAGCCCCTGATGAACGCTCATCAGGGGCTTTTTTGTGGCATCACGAAAGTGATTAATCGAAGTTTTCTTCTGCTCTCTCTTCCGAGAGTGACTCCTTCAAAGACGCCAGTTGTTGGCGGCGATACGCAGCGGGCGTAACGCCAGTCCATTGTTTAAACGCTCTCTCAAAGCCACGACGATCGGAAAATCCGAGATCAAGAGCCAGTTGTTGAACGTCTGTACGAGCTGATTTGAGTGCGACCTTTGCTTTTTTCAGTCTTACTTCACGTACCAGTGTCGAAAACTGGCAGTCTTCTTCCTGCAAGCGACGCGTGAGTGTGCGGCTGCTGGTGCTGAGCAGTTCTGCCACGGCATCTTTTGTCATAGGCACGGTTTCTGGCCACTGATAAAGAATATGCATTACGCGTTGGCTGAATGTCTTCAGGTCGCTGAAACGAGCCAGTGCTTGTTCAGCTTCGTTACGCAACATGGAAAACAGCTGCGGGTTAGCGTAGGCCAGCGGGCTATCAAGATGCTTACTTGAGAAGCTGACCCAGTTCTGGGCTTGGTTATACTGAATCGGCACATCAAAGAAACGCTGCAGACGATCCTTATGTTGCGGCGGTGGATGGCGGAAGCCGAGCGCCTGGAGCTGGTAATAACTGCCTCCAATGGCCTGTCCCGCGGTATGAATTCCCGAAGCGATAAATTCCGAGCGAGTTTGGCTACCAAATGTCGTGCCTTCGGTAACGTAGAAGACGATCTTGATCGAATCCTGTCCGATAAAGAAGTCCGGTGCTCGACTATCACTGATCAACGCATAGTAGCGACGCAGCACAGCGAGTGCTTCGCGTCCCGTCTGGCAACTGCTGATCAGAAAACCAAGTAAGTAGAAGCTTGGCATTTCGAGTCTCTGGCCGGCGGCAAGACCGATGGCCGGATCATCGAGTAGGCGAGATGCCTGCTCAAGTAACTGATCGAAATGGTTAATTGAAATTCGCTGCGTTGCACTGGTGACGGATGGTGCGTCCAGGCCCAGAGAACCCAGCAATTCCCGACTGGAGATGCCTTTGCTCTCCAGTAAGCGCAACAGGGGCTGCAATGCCGCCGTCGTCATTGTATTGGCTGGACTAGTGCTCATAGGGTTCAGAATGTCTTTTTATTTTTCTTATTTTTCCGGTGTCATCAGCAACCTAACTGGTTTGGCGCATCTGACCCGACTTTGTAACAGCAAGTTATCACCAACCTGCATTTGCACCAAGTGTCATTGGATAAAAAATCAACGATTTGTCATAATTTTCCTGTCTCTGGCACCATTTGTGCCATCCCTATTGACACCATGTATCGCTAGGCGTAATATGCGCAGCCTCTGACGCGGGGTGGAGCAGCCTGGTAGCTCGTCGGGCTCATAACCCGAAGGTCGTCGGTTCGAATCCGGCCCCCG
>PDUK01000068.1 GCA_006212115.1 Thalassolituus sp. | reverse complement strand
GACCGAAGAACAGGCAGGTGTCGCCGTCTTCGCCAACGTTGGCAGAGCAGTGCATTGGCAGTACGTCTTTTTCTGGCAGCAGGAAGTTCTGTACGCCGAACATGGCTTTCTTCATTTCGCCCGCGTAGCGCATGCCAGCCAGCAGTACTTTACGCTGTGCGAAGTTAACGATTACCGCACCGTCAGAGTTAGTGCCGTCACGCTCTGGCACACATTCGAAGCCAGCTGCGTTCAGGATCTGCCACTCTTCTTTGTCAGAAGGGTTGTAGCTTTCTGGCAGGATGAAGAGGTTACGGCCAAACAGGTTCTGCCATGCAGTCTGAGTGGTCATCTTTACTGGCAGGTAGTGCTGAGGATCAGAACCAACGTGCACCTGAGATACGAAGCTGTCGTGCTGGGCCAGATACTCTTCTACTCGCTCCCAAAGCGCATCGAACTTATCTGCTTCGAATGGGCGGTTGATATTTCCCCATTCGATGGCGTCTTTGCTGCTTGGCTCTTCAACAATGAACTTGTCCATTGGAGAGCGACCTGTACGCTTACCGGTTTTAATGACCAGCGCGCCGTTATCCTGCAGTTCACCTTCGCCGCGAGCGATGGCTTGTTCTACCAGGAAGGGAGTAGATAAATCGGTGTAAACAGTCATAGCGATGCCCCGCAGGGTCCTCGTAATTTCAGTACGGCTTGTGGCCATACTTTGTATCTCAATAATCGCCCTGTAGGGTGCACGGGCGGCCCAAAAGTTTAAGGCGCGCAATTATGCCAGAAAATTCATTGCGCGCTAAGCCCCGGTGGTCGCTTTTTGACCGATAATTGTTCTCATTGGGGCTAAGTTACTGTTTTATCGAGGCTTTACTGAATATTCTGTTCCGGGAACAACTCTTCAATCTGGGCTCGATCAAAACTGTAAGCTTGTTGGCAAAAATCGCAGTTAATGCTGACTTTTCCTTGCTCTTCAACGATCTGCAGTAACTCTGGCTTTCCGAGCTGGTGCAGAGCAGAGCCGATCCTGTCTTTTGAGCAGGTGCAGAAGAAACTCAGCTCGCTACTCGGATATATGCGGGCGTCCTCCTCGTGATACAAGCGATGCAGCAGCACATCGTTGTTCAGGGTCAGCAGCTCCTCGTCTTTCAGGGTGCTGGCCAGATGGCTGAGACGGTCCCAAGCGTCCGGGTCGTCGCCTTCGGATGAGGGCATCTGCTGCAGCATGAATCCGGCAGCATTGCTGCCGTCACAGGCCAGCCAGAAACGTGATCCTAACTGTTCCGACTGCTCAAAGTAATCTTCCAGTGCGCCAGCCACATTACCACCTTTGATCAGAGTGATGCCCTGATAGCGCTGGCCGACTTCTGGCTCAATAGTGATGATCATCTGGCCGTCCGTGAGGGTCAGCTCGCTGGCGTCGGTGCCTTCTTCGTAGCGAGCAATGGCGCGTAACTGTCCCTTCTCGTTGGTCTCCGCCTGTAGCAGGCTGACATTGCCGGTCAGGCGGATCTGCAGAGTCAGGCGACCGGCAAACTTCAGATTGGCACTGAGTAGCGCCGTCGCAGCCATCAGTTCACCAACGCCCTTAGCGACAATGCCGGGGTATTGATGACGATTGAGTACTTCGCGATAGCTGGCGTTCAGATGCGCCACTTCGCCGCGAATATTGGTGTTGTCGAAACTGAAACGTTGCAGGGAGTCTGCGCTGTTGTTCGCGGTCATCTCTCAGTAATCCTGATTGTTTTCAAAGCGGCGCATATCGCGACGCTCTTTCTTGTTGGGTTTATGATCCGGAGCCGCCTGAGAGGCTTTCACTACCCGGCGGTATTCGGCTTTATCCATTCTGGCTTTGATGCTGTCGACAGTTTCGTCGTACAGCTCTCGCGCTTCCGGGGCGCCGCGGCGCTGCTCGGAGAGTGCCTTCACGACCACGATCTTTTCGTCGAAGCCCTGACGTATCGTCAGTTTTGCGCCGACGTCGACCGTCTTGCTGACTTTGCAGCGCTGACCCTCGTAATGCACTTTCCCGCCCTCAATTGCGCCTTTGGCCAGAGCTCGGGTTTTGAAAAAGCGCGCGGCCCAGAGCCATTTGTCGAGTCGGATTTTGTGTGTCTGTTCGCTCATGCGTCCTCGAAGTTCGCGTTGGTAGGGCTGTCGATGATCTTGTGTGCCATGGATGGCTGTGTGCCATGGATGGCACACGAGAGCCTCCATGGATGGATTCACGGCGAGTCAGAGACGGCCCTGGCAATGCAGAATTCGGTTTAAAATTTGATTTCGTCGAAGTGGTGAATCCCCGGGAAACGGCTATCGGTAACAGGCGCTTTCTGGCTGTCGGGGTGGAAGATTGTCAGCAGCCAGTGGATTCCCCATTTCTCTGCCGATTCTAACACAGCCTGACTGTCGTCAATCAGTAGGGTGCGGTCCTTATCGAAGGGCTCTTCACGCTGTAAATGATCCCAGAATGCCTGACTTTCTTTTGGTTCCTGATAATCGTGTGAGCTGATGACGTGGTCGACGAGTTTATCGAGACCAGTGCGCTCCATCTTCAGGTTTACGCTATCGCGGTGTGCGTTGGTCACAATCACCGTGCGTTTACCAAGGCGTTTCATCGTATCGAGGAAGTCTTCGACGTGCGGCCGGAAGCCGATCTTCTCCTGCACGTCGCGCTTCAGTTCAGCAATGGGCAGCCCTGTCAGTTCACTCCAGTGATCAAGGCAATACCAGTTGAGGGTGCCACGCAGGCCGACGAAGCTTTTATTGAGCTCTGCTAACGCTTCTTCTTCTGTAAGTCCGTGGTGCTCGGCATACTTGCTCGGCACGTGCTCTAGCCAGAAGTAATTATCGAAGTGCAGGTCGAGCAGGGTGCCGTCCATATCGAGCAGAACCGTGTCTATCTCTTGCCACTCTGGCATTGTCATGCGGTAATACCTTACTAAGTTGTTCAACGTCTATTTAAACAGGGCTGTCATGCATAAAAAACCCGAAATTCTGAATCGCCACATGGTCGCTGAAAGTCGCCTTTTTCGCGTTGAATCTATTGACCTGCGGTTCAGCAACGGCGTTGAGCGCACCTACGAGCGATTAGTGCCCGGAGGTAGCGGTGCGGTAATGATGGTTGCGTTGCTGGACGACGAGACGATTGCCCTGATCCGAGAATATGGGGGCGGCGTCGAAGATTACACCCTCACATTGCCGAAAGGTGCGATTGATTTGGGTGAGTCGATGCGTGATGCCTGCAATCGTGAGCTTCAGGAAGAGATCGGTTTTGCCGCGCGCGAGTTTGTTTATCTCAAAAAAATGAGTCTGTCCCCGAGCTATATGCGCGGCGGCATTGATGTGGTGTTGGCTCGTGATCTGTACCCATCGAAGTTGGAAGGCGATGAGCCCGAGCCGCTGGAGCTTGTGGAATGGAAGCTGAAGGACTTACCTGAGCTTTATGCTCGTGACGATTTTAACGAAGGACGCGCCATCGGTGCCCTTGCCGTTGCTATCGAATATCTGGCCGGACGTTTCGATGGGACACCGCTCAGCTAGCGTTCGCTTCTGCTTTTGCAGCTCGATGCATTTCTGGCCTGCCAGCAACAGTTTATCCCGCAATTGACGATACCTGATGTGCTACCGTTCAGGCTCGTTCACATGATTGAGTCGTTATGAGTGTAGAAGGCGCAGTACTCACCAAAGGGTCGGTTGGTCGACATCTTTTTAATCAGACCCTGCCTATGGTGGTTGGGATTCTGGCATTGATGTCCGTTGGTCTTCTGGATGCCTACTTTATTGGCAACCTGGGTAAAGATCCCCTAACGGCTGTTAGTTTTATTTTCCCTGTTGTGTTTGCGTTGTCTTCGCTCGGGGTCGGCGTGATTGCTGCCATTGCATCTGTGGTCTCGCGTGCTTTGGGTTCTGGTCAAATGCACAAGGCCCAGAGTTTGGTAGCCCTGGGGATCGTTTCCGCGGGCCTGTTCGGGATCGTGATTACAGTCTTGCTGCTGCTGTTCAAACGTCCGCTATTCGAGTTGATGAATGCCTCTCCCGACTTATTGCCCTTAATTGACTCGTACATGACACCTTTCGCGTTTGGTTTCCCAATGCTACTGATCAACATGGGTGGCAATGGTGCGCTGCGAGCACAGGGAATGGCGGGTAAAGCGTCATTGATATTGATGGTCATGGCATTGGTTAACCTGGTCCTGGACCCTATCCTGATTGCAGGAATAGGTAGTTTTGAAGGTTTTGGTGTTCAGGGGGCCGCCTACGCGACCGTTGCGGGTTGGACGCTGGCGTCCGTGCTCGCTCTGGTATTAATTGCCAGAAGCCCCGTTGGGCTGCACTTCTCGCGCATTCACGAAGCACATCCGGGTGAAGACTTGCGTGCCCTGATTCGGGTAGGAGCACCTGCAGCGGTGTCGAACTCGGTAAATCCTTTAGGACTGTCGATCATGACTGCTCTGTTAGCAAAATACGGCGATGCCGCAGTGGCAGGTTTTGGTGCGGGAGGGCGACTGCAAGCCTTGGCCGTTGTTCCGCTGTTGGCACTGTCCAGCTCAATAGGCGGTATCGTCGGGCAAAATTGGGGTGCTGGTTACGGCGATCGAGCGCGCCGGGCGTTGTGGATGGCGATCGGCTTTTGTGTTGTTTATAGCTTGAGTGCAGGCATTTTGATGGTGGCCTGGCGAGATTCGCTGGCGTCGGTATTCACAGACAGTCCATTGGTAATTGAGGCTATCTCCACGTATTTGCTGATATCGGTGTGGGGATACGCAGGCTTCGGAGCGCTGATCGTGGTAAATGGTGCCTTTAATGCTATTGATCGCGCGTATTGGGCACTGGCTCAGTCGGTTATTCGTGTGGCTTTGATTATGATTCCGGTAGCGGTTGGCTTGAGCATGATTTTAGAGTCACGTTCAATTTATGCTGCTGAATTAATCGCCAACCTTGTCGGTGGTTTAATCGCAATTGTGCTCGGTCGTGCACTGTTGGATGATCGTTGGTTGGCTCGTTAGAGTAATCGAAAGACATGGAGGTAAATTATGAAGCTTATCTATTCAACGACATCGCCTTTTGCTCGTAAGGTCTGGGTCGCAGCGATTAAGTTGGGTCTACGTGATCAGATCACCCTCGAAGTTGCTAACCCGCTACGTAATGCCGATGTAGTCAGTGCTGCGAACCCTTTGGGTAAAGTACCTGCCCTGCTGATCAATGATGATCAGGTGGTAATAAACAGCCCGGTAATTTGCCAGTTTCTGCAGCGTCGTGCGAAAAATAACGTCGATTTACATCAGCCATCCTACATGACTCTGGATACTACAGAGCGCGTGCACACGCTTGCCGATGGTATCGCTGAAGCGGCGTTTATGACGGTGATGGAAAAGCAACGCCCGGCAGAACATCAATCAAAATTGTGGCTTGGACGCTGGAGCCAGGCAATAAAACGTGCATTAACAATGATCGAATCTGGTGATGTTGAATTGCTGAAAAATACACCAGAAAGTATCGCCGAGATCGCGCTGGCATCAGCACTTGGCTATATTGATTTCCGTCTGCCGGAAAATGATTGGCGAGAGGAAAATCCTGCGATCGCTGAATGGTATCAAAAAGTTATAAGAGATTCGGAGCTGCAGGAAACCACGCCTGCGGATTGATAGATATTAAAGATTTGGAGTGATTTCTTTGGCTGATAGTGAAAGAAATTGTCCGCTCTCCAGAGAAGCATCCAGCCGGATGTCTCCTATCGCTACTCGGTGTAGTTTCAGCACTGGATTTCTAAAGCGACCGAACATGCGTTTGATCTGATGGTATTTCCCTTCGACTAACGTGACTCTGGCGGTATTCGGTGTCAGCCGTTCCAGCACGGCCGGTTTGGTCGTGATGTTTTCGTATGGGAAATATATGCCCTGCGCGAACGCCGTGATGCACTCATCGCTGATGGGGTTTCCCAGCGTGACCTCGTATACCTTCGCTACTTTTTTATCAGGGGCCATGAGTGCTGCGGACCAGTCGCTGTCATTGGTAAGCAACAGCAGCCCTGAGGAATTCAGATCCAGCCGACCCGCAATATGCAGATCGTTGAGCTCAGAATCAGGGAGTCCGGAATCGCGAAGCACATCAATGACGGTCCGATGGATGTCGTCTTTTGTTGCACTCACTACCCCAACGGGTTTGTGCAAAAGAATGTAACGACGGCTGCGGTGTTGAAGTGCGATGCCGTCCAAAGTGACCAGTGAAAACTGGTCTACTTGCTGGCGTATATCATCTGCAATCTCGCCGTCTACTGTAACGCGCTTCTGAGCCAGAATCCGCCGGATAGACCGGCGGGGAGTATTTGTGGCGATACTGAGAAAACGATCAAGGCGGTAGCGTTTGGCGACCGTCACTTGTTAACGATTTTTCCAGATATTCGCGACGGCTTTATCGGTACCCAGTGTACCTACGATCAGGCAGACCAGACCGATGCCGCCGAAAATGATGGCTGGGAAGGCACCGCCCGGTTGACCCGCCTGAATCGCAACCCAGGCACCGCCTCCGGATAACAAAAGAAACAAACTGCCGACGGCAATCAGTATCGTGCGGTAGGAGGGCTTATAGGCGTAGGTATCTTTGTTGTTTTCAAAGATGTTCAGAATGGGTGCGAAAAGTTTTCTTAGTGTCTGTTTCATTATGCCGTTCAGATCAATTAATAAGGCGGTTACATAATCCACGGCAGCATGACCGCATGCAAGGTTGCCGTCAAAGTCATAGCCATCGCGGAATAAGCGGCTTGTTGATTACCAAGTTCAATGGCGCGACTCGTCCCAATAGCATGGGCACAAACGCCTAACGTAAGCCCCATGGCTTTGGGATCATCGAGTCTAACGGATTTGAGTAACGGAGGGATCATCAATGCACCGAATACACCGGTAATGATAACAAACGCTGAGGCCAGGGCACTGATGCCGCCAAGTTGCTCACTGACTGTCACCGCAACGGGGGTGGTGACTGACTTGGTAGACATGGTCATTGTGATGGGATCATTGCCGATCCAGAGATGGGCCATTACCACAGCCACTGCGACTGTTGTGCCGCTCCCAAGACTGATTGCCAGTGATATACGTAACCACTCTTTTTTCATGACATGGATAAACTGATACAGGGGCACGGCCAGCATCACAACCACAGGTCCGAGCATCAGATGCAAATACTGACCACCTTCCATATAGGTATCGAAGTTGATGCCGGTAACCTCAAGCACCACGGATACCAGAATGATCCCTGTCAGAATCGGTGGTAAGAATGCGGTGTTACCTAACAGTCGATAGACATGCTGGCCGACAGTGAACGCGGCGATAGTCAGCATCGCCCAGAACAGGGGCATATGTAGAAGCTCATTCAGCACTGTTCTTTCTCCCGATTTTCATGATTGCCGCACAGACAATCGCTCCGGGCACAATGCTCACTGCCATGATCACCAATAGCGCAATTCCGTTCTCTGCCAGTAGCTCCTTTTGAGTCACGATGCCGACACTCACAGGGATGATAAACAGTGGTAGTAGCGGCGACAGTGTCTTACTGATCTGCGACAGCGATTCGGGCGTCCGTCCACGAATCATTAGGAACACCAATAGCAATAGCATACCGATGATGGAGCCGGGAATAGGAAGCGCAAAGCTGCTTTGCAGTAGATTGCCTGCGATAAGAAAGAAAAGAAGAACTAAAAGGCCAGTCATCTGACAATCACCATGACTCAGGTAGCTTACGGGATGAATGAAAGACGCGAAGTATCTCGATGCGTTTCAGTCTGGCGTTAACGCGGTAGGGAACAATATATCGTGTGTCAGACACAATCAGCTCGCGTGTTCCGGGAATCCGGCCGGGGTGTCCGAGTGCAGGGTTGTTTGCCAGAAGATCAATGGCAGAGGTGATGCTTTCTACGACATTTTTCGCTGCGCCCGGATCTGTCTTGGTGATGTAATCTGCCTCCTGCGTCAGATTACTGAGCGCCTTACGTAGCCACTTGATTTCCATCTACAGAGTCACTTATCTGGCGTCTGCCATTTGCTAAGTGCGTCTTTCACCTCAATTTCTGATGCAAAGTCACCAGTATCCGCCTCCGTGATGGCATCGAGGGTTTCCTGAATCTGCCACTCATTCAGCTCGACAAATTCGCGTAATGCTTCGTTCGCCAGAAATGACTTCGAGCGATGTGTGGCTGTTGCCAGCTTATCCAACCGCTCTTTTAGTTCAGGTTCCAACCGTATCGTCATGGTCGTGGACATCGGACATGCCTCGATATGTTGTGTTTAGGTGTACACAATATAGCACGGTGCGATCGGTAGTGGATAGTTAGTAACGGTTTTAGGCAATCCGTAGTGTTCTTCGTTTAGGGTGGCCTTGCTATGGAGTACTGGGTACCCAAGTAGAAAGTGGCAGGAGCCATTCTCACCAACATACGCAGCTCAGCCGCCGCGGGTTTGGAGATCACAGCGCATGAACAGCCCTTGAACTTTTACGACAGTAGACAGGTGGGGTATGTGATTCGTGATCCAGCAACAGGTGCTGGTTGTAGTGGTCAACTAATACCGGGCACGGTTTTAGTTAACCACTACACTGCTTTTCGAGATATCTCGCCATACAAATATTCTCAAAACCCTAAAATTTTAGGGTTTCGGAATTCCATATCATAACTAGTCTGAGTCGGTACGTGAGATTAAATATCTCAAAAATTACTGTGAGGATATGACATGCATAAAAAAGTAGTAGGCCAGAATCTATACGGTTGGGTGATGTTGAAGTTAACTTGCTTTCTTATTATACCAACTTTGGCTGGTGTTATGGTCTTAGGCGATATTATTATTATGTTATTTACTAATCAGTTTATACCTTTATTATCAGCACTGACACTGTTCTACACTATCTACCGATTCTTTAGTGGATATCAATATATACACTCATCAATAGGCGATGATGTCATGTATTTACGTTTGGATGAAATGGAGTATTCTGCTATTTATTCGGCATTTTCTATTATATCGCCAAATAACTATGAGCTTCAGGTATTCCGAACTTTGGGGGCTTCTAGTGATGCGGCTCTTTCTGTTGATACTAGAAATAAGGTAGCTACTATTTACTTAAGAGAGGAAGTATTTCAGGTGTTGAAAGTCTCGGAAGAATATTCAGCTGTTATCCTACCTCAGATTGTGAAAGAAGCTTATTCCTGGTTTAAATATAATTCAGTTGCTTCAACGGTTCACTTCGATGGTATGATTGATAGCGTTGAAAGAGTTCGTATAAACCAAACATCGGAAATGAAAAACGACAACAGTTTGCGAACAGGAGTATTGGTCGGTGCCATTGCTGGTGGCGTGAGTGGTGCCGCACTGGGTGGAGTGGTCGGTGCTGGAGCAAAAACAACAAAAGGAGCTCCAGTTGCCCTGTTTATGATTTTCGCACTTGCTGGATTGGTATATTTTCTATCGATATCATTTTTACTATGGTTTTTTCAATTTCCATATAATCGGAAAATAAGTAGAGAGTTAAAAGATAGATTTTATCAACCAGTGATGAATGGTAAAGAAAAGAAAGAGATTCGAAAAATAAAACGCCAAGCAGATTCTTACCCCAGAGAGTTAAGCGATAATGATGACGATTATTCAAAAGATCGTGGTTGGATTCTGGTTGTATAATGTAGAGGTTGCAGTATTTAGCAAACTATATTAACGATATTTTATTTAATTTTAAGGATATAAAATGACTGAAATAGCAGCCCAGGATGTCTCACTATTAGACTATTTTTTAGATGCAAACTGCCATCCGGCAGGTTGGCAAGATCTGCTGGATAAGCTTCTTGAACATTTCACTTTGCGTCATGTTAATTTTTATATGTTGGATAGCAAATTTAATTTATTGTTTCAGGAATGGAGTGGTATTCAACCATCGGTCGAGGCGATAGATGAATATCTGACCAAGTACTTACCGACTGATAAAGTCCATCAAACTATGCTAATGAGTCCTGAGCGGAAGTGGATAACGGGTAATTTTGAGCCCTATCGCAGTATGCTACTTGAAACTCCTGGGTACGAGGGGTGGGCTGTCCGGCACAACATGCCTTATACGACGGGATGTGTGCTTCATCGTAGTAAGCAGGGGCAGGTACAGCTGTTATTTCAGCGAGGAGAAGAGCATGGTCCATTTACTCAGGACGAAGAAGACAGGTTTACTGCTATGAGTGGATTGATGGCGAAAGCAGTTGCTTTGAGATTGAAGCTTGCCAGCCAACCCCAAAATGATTTACGACTGAAATCTGTATTGAATAAGCTAAGGCTCCCGGTTTCTGCTGTTAATGAATTCGGTGAGGTTGTCGCTCACAATAATGCCATGTTGAAGTTTTTACAGGGACAAAGTGAACTGGTCATAGATAACCATCAGATAAAATTCTCTGATGATAAAAGCAACAGTTCAATTAAGCACCTGATAACACAAAAGGTTTCACGTGGTAAGGGGATCGCCTCTCCATTTGATAGCCATCCGGAAACCGTGAAAATTTCAGGGAAAAGTTCAAATTTTTTTGTTGGTGTATGTGAGCTTTATGAAATATCCGAGGATGATGAGAATTTTTCAGGAGCTTTAATGTATGTTGTTTCTCCTGATATTCTAGCACCGGTCAATAAGGATCAGCTTAAGAATATCTTTTCACTTACGGAATCTGAGGCTTATGTTTGTTCCCTATTTGTGCAGAATAAGTCGCTGAAGGATATAGCTTTGATTAAGAAAAAGTCTGTAAATACGGTACGTGAGCAATTGCAAAATAGTTATGTAAAAACCAATACTAAAAATCAACTTGAGTTGATGAATTTGTTAGCTAGTTTACCAGTTACTGGTTAAATTTGTATTCTATGATTAAAAGTTATAAATGGTGATGTAAATTTAACGTTTATTTGGCGCATGTTATTCTGGTCAGCAAAACCGGACACATTAATTTGCTAATTTCTCGTAATCTACCGGCGATAAATCACCGTTCGTAGAGTGCAAGCGATCCTCTGTCACTGTGGAACACCAGCCCTTTCGTCGGTTGGCGGAGGTTGTAAGCCTTGATGATGCCCACTGGGGTGAACTGTTGATTCAGCAAGTTATCTGCAACCCGGTCGCTGTGTTTACGCTTGGTTGTCACCTTGTAAGCCAGGCGCTGTGTGGCTTCTAACCCAAGTTTCTTCATAACCATGCGTACTCGGTGCCGAGTTACCTTGATTATTCCTCATTCAGTTTTTTGGTCAATTCACGGCTTCCACGGCTGTTTCTAGAGGCTTTGAAAAACGCTATGGTGCGTCGCGTACAGGTGTAACTCTTCCGCAGTGATCACCTTCTCTGGACGAGCTTTCCTCGCGTAGAACGCCGAATTACTGGCGTTCATCATTCGACAGAGCAGGCATACCGGATAGCTCTGTCGATGCTGGTCAATGAAGTGAAATTTCACTTCATCTCTTTCGCGAAGAAAGCGGAAGCCTTTTTAAAATTTCTTTCTCCATACGTAGGGTTTTGACCTCCTGTCGAAGCCGTTTCAGCTCTTCCAGATCGGTTTCTGAAGGCCTCGACTGACTGGCTGACTGCTCTTGTTGTTCTTTCCACCGATAGAGGGAGTTGGTGGCAATCCCCAAGGATTTAGCGGCTTCTGGAACGGAGTAACCTTGCTCACTCACGAGAGTAACGGCTTCTTCTTTAAATTCTTGCGGGTATTGTATGTAACTGCTTTTCTGGCTCGTAGTTGGCACCTCTGTTGGTAAAGAGTTTATCTCTTCTTGAGGTGTCCGGGTTATTCAATAAGAATACTTATTGTCATGGAGTTTTCGTATTTTTGTAACAAAATCATATTCAATTTGTTAAGTATTATTTTTTTATGATAGAACCCTAAATATTTAGGGAGGAATTATTTGAGGACTATGTTTAACCTTATTTTACTTTCTGGTAATAAATAATAGGGTTGTTTTATGAAACGTATGATTACATCCATTGCTACCGCAGCTTTATTATCCGCTTGTGGCGGATCTGATTCCGATGTGGACGATAGAACGTCAGCTACTTCTGATGGCGTAGTTGCAGTTGGTAATGGTGAGGAAGCCGATAAGCCAAGCTTGACTGCATTGTTTAAAGACACTGTGACTGAAGGCTTAGATTATACGGTAGAGGGCTATTCAGCGCGTACCGATGAAAATGGTGCATTCAGTTACTATTCAGAGGACGATATCATTACGTTTTCAGTCGGTGGCGTAGTACTTGGTAGTGTAAGGGTTCAGGATGTCTTAACCCCAATCGATTTGTTCGTAGACGGCTCATCAGAGCAGCTGCAAGTGCAAAATATCGTAAGATTCCTGTTGGCACTTGATGAAGATGGGGATCCATCAAATGGAATTGTGATTCCTACTGCTGTCGCTGAACAAGCTGTTGATTGGGGTCAGTTGGAGTGGAATGATGATGATTTCTCAAATGCTGTTTTAAATACGATAGGCCGTGAGTTTGAAATACCGACTAACGGTGAGGCCAGAACTCACATAGAATCGACCTATAATTGCATGTATGCGGGTCTGTGGTTGGGTGATTATGGCGGTAGCGATATAGATCAGGGGCGTTTCTTCACCTATATAGATGCCCTGACAGGACAAGCTTCCACTGCGACTTATAGTCTGGTTTATCCATCTGAAAAACTGGCGGCTAGTAGCCAGCCAATGAGCTATAAAAATACGGTTCTCCTTGTCTCCGGAAGTGTATCCACGGGGTCAGTTCTCAATGTAAAGTTTCCCACAATTACTGAAGCTTCAGGAACCTGGAAGCTCGCAGATAACGAACCAGGAACTCTTTCTGCTGATCGCTTTAATAAAGACCTGAGCTACCAGAATCGAATTACAGCTGTACTGCTTGCTGCTGAGCCAGATTATTCTCAGGATACTAAATATTACGTTGCACTAGATATAAGCGATAGCGGTTACTATAAAGCTGCTGTACATACCTTTAATGAGGAAATTTCAGGCGGTGTAGTTGTGAGGCGCATTTCTGAGCAATACCTAGCAGAAGGAAAGCTGATAGATAATCAGACAGAAATTGCTCTGACGAGTTCTGATAAGCGAATCGGTGTAACAACAGATTTTTCTACAAATACAGTAGTCCTGAAAAATGATTCTGATGTGACTATGGATGCTATTTCAGGAGGCTACTGCAAGTTACTCTGACCATTGAGGGCAAAGTCCGCAAGTGCGGACTTTGTTTTATGCGGTAAAATTTATTTGAAAAATTGAAATTTCGTACCGATCAAATTAATTACATGGACTGAACTGAATGGATTGTCATAGTAAGAGAAGAAGCTTTAGTTTCTTGCTCGAATTTGCGCCGGATGATTGAGTAGGGTTTCTAGGCCGTTGAAAACCTTGATTTCGTAGCTATTGAAGTGAAAAAGCTATATTTCAGACGAGCGGAAGCCTCAGATTACTCTGATGGAGGTTTGCGGTGGTTAGTAGTCTGTTAAGAAAGGCGTAATTTGCAGGCGGTGATGCCTGCTGTTGAGCGGTAGTGGCGTTATGCGCTGCGTTAGCCAGGGCTTGCGTAGTGGCTTGATACAAACTTCCAATGGCCATTGCTGGAGCGTCGGCCAAAACTTTTGTATTGCTTTGGGGGATGGAATCAGTGATCTGATCGTTAACTGCGGTCGGGAAAGCCATGAGGTTAGTCCTCTAAGGTAGATGTAGGACTACGCTATCCTCAGACGACAACCAACACAATGCACGGCTAAGCGAACCACTAAGTTGGTGTCATGTGAACTACATGTGCTTTTGAATCTGTCACTTACTCAGGAAGAGTAAGTGGTGCGGAAGGAGAGACTCGAACTCTCACACCTTACGGCACCAGAACCTAAATCTGGCGTGTCTACCAATTTCACCACTTCCGCA
>PDUK01000067.1 GCA_006212115.1 Thalassolituus sp. | reverse complement strand
CTTCAATCGGCAGCTTCTGAACCTGCTGGCCGTCTTCAGTCAGTGCCTCAACATAGTTGATAAAGCCCTGCGCGTATTCGGTGTAGGTATCTTCGAAATTACCGGCATCAAACGGTACACTGAAAGTGGTGTAGCCATCCTGACCTGACGCGATAAAGTCGTTGGTGACTACGCGATAGGTTGCTGCCGGATTAATTGCAGCCCAGGTGCCTGCAACCTGCGAGTTCACCTCGACATTGCTGACTCGGCTGCCCTTTGTTTGCGATGCATCAATGTCATAACGCAGGCCTGAGGCATAAGGGTAAGAACCACTTGAACCGTCGTTATCGAGGAAGTTAGCAAGCGCATCTTCGAGCACATCAATGATCTGCTGGCCTGTCATATCGAGAATCACCAAGGTGTTCGAGAAAGGCAGCAGCGTGAAGGCGTCGGCGATGGTAACGTCACCCGCGGCCAGGTCCACACGTACACCACCACCGTTCTGAATAGCGATATCCGCAGTCGGCGTTACCGTCAGGAAGGCTTTAGCAACGACGTTCGAGATATCAGAACCGTTCTCATAGGTTGCCGAAGTATCGCAGATGGTTGAACGACCCTGACCAGGGATACGCTCAAGACAGAGGTCTTCGGCATTGGTGCCAATCACCGTCTGCTTCAGTACATCAACGTCTTCGTCGTAGACATCCAGAATCGCCTGCGTGGCGGCGTCCGGCATAACTGCTCTGATTTCATCTTCTGCGGTCAATGTAGTCGTTACCAGCGCAGAGCCTATGGCATTAAGAGTGCTGGTGCTGCCATCGCTGCTTTCGTAGCTATAGTCAGTTGCGATTGGCATTATTGGCTGGCCAGCACACTCGGTAACTTTGCCGTACGCATCGAAGCTCACTTCCAATTTACCCATCAAGTGAGCGTATTCCCATGCTTGTACCACACAGACGGTATCGCCATTTTTATCGGTAGTAATGGTCGGGTATTCACCCTGTGGGTTAAAGCCCAAGCTTGAGAAGGTTTCATCGCCCAGCAGTGTGTGTGAATCACCGCCGACAATCACGTCAACGCCGTCGAGTGCTGCCGCTAATTCGAGGTCGTTTTCGTACTGGTAATGTGTCATCAATACGATTTTAGTGATTCCGCGAAGGGCCAATTTATCGATGTATTTTTGAGCAGTCGTCACTTCGTCAAGAAACTGTGTTTCTTCGTCCGGACTGGATGAATTTTTTGTTTTTCCAGCGATATCAATACCGATGATACCGATACGCTGCCCGGCACGTTCAACAATGGTGTATGGCTGAATATAGCCGTCTGCGATTGCCGAGTCAGGGCCGGGAACAACGTTCGCTGCGAGTGCGGGTGTTTCGCACGCGGTCGAATTTAGTGAATCGAGGAAGTTAGCAAGTCCACTGTCACCATCGTCAAATTCGTGATTGCCCAGAGCAAACGCATCGAAGCAAATCTGGTTCATCACGTCTGCGTCGGCTGTCCCTTTAAAAAGCGAGTAGTACAAAGTGCCCGTGATCGCATCACCAGCATGCAATTTTATTACGTTTTCGGACTCAGTGCTGACGTCTTCAAACAGGCTGACCATAAGAGGAAAGCCACCATAGGTGACTTCTACTTCGTCAATCGCTACGCCAGCAGCATCGGCCAGACCCAAACCGGAGGTATCATAGTCGAACGTGTCGGCGGCAAGGTGTGAGTGATGATCATTCATATGGAGGATCGTCAGCGTCATAGGTTCTTCTTTACAAGCGACCAGACCTGCGGAAAGCGCCAGTACGGCACCGGTTTTTAGGAATTTCATAAATATGCCCTGATGGAGTGTGTGATCTACCCCGTCACGCTAAAAGTGGTGTCTTACTAGCGAGTGACATATTGCTTACAAAATCATGACATTCCCTACCCCTTGGAAGTAAAAAAGCACGCCATATATAGAAAGTAACCGAACGGAAAAGCATGATCCCGGGAATGCTTCATCCGCCAGGATAAACGTTACTGAGCGCATTGGCGCTTAAGTCTTTTATTTGGTGAGGAGAAATCTCATGAATCATTTAGTGAATCGTACCCATCTGTTTGACGACCTTTTTCGCGACGTTGCGTCGGGCTTTTTTGTTAAGCCAGTCAGCACCGAAGCAACATCTAAAAACCTGAAAGTCGATATATTAGAGACCGGCGACAGTTATCAGTTACACGCTGATATCGCGGGTGTTGAGAAAGACAATATTCAGGTGGATATCGACGGTGCCGTCGTGTCATTAAAAGCGGAACTGAAGCAGCCCGTCGACCGTCAGGAAGACAGCAAAGTTCTGCATAGCGAACGCCAATTCGGTACTGTCGCCCGCCGGTTTGAGCTACCTACAGAGATCGATGCCGATAAGTCGGTAGCAGAGTATAAGGATGGTGTTCTGACACTCACTTTGCCGAAGAAAGTTCCGCAGGATACCCAGAAGCGTCTGACCATCAATTAAGGCGAATTTTCGGGTTTGTCCGGATATCACACTCATACATTCCAATCAGGCCTCGCGTTATTTTGTGCTGGCCTGATTGCACTTTCCCTCTTGCTGCTGCTCACCCTTCAAATTGACAGGTTTATAGGTAAGAATGAGCCATTATTTTGACATTAGGGTTACGAGTGGCCGGCTTACGCGAACGCAAACTCGCTATTACCGCCGACCTTCACTGGTCGCTGGAGGAGATGAGGGCTAAGGAACTGGGTAAGCAATTTTTGCTTAATCTTAGTGAGTTCTTGCCGGTATACAGCCCTGCTTTGAGGCAGGTTTACGCTGACTACGATACCTACTTCACTAAAACCGCAGTCGTTATCCTGCCTGATCCAACCGACTTTACGACGACCTATTCTCACATCCCAGAGAAGTCCGTGAAGGCGACGGGGATTCTCTTGCACCCGACTCCTGATGGCGTTGGTGTGAACCTGAGACTACGTAATCATCAATCAACGACTCTGCCCTTGGATAAGGCTTTCAACCTGATTCGTAAGCAGTTACGCGGTCCGTTTCTACCCGTAGTTAAGCGTGGTGATTTGCGTGACTTTGACCAGCTGACCCCATGCCTGCATCTCAATGCCCTGGCCCTCGGAAATGCTGATACCCTATCCCGCTTCGAACGTCTGGATATCGCCAATGCGATGGAAGAACGAGTACAGGAGCTTCAACTGTCGGCGCATCTGTTGGGCGTTTGATAGCCCGATCGCTGTGAGTATCAGGCACAAAAAAAGCCGCTGCATGACTGCAGCGGCTTTTTTAAATCTTGGTAGGACTAGGACTACCCAGATTCGAACTGGGGACCTCTACCATGTCAAGGTAGCGCTCTAACCAACTGAGCTATAGTCCTGAAGTGCTGCGTATATTACTCACGCTCTCTGGCTTTCGCAAGCTTTTCTGAAAAAATCGCATACGAATCAGCAGCATAGCGGGATCACACACCCAGAATCACCTTCGCCTCATCACCTTTCTTAGGCGCGCATACTGTAATGCGCCCCGATAAGGTGTTGTCGTTCTTGTCTTTTCGCTCCGCAAGGTAAGCCTTCACAGCTGCACCGCGCTTCGCTGCCTCTGAATACCACATGTCACCCCAGGCCTGTGCTTCAGCCTCACTCGCAACTGGGCAGGCTTGCAGCTCAAGCTCTACCTTCTTGGCCATCATGTCTGCGACGGTGTCGAGATAGGCTTTGTGCTCGTCGGTCAGCTCAATTTGCTGATCGTCGTATTTGAGGTCATTGAGTCGGATAGCAAATAATTGGTCACCAGCAAATGAGGCAATACTGATCAACTGACCGTATGGCACCAGTGATTGCTTCAGGTAGTAGAGAGTCGCTGTTCGTAATGCTTTTCGACTGATTTGATTCACTACATCGTTAATACCCACATCAGGCTGAGTAATATCGCCCGATAGCGGTACATCAATGCGGATATTGTTGTTGTCATCCTTGAGAACGGACAACGCAGTCTCGACCGGCATTGAGATCTGCTTACTTAAACGATTAATAGTTTCTTCGTCAGCTGGCTCGAATTTGCTGTTCTGCAATTTAATCAGGACATTACCGCCTAGTTGGCCTTCAGTAATGCTGATTGTGGAATCAACCCCTAACATGCCTTTTTTCAGGCGGTAGCCCATCGCTTGCACCAGATACGGGTTAAAGTCGACAAGATTAAGCTGCTGAACATCCACGTCGATACTGCCCTCGGGGTACTCGCCTTTCAGTCCCATTTTGCCGGTGGCTCGGATACGGTTGTAGGTATCCAATGCAATCACAAGATTAAGATCAACGCCCTGCTCCAGGTTAGACGAGTCGATTTTGCCCGTCGTGAGCTCCAGGATTTTGCCCTGCGTATTTACAGTCGGGGTAACCGCCTGATCCGTCCAGTTAAACCGGGTTTCAGGAATGTCGTCTCCTTCGGTGAGCAACTGAATTCCAGCAATTTTCACAACGAAATCATTTCCTGATTCCGACGCTGAATCACCAGCACTGGCCGTTCGGCTCTCTTTTGCTGAAGCCTCGTCTGAGTTGGCATCGTCGGACGAAGCAACTTCAGAAGCCGGGACGCCTTTGATGTTGCCATCCGCAAGACGGGTAACATTTGATACTAAGCCGTAAAATTGATGAATACCGGAGGTAAATGACGTGGGCGACGCTTCAATGTCGGTGATCACATAGTGCGCCAGAGAAACCAGCGGCAACTCCTCTTCCTCGGGAGTAACACTCAACGCATTAAGCGCCAGTGACGACACTTTTTGCTCATCGGCATTTGCCTGAATACCACTAAGCGCAAGATCGCCGAGCTGCAAGACTCCAGCCTCAGGGTGCTGAGCGCGTAACGTAGACAGGCTCGCATCACTGATCTCGGCATTTGGTGCACTGCTTAGATTAGTGACACGCAGATCGGCGCTCTTAAACTGAGCGAGGGAAATCGATGGAAAGCCTGCCAGATTACCGCTGAAGCCTTCCAGACCAACGCCTTTAATTGCAACGTCATCCTCGTTCGCTCTCCAACGCACATTACTCAGATTAAATTGATCAAGCTGCGCTTTCTCGTCTTCCGGGAGCAACGCGAGTACGTTTTTTAATACCAGTGAATCCAATCCAGCCTGCATATTGCCGTCGGCCAGAGAAAAAGAGACACCCTTTATGTCCAGGGCACTGAATTCAACACCCTCTATTCCGGGTACATCTAACGCCAACGCACTTAATGAAATATCACCGGCGACCTTTACATCAGTGAGTAGCGAACTGGCCTCTGCTTGAAGTGTGAGGGTAACCGGCGAGCGTAATACCAATCTGCTGTTTTCACTATCCGTCTCAGCTTGCGCACCTGAACCTGAATCTGATGCAAGGTCGACCATTAAATCCTCGAGTGTGACATCGAGCGAAATGGGAGTCGCCGTTTCAGTTGCTGAATTAAACAGCCCGGTACTCAGTTCATCGAGACGCACGGTAAGAGACAGGCCCGATTGCTTCCAGCTGATCAGATCATCGGTCAGTGAGATATCGTCGACACGTAGTGACCAGCCCTCGGGCAGTACGCTGCTCGACTCAGCTGTTTCAGAAGTATCTGATGCTTCATTTGCTTCGGCTTCCGCCTCAAGTTCAGCCGCATCAGTTTCGGCCGCGGCTTCGGGCAAGGTAATACCTGCAATCGATAAACCTTGCTCAGACTGCACACCGCGGAACTGCAAGCCAGAAATGCCCACAGACTGAACATGGATCGTGCGTTCAAACAGCGCCGACAAGTTAACGTTAATGCCGATAAATTCTGCACCGACCTCGGCATCGGTTGTATCGTCACTTGTGGGGTAAGACGCGACCACATCGCGCAATTCAATTTCGCCGGTAAAAGGAGACAACGTCCAGCCGCCAATCAACAAAGATTGCCCTTCCCCCTGCTCCGCGTACCAGTCTTCGACATAGCGGAGCGCAAAAAATGGAGCAGCAACAAAAACCAGAATATAAATACTGGCCAACACCCCGACGGTAATCATGGGTAGTTTTAGCCACAAAGACATTTTTTCGCGATGACGAACCTTCCGCGGATACGATTTCTTACTGCTCTTCTTTGCTTCTGACGTGTCGTTCATAGTGTTCTTTATTTGCTCCAGAGTGCGTCTCTCAGGCCGCTTGCTCTTTCCGTCTGACTATTAATGGCTTGTTGCCAGCAGGTGTCACTCGTCTGGCAATAAAACTGTTTCTTAGCGCGTGTAATGGCGGTGTAAACCAATTCTCGTGTTATCACTTGCTGCCACGTGGGTGGTAACAGTAAGTACACACCCGAAAACTCTGAACCCTGACTTTTGTGTACCGTCATGGCAAAAGCAGTTTCGTGGTTAGGCAAGCGTCCGGGCGACAGGAAGCGCAGCCCGCCTTCTGCATTCCGGAACACAACCCTATCGTGTCCTTCGTGTTTAAGCATGATTCCGATGTCGCCATTGTACAAACCCAGGTCATAATCGTTACGGGTAATCATAATGGCGCGCCCGGCATACCAATGCTGCGCAGTGTCGGATAATAAACCCGCTCTTGTTAGCAGACGCTCAATTCGCCGATTAGTTTCCTCCACCCCTGCCGGGCCATTGCGCAATGCGACCAATACCTGAAATTGATCAAACGCATCGAGTATCCACTCCGGTGAAGCCTGATCTTTCACCAACTCACAATATTGTCGGTAACCATCCATAACGTGCTGCTGCCAGTCTTCGCTATCCTGCGCAATGCGGATGACATCCGACCGAGTTGCATCGCTGAATACTGCGTTAGCACTGTAGACATCACCGCTGTTCACGGCGCGGGCAAGGGCTCCGATACCGCTGTTTTCGTCAAAACGATGGGATTTACGTAATTGCACCATGGCGTTCTGCATCGGTGAACACGGCGCTTCAACAGCCGATGTCATATCGTACCCGGTAAGCGCACCGAGACTGGCTGCAAACTCCTCAGTGACACCGTGCTCTGTTCCGGCATCGCATAAATCAGCCAAGACACTCCCTGCTTCTACGGAGGCGAGCTGATCCCGGTCGCCCAGTAAAATTAGCCGTGCATCCGGGGCCAGAGCGGCCAGCAGGTGCGCCATCATGGGCAGGTCAATCATGGATGCCTCGTCTACCACAACACAGTCATAAGGCAACCAACGTTCACTATGATAACGGAACCCCTGAGGACGCCAGCCCAACAAGCGATGCAGGGTAAAACTGCTTGTTGGAATACCATCCGCATGTGGCAGGCCACCACGCTCCCGAGCCTGACGAATCGACTCTGTCATACGGGCGGCGGCTTTACCCGTTGGCGCTGCCAGTGCAATGCGTAAATCGGGATTTTCACTCAACAGTGAACTGAGCAGGCGGGTTACTGTGGTGGTTTTACCTGTGCCGGGGCCGCCAGTAATAACGCAAAACGGCTGTATACAGGCGGTTGCCGCCGCTACAGCCTGCCAGTCAATACCCGCTTCGGGTACTGGGAATAATTGTCTCAGTGTTGTCGCCAGCGCTTTACTGACCTGAGTGCGTGTTGCTTGTGAAGGGGCCGTCGCTCCGCCTTTTTTAGCCACTTCCGAATCGGGTGTAATACGACGGCGAATCTGTTCGAGTACAATTTTTTCGTAGCGGAAGTAGCGATTCAGATAAATACGACGATTATGTACAACCAATAACGCAGACGAATCGTCACTGTCGCCATCGATAACCGTCGCTGCAGAAAGAAGTAACTTTCCACTTTGATTGTCCGATGTGAATTCCGACATCAGGGTATCAGGCAAAGTCAGTGTCGAAGGCCAGCGACTGATATCCAGACACACTTGCCCACGCCCAAGCGCGTAACTCACAGCGCAGGCTGCAAACATAACTCGTATTGCACACTGCTCGTCCTGAGATTGTTGCCATTCCCAATCATAGCTTTGTCGCGCCAACTGATAATCAATCGTGCGAATTTTCTCTTCGGCGAGCCATTGTTCAAGCAATCGATGCATGGGGTGAGTGTGTTGCTCTGTCGTCATCAACTGTTCCCCTCATGCTCTGCATCTGGCAGAACGCTGCGTCGCCATTGGCGTAGTACTTCAACATTTACCGGCGTGAAACAGACACCAGCATCCGGGTCTGTGTTGTGGTCGTTTTTCGTAAAGTGATCACCCATACCACGCAAATAAAAATATACGCTGCCGCCAAGGTGCTTTTGAGGTTGATAGTCTGGAAGTCGCCTACTGAGAAGTTGATCCAGTGCCAACATGTATATCCAGGACTGCAGGTCGTATCGATGATCACGCATGGACTCGCGCAATGCGCTCGGTACGTAGTCCCGCCATTCGTCACCGAGATAATTCGACTTGTAATCAGCAACGTAATAGCGACCTTGCCACTCAAAAATCAAATCGATAAAGCCCTTCAGATATCCAGTCAGAGGTTCAAAACTAAAGCGGTTATCGCCGCCCAGTAGTGAATCAATTTCAGACGCTGTGAGATTACCCACAGGTAGATAAAATTCCATTTCATCAAGACGGGACGTTGGTTCGATCTGATCAAGGGTGGCCTGCGTGTCGTATAGCGCTAACGGCTGTTGAACGATACTGGCAATCCAGTCTGCTACTTTCTCAACGGGCTGTTCCTGCAAGCCATACAGAGTCAGCTGCTGCTCGCAGATTAACAGTAACGCTTCCCGATCCTGAAAATCCCAGTGTTCGAAAATCGCATGCAAACACGTACCCGGATTTGCACCTTTAGGAAAGGTCAGTGGTAACGGCAATTCCTGAGGAAGGTGACTTTTGTCCTGAACCCCTGGGGTTGCCATCCCGGCTTCCCAGTCGAAATAATGACCCAGCTCAGTTGCCGCAAGCTCGGTATTGTGGCTCGCACTACTTAGAGTATGACTTGAAGAGTGCGCAGCTAATTGACTGTAACTGCCCACTCTCCAATGGTCTCGCCATCGTGCTGTATTTTCTGCCGTACTGACTGGCGGTGGCGGCACCGCCAATTCACTCTGCCCAGCAATACGCCACTCAGGTAATTCACCGATATAGGTGCCATCAATCGATATTTGCGTAAGCAATTCGGGAGAGTAGCCGTTCCCTGCCATCAGGAGCTCCCCTAATGCCGAGTCCGTCCATAATGGACGTCGGTCTTTTTTCGGGCCCACCTGAACGTTAGCCAACCAAATATAGCAACCGAATTTTGCCCGGGTTAACGCCACGTAAAGCAGTCGCATCTGCTCCGCAAGTGTGTCGCGACTCTGTAGCGCTTTCTCATTCTCACCCGGATCGAGGTCACGTACGAGGCTACGGCCATCGTAGTAGATCACCTCAGTACTGCGGGACTTAGGTTTAGCACTGTCGAGCCACAAGTACGGCAAGAATACGAATGGATACTCGAGCCCCTTGGATTTGTGAATGGTGACGATATTAACCAACCGGGAGTCGGTTTCTAATCTGAGCTGCGCTTCTTCACCCCGCTCAGAATCAGCTGATAACCGCTCACTGAACCAGCGAATCAACGCCTGGTGCCCGCGTAATTTACGACTTTGTGCTTGTAGCATTTCACCGAGGTGCAGGATATTCGTTAAGATTCGTTCGCCGTCTTCTTTTTTGCGTAATTTTACCGCGCGCTCATCTTCCTCTAACCACTGCATCAACATCGCCATAATGCCGCGCCGTTGCCAGATAAGATGATACTGATGCATGGAAGACAACTGCGACTCCCAGAGCGCTTCATCTTGCTGCATGGCAACTAATTGTTGTGCTGTCATCCCCCATGTCGAGGTCGCTAATGCACGACGTACATGCATTTCGTTACCGGGATGTGCAATCGCATCCAGCATCGCTAATAAGTCTGTCGCTTCCGGTGAGTCCAGTACACTATCTCGTGTCAGGTAAACACTGCCCACGCCCTGACGAGTCAGTGCGTCGCGAATAATCTTAGCCTGCGTTCTCGAGTAAACGAGCACAGCAACGTCTCCGGCATCGACTGCACAGGTTTTCTTTCCACCTTCAGGAAATCTCGCTGCACCGGCGAGTAAAGCACTGATCTGCGTTGCGCACTCATCTGCCACACGCATAGTAGCCTGATCACGTGACTCCTCTTCCTGCGATGTCCAAAGCTGCAACGCCTGATTAGGAAAAGGCTGACCATTAAGCGGCTGACATTGCCAAACCGGTGCCTTTTTATCGTGCTGTCCACCCGCCTGAACAGGATAAAACTGGATTGCCTTGTCGAACACAAAGGGGTTAGCGTGGTGCTGCCATATCTCATTCACTGCGTGGATCAACCGACTATCACTCCGGTAGTTGGTGTCCAATGTAAAACGTCGTTCAGACGGAATGGTCTTACCCGCTTCCATATAGGTAAAAATATCCGCCCCGCGAAATGCATAGATCGCCTGCTTAGGGTCGCCAATCATAATCAGACCGCTCGGCGTGTTGTCTTCCGAGCTTCCAGTCATCTTCTGTTTTTCTGACGATTGCTCAGGATAAATGCGGCTGAAAATCCTGTATTGAGTCGGGTCTGTATCCTGAAACTCATCGATCATGGCAATCGGATACAGTGACCGTATTTGCTTGGCTAATGCCTCACCTTGCTCAGACTGTAATGCTTTATCCAGTAATCTCAGCAAATCATCACTGGTCATAACAGACGCTTGTTCGAGCAAGGAAATATACTGCTGGTATATGTTGTCAAACCATGCAAGTTCTGACAGCTGTAGTAACTGGTCGTATAACTGAATTAATTGATCGATAAGGTCAAATAATTTGTGCTTGGGAGGCTCACCAGAATTGGTTTTCTCCGACAGCATTGCAGTACCAAGGCGATACAGGTTATCGGGAATGGCTAATGCATGTCCTGATAATAAATAACCTCCCGACTGGTTCATCCAATTGGGAAGATTTCTCTTACTGTAGCTCTTCTTATCGATGTCGGCGGACGTAATCGTCTTTTCGATATTATCGGCTCCGAGAAGAACCCATAAATTTTTAGCATCCTCGTATGTTTGATGGAACGTATCCCACAGCTCATCAAAGGACGTCTTTATCTCAGGTTTAGTACGAATACTGGGTTTGTTCATCCAACTGCGATAGTAGGTGAACAATGCAGCAGGCCCCGAAAAACGGTTGGTAATAAACTCTACGCGCTCGCGCCCTTTCGGATAACACTCACGACGCCACACATCTTCACAGGCACGACGTAAGTACTCGTCGCCTTCAACCTCCAGTGCTTGATTAAATCCTACACCACTGTCGAATGCATACCGCTTCAGCATCTGGGCACAGAACTTATGGATGGTAAAAATAGACGCTTCATCCATTTGCGCGAGGTTAAGCTGCAACCAGGTTTGAAGTTCTCGTACCGTCGTTTTCTCGTCTTCTGTGCTGTTCAGCTCTGAGATCCATCGCCGGATATCAGCATCTGGAATCTCACCGTCTTCACCAGCCAATACATTTTCGAACGCATCTCTTAAACCTGCGCGAATACGTCCGCGTAATTCTTCAGTGGCGGCCTTTGTGAAAGTAACAACGAGTATGTCTGTACAGCTTAAACGTGCCGGTAATCCATGCCCCAGCACTGCACGGCGGTACAACTGATTAATAGTGTATGTTTTTCCGGTGCCAGCACTCGCTTCAATCAGTGATTGTCCGGTTAAAGGAAACGTATGAATATCCAGTCGGTTCAACGCAGGAGACGGTTTCTGTTCGGGCATTATTGATCACCTCCGCGCTGGCAGGCCTGAGGCAATGCCCAGATCCAGTCGAATTCAGCCATCCAGTTCTTGATGGAAGTGCTATCGTCTGCAAGAAGCTCCTGCGCAAACATCGGATAACAACGAGAAAAAGCGGTTTTATTAAAATCTGAATATTCGCTATCAGCTTGTTTTTTAATCGTGTCCAACCACTTTTCTTCGTCAGTTTGCAGTAAGGTCCATTGCACATTGGGTAAGGCTTTCTGGGGAGCTTGCCAGCTCATAAAGTAATAACCAAGACATTCACGGACGTAGTCCTGCGCTTGCTGCTGAGACGGTGCATCGAAGATAATCTCAAACAAGTCCTTGCTCTTGTAGGTCTTCTTTAATCCAGTCAGGCTGGCCATATCCGCCACGTCCGGGTTGGCAGCAACTATAAACACCAGATCTAACCAGGTATTGAGAACATCACGCCCGCGGATTTCTCCCGCACGCCAATGAACCAGCTGCCGATTCCAGCACTGACTGTATTCGCCAGATAACTCTATGTGTTTAACACGTGCTTTATCATCTGCAGCGAACGTATCCTCGATGGTCAGCGAGATAGCCCCACTTAGCGGTTCGCCTTCTGTAAATTTCGCAACATTCTCCACAACGGGAGTCAGTTCTCTGGCAATACCGCCGACGTGTATGTCTGCCAGAGCATTAACCGGTAAGTGCCCTAGTGCTTTCTCTCGCTCAATAAACGACTGGCCAGCAAGTTGATCAGCGACCCATTGGGTTTTTATGATGCTGTTTTCAAGCGCATCTGGATTAAATACTTCCTCATTCTGCGCATCAGAGTCGTAACGTTCTGGATTAAAACGCAGACGTCGCCTGAGAAAGAAATCCGCCGATTTAAGAATTGCGTCCTTCACATCCTGCCAGAGTACTTGATGGCGATTAAAATCTTCTGGTAGTCCGACTTGTCCGCTAAAGAACTGCGGAATTTCGGCGTCTGTCTCATCCGAATTGGCTACCGCCGCCCAGAGTTTATGATACCCCTGAACCTGATGAGGCTCGGATGGTTCATACGTACTTCGGTTAAATGGCTGTAACGGCAGTGATTCGGTTATCCAGTTACGTACATTCTCACGACTTTGTGTTGCTGGCAGAGACTCATCTCCCTCAAGGCAATAAGCATCAGCAATGTAATCGAGAAGTTCATTGACCAGTACGGACGGTTGCAGCTCGTGATTTTCACGTGCATCACGCCCGCGGTAGCTGATATAAAATTTCTCCTGTGCAGAGCACAGGGCTTCAAGTACCAGATAGCGGTCATCTTCACGACGAGATCGATCGCCTCGACGTGCCTGCCCTTGTACCATTAAATCGAAGCCAACCGGCGTGACCTGACGAGGGTAATCCTGATCGTTCATGCCAAGTAGGCACACGGCTTTGAACGGAATAGAACGCATCGGCATGAGGGTACAGAAGTTCACTGGCCCAGCAAGGAATCGCTGCCACCCACCCTGTTGTCCAAGATGTTCGGTAAACCAGGCGCGAACAACTTGTGGTGACAGAGTATCGTCGTACGCCGCATCGCTGAGTTCTTCGGACCAGCGTTGTACGGCATCACGGACACGCTGTAATTGAACCCCTTCATCAAGATCAGGCTCGTAAAAATCGTCGATTAAACGTGGAATGGCAGACATCCATTCTTCAACACTATGTGATTCACTTTGAAATGTGCGCCACTGGTCAAGACGGTCGATCAGGCTGATCAATTGCCCCAATAATTCGGCCGCGCCACCCTCTACTGAAAACACAGGCCAATCATTCTGTTGGTGCGCAGAGGCATCAGTTGGCACCATCAAGCCAAGCAACAGTTGTCGTAAGCCTTTGCGCCAGCTGCTTTGGGTAAAGGCTGGAAATCCTAGATCAACACGATGTTCTTCGTTCAGCCCCCAGCGCACTCCTGCCTGTTCGAGCCACTGACGCAGCAGCTCGAGATCAGGCTCTTCAATCTGGAACCGACGCCGGATCGCGGGAACATCCAACCAGTCGAGTACATCTGTGAGCTGCAGGCGACTATCGAATAACCCCATCATGGCGATGACGCTGTCTAAGAGTGGATTTTCCTGAACCTGAGATTGGTCGGCAATCGCCCACGGTATTCTTTGTGAATCGGGGGCGCTCGCAAATACCGCATCGATATAAGGGGCGTATTGATCAATATCGGGGACCATCACCACCACGTCACGTGGCTTCAGATCTGGATTTTCATTGAACCAGAACAGTAGCTGGTCATGGAGGCGCTGAACCTCCCGCAAAGGACTGTGCCCGGATACCAGACGAATGCTGCCGTCGTCGCGCAATATCGGCGTTTTGAATCGACTGTGTTTCAGTGCGTCAGGTCGATAAGCCAGCGCCTGACCATCATTAAGCTCAAGCAGATCCGCCTGTATGTGCCGTAATAGATTACTGCGATCGATATCCGTAAAGGCTTCAATATCCTGCAGCTCACCCTCTTCTGACGTTTCATGAACCAATGTCAGAAAATCTTTGCCCAACCGTCCCCAGCTGGCCAGTAATGGGTTGCCCCTTTCCAGATAGTTCACTGCATCTGGGTTGGTTTTTAATATCCAGGATTTCTGTTTGTCACTGACAATATCACCCCAGAAATTACGACACGGATTCAACAGGAAGAAATGCACGTCAATATGGCTGGATATGGCATTCAGTACATCCCAGTACCCGCCCGGTAGGGCTGCAATTCCAAAGACAAACAAACGTTTAGGTAAGCAGCTAAGACGCTGGCCTTCTGTCGCAACAATTGACTCCAGCGAACTGGTCAGTCGGGCACGGTGCTCGAGGCTGTTTCCCAGTCTTTTGCTGTCTTCCACCAGCGCACGCCAGATAAGTGGTTGCCAGGGGTGAATGGACACATCCGTACCCTCTACGTCATCCAGCCCCTGCTCCCAGTTGAGTATCCAGTCGGGACGATAAACGAGGTATTGGTCGAATACATCGGCAATTTCATGGGCCAGCTCGTAACAGCGGACGCCATCAGGGTCATTTTCCAGATAGCGGGCAATACCTGCACAAGCAGGTTCGCCTTTGAGTTCAGGAAGAAGCCGCATAAGCTTCCAGGCCATCGCCTGTTTCTCAAAGTGCGAGCGCTCGGGCAGATCTGGCTTGAGTACGTTGAACACTTTCCAGACGTAAGCCGATGGTAGTGGGAAATCGACCTGAGCCGCTACTCCGAGGCCGTCGGCCAATTGAAGTTTGAGCCAGTGGCCATGCCCTGTGACTGAACGAGTATCTGCTCTGAATCAAAAACACCGGGTGGGTTTTGACGGATCTCGTTGAGCAGGAGCTCTTTCAGGACTTCAAGATCGTTGGAATGGTATAAGCGAAACATGGCGTCCTTGTCTGTCTGGTCGTTGGGCGTGACTGAACTGAGGACGTTTATTGTAACAGGGTTTTGTGTGGCGACACGCCCCGTTTTCACCTACGGGACGTGTCGCTTTGGTCGATTATCGACGAGATGAGTTCAGGTTGCTTTCGACAAAATCCAGCAGGCTGTCGATGACCGGATTGGGGTGCGTCGCGCTCGCATTTGCCACCGCGAACATCGGGTCCAGATGGTTCATTCCCTCAAGAACGATCGGGTCGTCCGTACCTTGACCACCAACTGGGTCGGCACCGATGCCCTCTTCAGCGATAAACTCAATTTTTGGAACGTTAGCTGCCCCATCACGGTGATAGAGATACATGCCATAGTTCTCGGCAAAGTCATACGGTGCCGCCATAGTCAGGTCCAGCAACAAACGCGTCGGGAAATACCATTCAGTCAGGTTGGTTTCACCGGCGTAGAGCGCCTCTACGAAGTCATCCATATCGGAGGTTTCTGAACGACGGGTCGTGAAGGTTATCTCGCCATTCTCGTCCTGATGTTCGGTGTCTGAATTACTCGCAACCTCATCGAAGTCTGCCCACCCGTACAGCGGCCCTTCCCCCATACGCCAGCGATAAGGTCCAGCATCTGTCGCGATGTAAGGCGTTGGAATAACGTCACCGCCGCCGGTACCCAGAATCGGCACGATCGAGCCCACCAGGTCAGCAATGCCCTTGCGCTCTTCCATACCACCGCCTTCGAAGAATCCAAGGGAGGTGCTGATAAATGGCAGAACGGTTGAGTTATCATCAAAGATCAGACCGACCAGGGCTTCGTTGGTGTAGCGAAAGTCATCGATGCTGGGCTTATAAAAGAAATCGTTGATATCCCGGCTGTGTACCAGAGCCAAAAGTGTTCTCAACGTCAGCGAACGCGGCAACCGCTGAAGAGCCGTGCTCTCTTCTTCTGGGGCTATACCAGCAAGTACGGCCATGGCTTCTGGCAGGGCAAAAATCTCGGCATTAAAGGCACCCTCGACAGCTAATGTACGTGGCAGATAGTTGTCACGCAGAAGGTTGATCGTGTTTGCGTAACTCTCAGCCTGATCCGCTTCGTCGTCCTCCTGCTGAATGCCCAGCCAGTCTGACAAGCTGATCATGGTGGTTGATTCGACCATATCCTCTTCATTGTTGGCATACACCGGGCGCAACGAGGTATCAAAACCAAATGCCCCTGCCGTATTCATATAACCGGCATCATCCAGGGTGCTTCTGTCGCCGTCCCGATCCCAGGCAAGGAAGGTCGAGGTGTGCAGGCCACCCAATGAGTGCCCCCCGACAAAGACTTTTTCTTTACGCGTAGCCTGATCCGGAATCATATATTCCATCACAGCGAACATATCGTCAGTGGCCATGGCGAGGCCGTAATCGACGACTTCCTCAAGATCGCGGGACGTCTTGAATCCGTCAAATATCTTGCCGTCGACTTCTTTGC
>PDUK01000188.1 GCA_006212115.1 Thalassolituus sp. | reverse complement strand
TCATCGCGCCTGTGATACCCAAACTGACGGGAATCCATCACCAGGATACGCTCTCGTACACCAGCAAAGCCTACGATATCTAAGTCGTCGTAATGCAATGATTTCAAAAGAGAACCTCCTTGGTTAATGACGAGTGGATCACAGCAATTGTGTTGTTTGAGGCCAAACCGACTGGTATTCTTGCACCAATATGGACTTACGCACAGACACGGAGCCGCATCGCATGTCGTCAATGATCGTACATCACCGCCGTAAACTCGCCTACGAATTGGGCAGCAAAGCCGATACACGCCAATTTATCCCGTTCTCGAAAAACACTAATACCGATCGCGGTCGAAAAGTTTTTATCGACGCGGCACTGGCTCCTTTGTTTGCCCACTTTTTCCAGTCGGATGAAGCCGGAGCCCAGCAAATGACCTCCAAAATCGAGCAGCTGAGTGCTCTAGGTGGCAATGTCACTGCCAACCAGAACACAGTTACTCCATATGAGTATATGGAGAATATTGGCAAACTAGCGATTTACTACCAGATTCATCAGGGTTCGAAAGACAGTCAAACACCTGCTGGGGTATATATCACGGCTGTTCAACGCGCTTCCGAGGAGGGCATCGACCAAACCGGGCTGTATCAAAGCTTTGGAGGTAAATCATCTGAGGTATCCACGAAAATTGCCGAGCATGAGCAAGGATTCATTAAGGCGCACGAACAAGCAACGCGGGCAGCAAGGATACTTCAAACTCTTGCGGGGGATGATGGCTGGGGGACTCCCAACAGCTTTAATTTTTTCTATATCCCAGCGGCAATTGAAAATGAGATGGGGTTGTGGATGACACCGGATTCACGAGCCATACGCCCGGCCGTGGTTTCGAAAGAACTCGCCAGTGTATTGACTGAAACCCAGAAGCACCGCAGCAATGGTAAACCGATAAAATGGCAGATCGAAGGCGACACAGTTAAATTACTACAATTAGCCGTAGAGCACTTACCCAACCTACTGGATAAACACCACTTTATGCTGACTGACCCCGTCGCCGACACTGCTCAGCTCGTTAATGCCTTAGAGCGCCGAGGTGCCAAAACAGAGGGTAACTTCACCAACAATAGAAGAGCGCTGGCATCGGCAAAAGTATCATCAGAAGGAAGTTCGTCTAATTCCGGCTTAAAGAAGGCATTGGCCAACGCTGGTGCTGACTCAAATATAGCCCTATCCAATTACAACACCAGTACCGGAAGCATAAAATCGAGTTTTATTGAGTACGTTAAAACTTTAACCGGGACACTGGCATGGTAAAGCTTCTGACGGGGCCAGATTTCTCTGATCAGGTAATATTCTCATTCACTACTGACGTTGCCAGCATATACATCCCTGTTCCCGCTACGAGCATAGAAAGAACTAAGTCCTGTGACACAGAAATTGGCTCACTGTCGGATCATGCAACCTACGATGTGCCGTCAGAAGACTGGATGTCTTATAAACGTGTTATGAGGAGTTCTTTTCAATACTACCGGAAGAGCTCCGGTTTAGAACTATCTTCTACGCATCTAATGGTACAAATCTTTCAGGTCAGTAAAGCGAGTTCCACTACAAAAATACTGTCCCTGGATGATACAAAGCGATGCTTAATAGAGATAAGAGATCATCTCAAAGAAAAACTGATTGAAAATGATTTCAATCCAGATTTTTTTGTATTTCCGAATTCAATTGATGAAGCCGTGGAACTAAAATCGAACGGTATCCATTGGGCATATATGCGGACAGGATATGCTGAGCTTGGTCCGCCAGACCTGTGTTTCGTTACTCCGCTTAGTTCAAATACTTTGTTGATGATTGAAGGAGACACAGGAAACTACAACTTCGTATTACCTGACGGGCATAGCGAGGCCATGCTACTTGAAGCCGAAGCCGACCTGTTCGACTTTATCAAATCCATCCGTATCGACTTCTCTCCAGAAATTCAGGCGCAGATCGACGCAGCCAGAGCAACTGAGAACGCCTGAACAACCTGTTCAGGCACTACTCTCCCTGCAGAGTAAGTACTAACCGACGACTGCCACCATAGTCACGGTGTTCGCATAGATAAATCCCCTGCCAGGTTCCAAGAGCCAGCCTACCATCCGTCACTGGATGGTAAGAGACGGCCCCAGTAAGCTGGATTTAATATGGGCGGGAAGATCGTCTGGGCCTTCGTCATTGTGTTTGTAGTATGGCTGATTTTCAGGCACCAACCGGCTGAACACTTCTTCGAAATCCACTCGCACTGTCGGGTCAGCATTTTCGTTAATCGTCAGTGACGCTGAGGTGTGTTGAATAAACACATGAAGCAGGCCAACGGAAACACCGGCAAGCTCAGGCAAGGCCTGTTCAATATCACGGGTAATTAAATGAAAGCCGCGAGCGCGGGCTTTTAACTGAATGGTTTTCTGGGTCCACATAGGCGACACCTTGTGTCAGAAAATAAGTGATATTCTTAGCAGGATACATGTATCGAATAAAGTAGCCTCAGCGAGGCCAGATACAGAGTAGAAGCGTTGGCGAGGCAGTCAGAGCGAGGCGCGGAAAATTTTCTGCAACAACGCTCTGGCAACGCAGGTAGCTAAGGGCCCAAAAGCCTCAGCGCATCATAGGAGGCATCCCACCCGGCGGCATACCACCACCGCCCGGGCCACCAGGGCCTCCCATACCGCCCATGGCTCGCATCATTTTCTTCATGCCGCCTTTGGCAGTAACCTTCTTCATCATTTTCTGCATTTGCTTAT
>PDUK01000187.1 GCA_006212115.1 Thalassolituus sp. | reverse complement strand
AGCCAGAATCCGAGAGTGCCCTGCTTTCGCAGTTTACTGGCGAACGTCAGCAGTTTATTCAGACCCTGTTAAATCACAGTAAAAAAGGCCGCACTTGGTACAGTCTGGATATGGATGCCCTGATTAATAGCCTAGGCCCAGACGCTCGCTCCCGTGCCGTTAAAGCGCTGGAATATTGCGCCGAACAACAATGGCTGACGCTTGAAATCAAGCAGATGACCGAAGTCTATGAGGTAAAACCGTGGCAGGTATCGGAGACCGACGCCATCGCCCATGAATTACACCAGAGCTTTATGGCGCATCAGAACAGCGATATTCAGCGGCTGCATAACATGGTTGATCTTTTTCAGTCTCAGCACTGCTTAAGCCGCCAGCTTGCTGTATATTTTAATGATCATTCGATGACTCAGGACTGCGGGCACTGCTCAGCATGCATGGGTAAGTGGCAGCCATGGCCGCAAAACAGTGTTGCACAAGCGCCCGATTCCGCACAGATTCGAGCCCTTTTAACGGAGTTTAATCAGGCCTGGCAAGCGACCTTTAAGCTAATGCCCGAACCCGAAACCCAGACCCGGTTTTTAAGCGGCATGACCAGCCCCTGGCTGACCAAAGTAAAAGCGAGGAAAATCGCGAATTATGCGGCACTTGAGCAAGTGCCCTATGCCGCTGTGCTGCATGCGCTAAAAAGCTAGAAATTTAATCTTAAGATTTTTTACCGGCATTATCTGCAATACGGCGGATAACCCGTGACGCAGCGACAAAGCCAAACGTGCCCGTAACCATAGTCGCTGAGCCAAAGCCGCTGTTACAGTCGAGACGCGTGCTTTCGCCCGCGAAGGCTTTCGTCTGGCACACAGTGCCATCACTGCCCGGGTACACCAACTGCTCAGTCGAGAACACACAAGGAATTGAATAATTACGCGAAGCATTGCGTGAAAACCCATACTCACGGCGCAGCAGCGAACGCACTTTGCGCGCTAATGGGTCGTTAAAGGTTTTGTTCAGATCACCGATCTGAATCTGGGTCGGGTCAGTCTGACCACCGGCGGCCCCGGTCGTCACGATACGGATCTTACGGCGCTTACAGAAGGCAATGAGTGCCGCTTTATTCTTCACGCTGTCGATGCAGTCGATCACGTAATCCATCTCCGGCGTGATCTGCTCTTCCAGATTCGACGCCGTAACAAACGCCATGCGCGCATCGACATCAATCTCCGGGTTAATATCTTTTAACCGTTCAGCCACCGCCTCGCACTTTAGTTTGCCAACCGAGCTGGCCATGGCATGAATCTGACGGTTTGTGTTGGTCACGCAGATATCATCCATATCGATCAGCGTGATTTTGCCGACACCGGTACGCGCCAACGCCTCCGCCGCCCAGCTGCCGACTCCGCCAATACCGATCACACAAACGTGCGCATCATGCAGGCGTTGCAGGCCTTCGGCGCCGTATAAGCGGCCGATACCGCCGAAACGGTCGAGGTAGGATGGGGTCATCGAAGAAGACATGGTGTAACTCAGAGATCAAAAACGTGGGCGGATTATATCAGCTTAACTGATGGCTCTCTTCTTCCCTGAGCGTCAGTACCTCGCCAGGGCAACCGTGATGCGATACCTGAAATACTTCATACACTGCGCTCATAGCCATTCTTACCGCCTTTCTTTACCTGGTACATGGCGGCATCTGCGGCTTTCAGCAGTGACTCAAGATCGTCTCCATCGTCCGGGAAACGAGCAATGCCGATACTGGCGGTGACGTGGGCTTGCTCGCCCTCAACGTTCACCGGCTCTTGAACGCGATCCAGAATACGCTGGGCCATGTTGTCAATATCCGCCTTGGTGCTGGCATGAGTCAGCAGTACGTATTCGTCGCCGCCAATCCGGGCCAGTAGGTCGTTCTCGGGGATAACCGTTTGCAGGCGTCTGGCAACTTCACACAGCACTTCGTCACCGACACTGTGGCTGAAGCTGTCGTTGATGGATTTAAACCCATCCAGGTCGATGAACATCAGCGAAAGTGTCTGCTGATGAGCAGCCGCATGTGCCAGTTCAGTAGTTGCTGCTTCTTGCATGTAATGCAGGCTATACACACCTGTGAGTGCATCTTTCATCGCAATATCATGTAACCTGGCGCGGGCCGATTCGACCTCTTCCAGCGCCTCATGCAACTCGGTGAAATCATACTCCACCAGTCTCCGTTCAGCGGGTGTCGGGTACGGCGAATATCCAGGCTGTGCTGCCGCGGCCCGTTGGCAGTTTGCATAATGAAGTCCCAACGCCCTTCCTCTCCTGACTGCACACGTTCAAGACATGCACGCCCCTCGGCAGGGTCGGCAAAGCGGGCAACAAAGGGGCAGATGTCAGCAGAGATCGGCTGATTATAGATATAGTTGTAGGCGTCGGTCGCGGCGGGGTTTTCCACTACCGGGTCGCCGTTCAGCGTAAAGGTAGTTGCTGGCACGCGCGTATAGCGCATGGCTTCCATCAAGAGCAGATTTTCGGGCTGTTCGCCCATGTTCACCTGCTCATTGATATAGGCAATGATGCCACGATGCTTGTCTGGCCCCAGCAGCACCGCTCTGTGCATCATCAATAGCGTTTTAGGTTTGCTGACCATCCATTGGACGCTCACAGCACTCAACGGCATCGGCCCCTACATTCCAACCATGTCTGCACTCATTCTTGCCGACAAACTGGTCCGCGATACAACCAGCCTGCGAGGCGCACTGCCGTGCCTTGGACTTTTCGATCTTACTTACTTTGATAGAGCCGCTGCTCCGGAGGGGATCACTCATGCCACAGAGGTGATCCATGGATAACTACTTTCTGCTGAAAATGCTGCATATTCTCAGCGCTACCGTACTGACGGGCACGGGGGCTGGCATCGCGTTTTTTATGTTTATGACATGGCGTTCAGGCAATACAGAAGCCATAAGGGTGACCACCCGTCACGTCGTATTGGCTGACTGGATATTTACAACACCTGCCGTTGTTATTCAGTTGGTAACAGGGTTATTACTGGCTAACCGGCTGGGTATCGCCATGCTATCGCCTTGGATGCTAGCGGTAACAGGGTCGTTTATCTTCATAGGCTGCTGCTGGTTACCCGTGGTATGGATTCAGTACAAACTGAGGGCACTGGCAGGTGCCGAACAATTCGAGCGGGAGCAATTCGATCGCTACATGCGCCTCTGGACAGCCTTAGGGGTTCCTGCCTTCACCGCACTTCTGGTGGTGTACTGGCTTATGGTCTTCAAGCCACTAGCGATGACGCAATGACCATAACGAGCAACACACTGATGTTTGCGCGCATCACACTGGCCGTGCTGTGGATTCTCACTGCGTGGGCATCCATCTTTGGTGATTATAAATTTGGGCTGGATACGCTTAACGATGCAGGCATATCGGGACACGTGGCTGACCTGTTAATTTATGCCGGTGCCGGGCTGGATTTAATGATCGGGCTCTGGCTACTGACAGGCAGGCTGACACTCTGGTGCTATCGGGTACAGATATTGACGGTTGTTAGCTATACCCTGCTGCTATCCTGGATGGCCCCACAGTTCTGGCTTCATCCTTTCGGCCCCCTTTCCAAAAATCTTCCCATCATTGCTCTATTACTTATTTGCCATCAGGTAGAAAATACTCAGCAACAAGCCCAAGGGTAACTATTTTAGTCAGAGCAAGATTAATCAGGAACCACTCGCAGCATTCTGCTCCTCAATCTGGCGTATTAACAGGGTCAGCAATCAGAGTACACTCATAGCGGCTGAAAAATGAGCCGGAGATAAAGGCCAGGAGGATATTCTCTACTGAGCTCTAATGAGGTTTTTCAACTCTTCACTGTCGTCCAATTTGAAACATCTATAGAGATCCACATCGACGTCAGCCTTCGATTTGATATCAGGCTGATAGTCTTTGATAAAGAGTGCGATTTTCTGGAACGAGTCTGACGATCTTTCAGACATTTCAACCAGCCCTCCGGCTATCGCCTGGATATCTTTAGTGTCATACCCTTTCTTCTTAAAATACCAGTAGAG
>PDUK01000005.1 GCA_006212115.1 Thalassolituus sp. | reverse complement strand
CACCGCTGTCAGATACTTTTAATTCATTCGCGGCACCGTTCAGTTCAATATTGAGCCCATCTGTAACAACACTGTCCACAGCAGTACCATTACCCGCCAATACTTCACTCATTTCGGTGAATACAATGCCATTAGTCGTAACGGACGTGGTTGTATCGTTCTGAGTGACAGTATAAGTGTCTGCCACGCTGTCCTGGCCTTTCAGAGCCTGATCCGTAATTGCCGCCGCTGTTACATCGGTAAAGCTAAAGATCGTGGAGGTATCGCTTGGCGTGCCTGCTTGAATTTGGCCATTCGCAACAACCGTCCATCCATCCGTAGATCCCGAGAAAATATCGTTACCGCCGCCGGCATTGATCGTATTGGTCGAATTCGTGACATCGATATTATTGGCTGTTAGCGTTCCACCAGTGACATCGAAAGTGTCTGATTTAGAAGAGCCCGACAGATCGTTACCATTTAAGTCCGCCGAGCTAACACCAGAAAACGAGATACCATTCGTTACTAACTTGTTATCAATTCCTGATGTTTCATTTGCTACCAGGTTTACGCCGGAATCTGTCGAGATATCTCCATTCTCTAATTGAACAGATGACACTAAGTTAATTGATAAGCCGGACTCAGTAGAAGTCTCGCTTGCTCCCGATATATCTCCATTCGCTACAATTTTTCCTGCTTTCGATGTAGAGGTAGTAATCTCATTAAACCCTTCAGATAAGGTCACTGAGCTAGCATTAATAGTGTAGGTCGCATTATCTTCTATTGTGACCTTAGCCAGATCGGCCAGCGATAAAGATTCCGACGCGGTGATCGCAACAGTATTTTCATCATCCGCCGCTAGTTTTCCAAGGGTGATCTTATCCGCATCGATATTAATAGCGGTAGCCTGAACTGTACCCTCGATATTAAGTGCACTGTTTATTGTTGCATTGGAAGCATTTGCTGATAAGAGAACGGTTCCGTTTGTTGCTGTTAAATCACCAAGACTCTTAAGTGCATTCTCCGAGACAACATCACTGGAAATTTCAAACCCTACCAAGCCGTCTTGATCGAAACTTACAAAGCCAGCCCCACCGGCTCCAAGACCAATGAGGTTTCCAACGACGATATCAGCAGAATTTTCTACCTCGGCTCCTATAGCGATAAATTTGTTGTTTCTAGTGTGTGCAGTACCCTCAGCATCGACGGTAAACTTAACACCACTTTCAATAGTAATCTTGCCATTAGCATCAGTCTTAACGAGCAGGAGATTGTTATAGTTTTCAGCCTCAGTGCCACTGTTAAAGAAAGCCTGATCAGCAGCATCAACGCCACCAACCAACCCCATCCCTGAAACCACGAGACTGTTAACGTCAATTGTCGCCGTACCAGCAATCGTCATACCATTCGGGTTGACAAGAATAATATTACCGTTCGCTTTAAGTAGGCCAGCAATCTTACTTGCCGAACCAGCAATCTGATTCACCAAAATACTGCCGGGGCTAGCTTGAATGAACTCAACACCATATTCATCATCGATGTCAAAACTAGTCCAATTGGCCAAAACACGGTTGCCTGAAACGTCATAGACCGCAGATTTATCAGAATCAATCCCAGCGATGAGAGCATCTTCATTGAGAGTAACCCAATCATTATCCCCAGCCAAATCAGGCAATGGGCCTGCCCACACAACTGGCGCGACAACCTGCCCAGCGATAAGCGCTACGTACACTCCACGCTGTAACCCATCGCGAATACCCGCAAGAGTGGTACTGAATGCAGAAATCGCAACACTCAAGGCGTGCTTCCTGAAGTAATCGAAGGCGTTTTCTGTATGTTTTTTCGTGTGCTGGCTCATTGTCACTGCTCTCAATGCAAGGAGGGCTCAGCCCTCCGGTAGCTATCCATGTGTACCGACTCTCAGACTGCCGGCGCTGCGCAAAATGGCGTCAGAAATAGAAATTAATGTCTGCAAATACTTCGACAGTATCAGGCGTATTATTAAGTGGTTCGATACTGGTATCCCCTTCTTCTGGGTCCAGACTCGACACACCATCGATAGGGGTTGCGATAGAGACTTTACCGCTAAAGGTTTTTCCCCAGCTCGCCTTAAATACGAGACCTGCGGCACTCATACGTGCCCATTCGTCCTCTGCCACAGTACCGCTGTCGGTGATAAAGCCGCCATTCTGAATACCGTAAGCAAAGTCAAAAAGAATACCGGCCTGAAAAACATCATTTAGTGAGTAATCACCAAACAGGCGCCATTCTGGCAGGTCGAAGTACCATTCATTACTGACAAAGGCCGATTTATCCGCTGAGAAATCACCCACATAGAAGCCTCGAACACCAGTCGCACCACCCATACTGAATTGCTCAAACGAAGGTAAAGACTGGTCGGTATGCTGCAGACGAACGGTAGTTAATAGTCGGCTGTACTTTTCGCTAAAAGGAATAGGAATAAAGAACAACGAGCTGGTATCAATGGCTGCCTTTATGTAGCTTTCATCGGCACCTTCAACCACATCGGTCTTAAAATCACCGTACTGAACACTTAAGTTGGCGGTATTCAGCATACGGATACCAGACTGGCTCAACCCATCTATGTAGAGGTTCCATTCCCCTGCGACAACATGGTCTTCGGTCGACAAAAAGTCGATAGAACTGTCTACCGTTGACGTCTTATCCGTAATATTAATGCCGGTGGACATATTGAAGTCGCGCGTACGACGAATCTGGTAGTTATAACCAAGTGCATAGGTGGTATTCACGCCACTCAGTTCAAGTGCATTGATGATACCGCCGTCTTCGTCGACGAGGTCGAAGGTATTGCGATCTGCGCTGATGGAGATCCGATTACGCAGGTTCACAACAGGCAGGGAGTAGCTTATCTGCCCGAGATTGCTGTGCGCCTCACGCGTGCCAATATCGTCGGCAAGGCCATCTCCAGAATCATTCTGGCCGATATCTTCTGAGCGTAAGAGACCGATACTCAGGTTGTCACCGATACCAGTAGGGTTGTTCCACTGCATATTCGCATAAGCTCGCGCCTTACCGGTGAATTGGGCACCGTGATTATCCAGACGCAAAAGATAGGAGAACTCATCCTCCTCCCGAACCACCAGCCTCAGACGAGTTTCACCAGGATTATCCCCTGCGCTGAATGCCCCAGTCAGGGTCATCCCAGGTAGATCATTGAGAATGTATAGCGCTTCTTCAACTTGCTGGCTGGTTACAATGCCGCCGACAATGTGATTTAGCGGGGACTTCAGAATCTTCTCGTTGTAGTGCTCGTTACCCAGCGCCTCCATCTGACCGAGGCGACCTTCCATCACGGTGAAAGTAACGATACCGTTTTCAACTTCCTGAGCTGGCAACAAAACACGCGCAAGGAACAAACCGCGCTTGCGATAGTAAATGGTCAGGAGATTGGCAATTTCCTCAAGGTCGGCAAAACTCAACCCGCGACTACGCTTCTGATCACGTATCAACTCGATCAGCGCCTGCATGTCTTCATGAGTCAGGTCATCAACATCTGAATCGCTGCCAATATCGCGTAGGTATGTCGTAATCTCCCTCAATTCATCCGGCGTATAACCTGCATCACCACGCTGATCTTCCTTCATATATACAACACGAAGTCGCTCAGCCTCGGCTTCGACACCTTCTCGTGTAATATCGAAATCGGGAAATTCTTCCAGTCGCTCGAAAGCGAATTGATTGACCAGAATACGCGGTCCGGAATCACGATCATTAATATCAGGGATATCACCTTCGGTACTCGGCATTAAATCCTTCTGACGCGTGCGTTGGCGAAATTCTTCATCGGCATCCGGCTGAGAATCAGGAGCATTAATCCCAAAAACATCACGCAAGGACGAAGCCTGCTGAGCTGGAATGGCGGATGCTACCGGCGATTCTGCATATACAGCCCCAGCAAAACACATAGAAAAAAGCGAAAAGCAGACCACGCCGCTGGCACGCAGACGTTGGCTGAAATAAATCAACATATCCCTGTTCCTTGGCGATACACACGAAGCTGCACGCATAGTGAAATAGCGAAGTTGGACGCAACAGATGCGCGCCCGGCACGGAGGTATTTTTGAGAAGAAGCCTGAGACATCCTTGCCCTACCGATATTCAATCCATTAAGCATTACCGTGTGGCAATGCCGGTCACTGCGACCCTGCGTTACAAAATTTTGACAAAAGGGCCGGCAAAAAGCGGCGGCATTATAACAACATCAACCACCGTTGAATACCGGCCCGACGCAACACATTTGGCCATGACCGCATTCACTTAACAGATGTTATCTTTTAATAGATCGACGCATCAATCCTACCTACGCCAGAAAAGTCAGGCAGGGCAACACTGCAACAAGAATTCTGATAGAAAGATCAATAATGATCACTAAGAGGGACGAGCATTCTGATTTCTACGAATTGTCGTATCCTTATCATCTACAGCCTGAGAGGGTGCAACTGGAGCAACCGAAGAACGGGCACCTACAGTCACTTCCATAATACCCACACTGATATTGTCTTTACCGCCGCCATGATTCGCCTCATCGATCAGACGGTAACAACATTCTAATGCTGGACGATGCGTCGTAAGCACATGCTGTAGCTGATGGTTATCAAGGTACTCCGTGAGGCCATCTGAGCAGAGCATCAGTAGCGCACTGTCAGTGAGACGATACGATTTAAGCTCTGGCTCAACATCGTCGTGCACGCCGAGGGCACGAGTAATGTGATTACGTACTTCACTTATGCGAGCAGCCTCCTCGGTCAAAGTACCCGCATCTATCATTTCTTGAACAACACTGTGATCACGAGTCAGCTGGGTCAGTCCTTTCAGGCTCCAATGATACGCCCGGGAGTCACCAACGTGTGCAACAGTAAGCTGATCCTTCCAGACAACCGTCAGGACTACTGTCGTACCCATATGAGCAAAATCGGGGTTATCCGCTTTAGCGTCGATAATGGCGTGGTTGGCTTTATAGATACCACTACGAACAGCGGCATCAATCATGAGCTTCTGCTGCTCAGGACTACACGCAAGAAAGGTCGGTGTAATCAGTTGACTGAAGCATAAGCTGAGCGTTTGAATCGTAATCCGACTCGCAAGCGAACCACCGCTGTAACCCCCCATTCCATCGGCGACCACAACGTAAGCAAAGGGCTGTTCAGGGTGAGCAAACCAGGTAATTGCATCCTCGTTTTCCTCCCTGACCTGGCCGATATCCGTGCGGCCATTAACTGCGAGAGCGACGCTTCTGCTCATTCCATTTTCCATATATCAAGTGAACAGAGTACACACCCTCCGGGCATGCTGCGGATACAGCTACTCTGTATAGACCGGGACGATTAAAACAAAAAAAATTAAACGGTGACAGGCTTTTTCAAGTTTCCATGTTGGTTGATTTTACAACACCTGTTCAGCATAATTGACGCAGATTGCATAACACAAAGCGTGCAATCACAAAGGACCTACCGTCAGCAGGGATACACAAACGACATGGCAAGACTGCCACGTATCAACATCGCCAACATACCTCAGCATATTATTCAGGTCGGCCATAACAACCTGAACTGCTTCTTCGACGATGAAGATTACGAGTTCTATCTTGCCTCTCTGCAAAAAGCCGCGGAACAATACGACGTAGACATCCACGCCTATGTATTGATGCCAAATGCCATTCAAATGGTAGCCACGCCTAACATCGCCAATGGCATTTCGTCCATGATGCAGTCATTGGGGAGGCGTTACGTTCAGTATGTCAACCATAGATACCAACGATCGGGAACGCTATGGGCAGGACGATATAAATCCAGCGTCATCGACTCCGAAGCTTACCTACTGACCTGCTACCGCTACGTTGAGCTCAAGCCCATGCACGAAGGAATAGTGGAAAGTCCTGAGTTGTACGAATGGTCAAGCTTTAATCACCACACAGGTCGAAAATCCAGCCCCATTCTGAAAGACCATCGTTTATATCTTGCACTGGGGGATACCCACGACGAGCGGGCCGACGAATACAGCAAGCTATTCCGATATGACTTTGACCGTGGGCTGCTAACCTACATCGCAGAAACCATCAAGCTTGGCCAGGTTCTCGGGGGCGATCAGTTCACCGAGAAAATCGAGAAAATCGCCAACCATCGTGTCCGCCCCTTAAAGCGTGGCCGCCCGAAGAAGAAACCCCAGACCACAATCTGATCCCGGCGAGCAATCCGGCACCTTGAGATATTGGCGCATTATTTCAAATACTCTCCCCCGCCACCCAAACTCAAAAAATTTCTTTCAATAAATCGTGTCAGAGTCAAAACCACAATACACACCACAGGCAAAAGCCTGCTAAATAGCAACAACTCGGCGTATGTCGGATATACGATAAAAATGCGGCGAGGTAACACTTCAAGACCTCATTTAAATTCGTGCCAGAGTCGATTAAATAGTTCATTTACGGGGGTTTTACTCACAAAAAAGATCTGTTTAACTTGGCCTCACTTGCCATACAGCCGTGGTTTCAGCGTTCCAAAATAACGTGCACAGCTAAGGCTTGAAGGAAACTTACTACCCAATACAGAGGAATTGTTAAATGGCTATTTTCATGAACTTCAACAACAAAAACCCGCAAGGTAACGTAACTGCTGCGGATTATGAAAACTGGATTGAAGTTGATAGCATGAGCTTCGGCGTAGGCCGTTCTATCACTATGCAAGCGGGCGCAATGGCGAACCGTGAAGCTTCTCGCCCTAGCATTAGCGAAGTGACTTTCACCAAGCCGCTGGATGCGGCGTCTGGCGGTCTGTTCAAAGCTTCTGTGACCGGTGATGCGGGCGTTCCTGTTGAAATCCATGTAGTTCAGACCGGCGGTGACAAAGTTGAGCCATATGCTGTCTACAAACTCGAAGACGTTATCATTTCTTCATATAGCATCAGCGCTGCCACAGGTGGTGCACCTGCCGAGTCCATCTCCCTGAGCTTCGCGAAAATCGAAGCGGATCTGACTCACGCAGACAAGACCAACAAGAACACGAAGAATATGAAGGTTGGTTACGACCTGACTACTGCTAAAGCTCTGTAATAGGGTACCTTACCCAAATTACATGTCAGAGCGACCTGCAACAGGTCGCTCTGCTCAAGGATTCAAACGCATGTGGAAGCGTATCCCCCCTAGTACGCTGCCCATCACAAAAGTAGTGGTGATACGGCATGACGGCACTCAGCCAAAATAATCGACTTATTCAAATTTCTACTCCGCTTGGCAAAGACGCGATGATCGTATCTGAGCTCTCCGGTGACGAATTTATATCTGATCTGTTCCGGTTTTCAGTCGAACTTTACTCCGATCACCATGATGTTGCCCAGAAAGACCTACTGGGAAAAGACGTAACTCTGAGCCTGTATTCAGACAAGAGCAAGACGCCTAGGTACATTCACGGCTACGTAAATCACCTTGCAATGCTCGATATCAATGATGAGGGATTGCGCCGCTACCGTATCGAAGTGGTCCCCGGCCTGTGGTTTACAACACTGGCTGCTAAAAACAGGATTTTCCAGAAGAAATCTGCAGATAAAATCATTGAAGAAGTCCTGAAAGAATACAGCAAAATCATCAACTTCAAGCTCAAAACCAAAGGCAAATTTGCAGAGCGGGAATACTGTGTACAGTTCGAAGAGACTGACTTTACCTTTATCTCCCGGCTCCTCGCAGAAGAAGGAATCAGCTACTACTTCACTCATAAAGACGGTGAACATGAGCTAATCCTCGTCAACGATGCCCAGGATTTTGCAGACAGTGGAGCCGACAAGGCAGATTATGACGGCGGCGGCGTTCAACCAGACATTCCATCGGTACACAGCTGGTTGAGGACCTACAACTATCACACCAACGCGTTCGAGTTCCGTGATTATTCAGAAAACGCCACCAGTAAAGACCACAAACAGAACATCAAGACAAAATCTCCACTAAACACCGTGTCTGGTCTGACAACACAGGGCTATGGTGCTTTCCACCTGCAACCCGAAGGCGATAGTGGCCACACATTAGCTGACGCAATGAGTAAAGCGTTCGCGCAAAACAGCATGGAAGCCGTCGAAGGTGGGTTCGACGTCGCACAAGGTACGAGCAACATCACAGCTTTGTTCGCCGGTGGGCGTTTCGAACTCGAACACCCCATTGCTTCAGAAACCGGTAAATACCTGGTTACCCACCTGAGTATCAGCGCCAAAGACGGTAACGGTGAAGCCACAGTCAACAGCAACCGCTTCGCGTGCGTCCCATCGGATGTTCTGGTGAGACCAAGGCATGATGCCTTCCGTCGTCAGATACATGCACCTCAGGTTGCGACTGTAAAAGAAGTCAAAGCCACAGCAAGCGACAGTTCCAAAGACCCGATGACTCAAGTAAAAGTCATCTTCCCATGGAACAGCGAACAGAACTCCTGCTGGGTACGGGTTGTCCAGCAATTCGCTGGCAAGGGCTGGGGGGCGAACTTTGTTCCTCGCGTCGATCAGGAAGTCGTCATTAGCTACATTAACGGCGATCCAGATCGTCCTCTGGTGACGGGTGCAGTTTATAACGGCAGTAACGACGGTCCGAACTTCACGTCTACACAGAGTGGTTGGAAAACCATGATTAAAGACAGTGAATTCAACGAACTGCGTTTTGATGACAAGAAGGGAAGTGAAGAGATCTACATGGAGGCTGGTAAAGATCATAACTGGTTAATTCACAACGACCAGACCGGCACCGTAGAAAATGATCAGACCCTGACAGTGAAAAACGATCAAAAGCTGACTGTTGAGCAGAATCGTACCGCAACCATAAGCAAAGGCAACGATGCACTCACCGTATCCAAGGGCAATCAAACGACCAAAGTTGACTCGGGCAACCACAGCCTGAAAGTGAGTAAAGGAACCTCTACGATCGATGCAATGGGTGCAATCAAAATCACCTCAAAGACATCGATTGAACTTAAAGTCGGTGCCAACAGCATCAAGATCGATCAAACCGGTGTACAGATCAAAGGCACTATGGTCAAAACAAAAGCCAGTGCCATGGGAGAAGTTTCCGCCGGTGGTATTCTCACGGTGAAAGGTGGACTGACTAAAATTAACTAAGTGGTAACAGCATGTCTCAGCTGATTAAAATACAGGCGCTCACAGCAGACGAACTACTGAATGAGTTCGAGCTCACTGAGCCTGAAGCATCAGACGTTGTCGTCCCTGATACTGCCCCACAAATCAGTATCGAACGACTGATGGAAGCTGGCTTCTATCAGGACGCGATTAAACTCCTCGCCCACGGACTTCCTAAACGAGAAGCCGTATGGTGGGCCTGTCTCGCCGCGCGTAAGGCACAGAAACCCGACACAGACGAACACAACATCAATGCCCTGCTCGCAACCGAAACCTGGGCAAGAAAACCGACCGAAGATCATCGTCAACGCTGTAAAGAACTGGGTGAAAAAACGCAGTTTAAAACCGCTGCCAGCTGGGCTGCGACCGCCGCAAGTTGGTGTACCGGAAGCATGACACCGCCCGGCGAACCCGAAGTTGCACCGCCCGCTTATCTTTACGCACATGCAGTAGCGGGAAGCATCGCTCTGGCATCAGCGACGATCGATCCGGAAAACATCGAAGATCACTACAAGCTGTTTCTCGCACAGGGGCTAGATCTCGCTCGCGGCGGAAACGGTATGCTTGAGGGAGCCTGATTATGGGTAAACCTGCATCACGTATCACAGACATGCACGTATGCCCGATGTCATCTGGCCCAGTGCCTCATGTCGGCGGTCCGATTGTCTCTCCCGGTGCGCCTACGGTGCTAATCGGCAATATGCCAGCTGCGACGATGGGCAGCATGTGTGTCTGCGTCGGTCCTCCAGATTCTATTGTGATGGGCAGTGCGACCGTACTCATGAGTAATAAACCGGCAGCACGAATGGGAGACTCAACCGCACACGGCGGCAAAATTGTTTTGGGGTGCCCAACCGTGTTAGTGGGTGGGTGAATGGTCGATTAAGAATATGATCAGACATCTCTCCACCACCCTATTACTTTCACTCCTTATAACGCCAGCGGGACACGCTATGTCTTTATTTGATGCAGGAAAAATATGCACATTTTCACCGGTAAAGGCGAAAGTCACCTTAAACGGGAGTCCGGCGACGGGAGCAACTGTTACGCGAACTACCAAGTGGAAAGACCCAATCACTGAATCGACGAATACAGACAGTAACGGTGAATTCACTTTCCCTGCAAACTACGAAAAATCAGTAAAAAAATTTCTGCCCGTCGAGATCGTAATATCCCAACAGATCATTGTTGAATACCAGGGTGAATCCTATGAGATCTGGGCGAATGGGAAAATGAATGCTGAAGAAAATTCCGAACTGGATGGTCATCCACTGAACCTGAACTGTGAGCTTAGTGACGAACTGCGCACACACAGGACCGCCAGCTCGTTGATTTTGACCAACTGCACCTGGGAAGAGAAATAGTTAGAGGGACCGAGTATGAGTACTGGAACTCTGGATGCACGATTCGCCGCCACACTCGCTCAGGACGCTTACCGCCTGAAAGACGATATCACACGTAAAATTGTGTTGTTCGAGCATAAAGACAGGTTTGAAGTTGAAGAGGAACTCAAAGGAAAAACCGGAGCCTTCATCGTTCTCAAATCCAGTCACATCATGGGTGCATGCGCTTTCGGGATCAAACAGTACGAAAATCAGGCATTCGTTATACTGAAGGGCACGGCGAGTGGCTTCGATGCGTTAACCGATCTTAATGCCGGAATAACACGCTCAAACTCTGGCGGTAAGGTCCATCAGGGGTTCCAGTACACATTTGAGTCTTTTCTGCCGCAGCTAAAGGCGTTTCAGACAGAATTGGCTAAGCGCAACAAAATTCAGGTCGTCCATTGCATAGGACACAGCCTCGGGGGCGCGCTCGCAACCCTTGCTGCCGATTGGCTGAATAGCAATACCTCAGTACCAGTCAAACTGTACACCTTTGGCTCACCGCGTGTAGGCTTTCCATACTTCGCTAGCGATCTGACGAATCGGGTAACCGCGGACAACGTATATCGTGTATACCATAAGACCGATCCCGTTCCTATGGTGCCAACCTGGCCCTTCACCCATGTCCCAGACACGGGAACAGATTACCTTCTCAACTCCGGATTAGCGCTACTGCCCTGGGAATATCACAAAATGGAGAACTATATTAGTTCCGTTTCTGGTGGTAGTACCGCAAGCCTGGAGTGGCCAACCCTGAAAGCCTTGCGTCCGCCAGAGCTGCTGGAAAAGTCAGTTGAGAACTGGCTGAAATCCGATGGTCCGGTATCACTCTGCCTTAACACTGCACGCGTACTGGACGCGGCCTTAATGTGGGTTGTGAAGAAAATCATACATGCGGGAGTCGCAGTACTGGTAGGAGTAGGCACGACAACCTTCACTATTCTCGACCGGCTGGCCTACCTGATGCACAAAGCGTACGACTTCACCAAGGATCTCGGGTATTGGGTGATGCGCCTGATTATCCGTATGGCCCGGGCATTAGGCATAGTTGTGTCAGAAACCGCAACTCTGAGTGTGTCGTTCATTCGGATGATCTTCACCCGACTGCATCACAATGTGTCTGAGCTGGTCAGGAAAGCGGCTCAGGTTGTGAGCTGATAGCCAGATAAACATGTAATTTTATTCTCAAGGAACGATATGAATAGCGCGACACTTAACAATGCAGCAAAAAATGCCGGCTTCAGCAAAGGAATACAAAAAGCGGGTAACCAATATGTTTTACTGGATAAGGATACCGATGGCCGCGTGGGGCGTGCCATTTTCATAAAATCTGATCTTATCCGTAAATTCTCCGGATTTGATAGCCAGGCAGATCTTGACGAGGCATTCTCACGAATCAAACAACTTCGTGCTACAGCCGGTGGTATAGATTCCTTTACCAATGTTGCCAATCCAAAAGAACATATGGGCATCATCGGAAGAGCAAAGATCAAGTATAAGATATTTCAGTATGCAAGTGGTGAAGCAAAGACTCCCGGTGTCTACATCACAGATGTTGATCTTGCTGATTTCTCAAAGGGCTCTGACCCCGGTATTTACGATGTAAAGAGAGATCGTTCAAACAAATGGAATGTGAAAAATAAAGTATGCAGACACTTGAATAATGAGTACGCCGCAGTTAACGGGCTATGCGAAAATCTACCACAGGCGGCGGAAAAGATAATACCTCCGATGCTCGTAAATGCTTATTCTAATAAAGATGCACACACGAAAATCGATAACTATTCCATATTCTACAACCCACCCTATCTATTGAGTGGTTCAACACAGTGGAAGACACCAGCTCAAAAAACCACAACTCTGGAGATTGCATCAGCAAGACTGCAATACGCATTAAAAAAAGCTACAGAAGAAAAGAAGAAAATTTCCTGGGTTATCCACGGATCAGGGATCGACGTATTTCATAAAGCGATTAATGGTATAAAGCAGACGAATTTAAGCAATCATACGGTTATCTTTATGGCCCCTACTTCGCCAGTGGCTGATGTTCTGCCTGCAATAAGATCAACAAACATTCAGTTGCATAGCAATGTTATAAAAATTCACCCTCATGACCAGAAGAGCCGTGAAGCTCAACTTATGTCTGGCGACAGCCTGAAACAGCAACTAGAGGCTATGGGTCATAGAGACGAGGGTATACTGCTTCACAGAGAAAGACGCCAGGACTTAGTGAACATGGCATCGAGTGTATCCGGTGTAGCAACAATGGGAATTGGGGGAGTCGCGTTAACTTTACCCGCCACAGGTTTTGGGATTGCAGCATTGGCTATTGGCGGCATAATATCAGTGCATAAAGGGATCCAGACTGCTCATATGGCACGTAACATCAGTGCTAACGGGCTCACGAACGAGGCTTTCAACCCTCATCTCAATCCCCACATGACAGTAGCAGAGCTCAACCTGACCGCCGAGAAAGCCTCAGGTAGCCTCGCCAAGACCTTTTACGATGTCATCAAGATGAAGCTGAAGAGTTAATAATGAATATCCTGAAAAGCCTCCTTGGCTCGGACTCAGACCTTTCCCACCCAGAGATTAAACGCTTCAGCGATGTTGTGGTCGACCTGTCTTCGAATACTCTGTCATTGCCTGACGTAAAACATACCGCAATGTTTCCTATATCGGTATTCCCGAAAGATGCCGACATATATGATCTGACGAGTTTTATGGATCCAAAAGATAACATATATGCACTTCGCATCTATGAAAGAGGATGGGCACACAAAGGCTATAGAGGAAGCTCGATAGGCAGCACCTTAGTTAATGTCACCCTTATTTATCTACCCGAATCCCTTCACCCTAAAATAAATTTTTTTGATAGGAATGATCTGGAAATCGAAATAATCAAATTCTGTCACGATGCATGGGCTTGGAATAATGAAGGAGCTAAGCTAGGTAGCCTGGGATCTGCGGATCATATCTACCCAGTAAAAAGTGAAGATCTTCATTATCAAGAGTTCAACTCAACTTACTGGTGCGTAGCAAAATCCGAGTACCATCATGAAGAGCCGGAATATCTTTTTGCCACGCCCGTCAGTAAGAATCATTTCTTACTTATGGATTTCAGTTTACAGAGGCATGATGGTTATAAGTATTACAGCCCCGAGCATAATCTTGAAGAAGTTACCCACCAGACCATGAATGACTTTATGGACCGTTGTGTACTCCACCTCTCACAGAAGTCGCTACGAGATAAGGCACAAGCGGAGGTATAACGTGTGAACAGGAGTTTGGGGCTCTATACAAGAAGCTCATTCAGAATAAGTGAAAGAGACAAAGAACTCTTCGAGATCCACCTGTTAAAAACAAAACTAAGTTTCTATTGTCCTAAAAGCAATGCTCCCTTAAAGGCTGATCTGCGCGGGTACACCCATATAGATGAGCGACCGTATATTAATCCTTTAAGCGCTATTGACTATAGCCCCGATCCTGAAGATGGAGATCCTCTTTATTTCAGTCAGACCTTTTTAAGGCGTGCTTGTCATCTTCGCCCTGTAGGATGGTTACGGAAACCCGCAGCGGAACTGCTTTTCAGTGCATCAGCGTTGACCAGAAACCTCAGGGATTGCCCCCCTCAACACTTGATGGTGCCCGAGAATACAAAGGCTTGGGTAATCAACCAATGTCGAGAGTCAGCGTCTACTTTAGCAAAAGTTGAAATTACTGAAATCGATGGCATGTACCGGATAGATTTCGATGATACGGACGAAGAGATCACTCCGACCATCGATCCACACGTAAGTGTTATCGATGTTGGTGGCCGACCTATATATGCACACAATCCGTCACCCGATCGCTTGCTCTTCTACATTGCCGCATCAGAAGATACGATGATCTCGTTTAACTTTCTTATCAAACTTGTAAGGCAGGCCTCCGAGGCTGAAAAAGAAGATATTATCCGATCTGCATCTATGGAAGCGAATGCGATTATCAATTCAATCAGGCTCGATATTAACCATCGTAGTCCAATGGGCATATCCACTTAGAACTATTGACATGTGAGCAGTAAAAGTTTCAGCGATGTTGTGAGTAGCATGGTTGATACCATCGTAGGTTTTATCTAGGTATGCGCTACCCCTCCGATTGGCGCAGCCGTCGTCACAAATGGTATTTCAGGCGGTTTAGCTGTAACTTTACTTTCTGCGGCTGCAATAGCAACCAAAGCTCCCAATATTGCTATAAATTCGGTACCTTCATTAAATGAGGGCTTCCATACAAAAGACCAGCCATACATAGAAGCTGGCAAGAAGATTCATAAGCTTATATCGTGAACAAGATGACCATGAAATCATTACGAGGTCCCAAGTGGAAAGATCTAAATAATTTCACAAAGTACTTTGAACTCGGAAACATATCGTTTCAGGCTCCGAAGTCGAATCCGCCCTTTCCTGATAGAGGTTGGGAAATGGAGCCAGATACTACTCCCCATAATTTTGATTTAGTTTATAGCCAAGATATACAGCAACGCGGCGATGTTTCTGCACTGATCATCCACTCAAGTTCATGGAAGTACACGACTACTGGATTACTTAGATCTTATCAAGGCCACGTAAATATGTTTGTGGAACTCGTTAAGTGTAATGATCTTCCAGTGAATGAGAGCATCTATACCAAGGATGTTTTTGGAAGAGTAATTAATAGCGAAATATGCAACTCATTTCTCGGAAAGAAGCACCCAAAGCCCAACGTCGATTCATTTCAGATAAATTCTGACGAATGGCCGAGCTATCTATGTCCACTGAATTGTAAAACAATAAGAGTCAATAGCCGAAACTGGCTATACTATGATTCTCAGCCTCTGGTTGACGGTCCTACAAATGTAATAATTAGCACCCCCATAGGTCACGACACTTACATTGAGGCTTCATTCACTATCGTAAGGTCGACACCAAAGTCTTTAAACGCGTCCGAGTCCATATTTGATATATCCGAGTTTTCGAAGTTGGTTAAAAATATAACTAAATCGATAAAAGTTAGCGTAAATAACGATCACGAATACAATCTGCCAACACTAAGTCCAAAACCAGAAGATCTGAAATTGGCACCTGAGGTTATTTGCCTGGAGTGGAAGGGTCGTTAGCAAAAAAAGAAATGACCTTAAAAACTCGAGCATTGAAGTTTATGAAAACTTCGTTGCCAAATCCGCATCGACTCCAATTATATAAAGCTAGGGTTTTCAACAGAAAGTAGATTATTTCTCGAGGAATCTAACAAAACCTCATAGCACTTTCGTGATTTTTTAGTGATAAATCTACTGAAAATTCAGCGGCCAAAGGCATAGATCTAACGCGATGTCAAAGAATAACAAAACGTGCTTATTTTCGGCAATATCTGGCACGATTACGCTCAATGGCAAGCCAGTTATCAATTCAGGAATAAAGAGGATTCTAGATAAACGGATTGACGAATCATAAACAGATAGTAATGGATGCTTCACTGTGCAATCTTCGCTCGCCAATCCAACTTATAGTTTCATTCCTGGGTAGTTCAATTCAATACAAAAATTATACATATGCGTTAATGGCATAAACATCACTCCTAGAAAGAATCAGACATAGCAAAGCCGAGTTCACAGTATCAGCTGGATGATCACATGCGAAATAAGTGATAATCCAACCCGATTAGGAATTGATGAAAACACCTTCGAATCCAGATGTAAGTGGCATGCAAAAAAGAATAGAAAACGACTATAAAAAGTGTAAAAAAGCTAGACACATACTGTAGATATGGCATTCTTGTCAGACCTGCCCTGCTTTTTGTATGACAGGCCCGCCTACAATCTAGGCACGGACGTAGCATAATATATGGAAGTAAAAAACTAGCTAACCTAGACAGACATTGTCTTCAGATAGAAAATGCATTCCATTACTTGTGCCATCGGTTTAAAAGTAATTATTTGTAGTAAAGTAGACTATGGATAGAAAATTAAGAATGTTCACTAGATCATTGATATTTATCAGTGTATTTGGGGTGCAGTCTTCAACATCTTTTGCAGAAGAGAAAAATGGAGTAAACGGAATGGCCTCTCAATCCCGCCTTGCAAATGTAGTAGAAACACCAAGTTCTGTTGGTTATTATATCCGCACTGCTAACGATGAAATTTATCCTATTGAACAGTATATTGTTCGAGGAGAATTAGGTCTTAACAAACTCGCTGATGTATCCCATATCCCAGTTTCAGAAGCATCGGATATTGACGGAATTGAAATAGTTATCAACATCGACAATGTCGTTGATCTCCAACGACTTGCCCCAAGATTTTTTGCACAATCCGCTGCGATATCAAATCCGGATTTTGTTAAAGCCCTTGAGTTCAATGCAGAGCAGATTGCTGAAAACCTGTTTCGAATTCAACTAACGAATGTCGAAATGGGTGACATCATCACCGTTGTTGATAACAATATGGTTTATGCAATTTCAATGGGTGAGATTACTGAAAATCTTGTAAATACTTTCAGTGTAATCAATTGGCCAGCTCACGAAATCACCTATAGTCTCGAGCAGGCTCTGAAGTCTTTCCCTGAAAACCAGCCAATGAAGGATCTTCTGGCTGAAAAGCTTAAAGACAAAGGAAGCGAGAAACTAACAAAGATCAGTCAAGATATCGATTCGAAACTGAATAACTTTAACAGCGTCGATCGTCATGCATCGAAGCTTGTTCACGCTGAAGATGTACTTCACGAGATTAACTACTTTGAAGCTGTATCGGAAGAATTAGGCCTAGCAGTTGAGCAACGTATAGTTGACTTGAAGAGCGATATGCAGGCATTCATTGATACTCCAGAGGCTACGACTGTTGCAGATCTCGACACATCGAAGATTGGTAGTGAAGTGACCTATTATCAGACATCAAATTTCGGTGGTACCGCTACTGGAGCTGGAAATGTTGTTGTGTCTGTTGTTGCTGTTGGATCAACTGATCTCCTGATACGCTTCCGTGGTATTGGTAATGAATTTGAAGGTAAGGTACTTCGAGCTTCTAAAGAGATCACGAATGACTCATTGAACACTTATATCGCTAAAACTACAGAAGTTACTGGTACTAACTGGAACCTATTTATGTATGAAAACGATGGCTGGGGCGGAGCAAGTTTCTCTGCGTACCCCCCAGCAATCCAAGATAAGGTCGACCTCTACCGTACTACCGAAGATAAAGTTCAGACTACCGATTCGCCTCAGGCACTGCTAGATGACTATATGCCGACTTCCGGTTCTGTTGAAGCTGTTGCAGAGAGCAGTGACTTGGCGTGGTGATAGCACTCTTAATGCGAACTTTCACACTAGTATAAAGGACCCTAAGCCGTATAAGTTTAGAGTCTTAAAATAGAAAAAACGGGGCTTCTGCCCCGTTTTTTGTTCCTACCCGATAATCAGCTTACCTGGTAAGTAAAGTCACCTTCTTCAGTAGCACCAATGTGCACCTTCGTAACTTCTTCTCCTTCGGCCATCTTCGACAAGCACTCCGACGCCAATGCTGGCAGGACAGTGCGATTCAGGATGGTTTCGATGTTACGTGCGCCCGTATCAGACTCCTGACAACGAGCAACGATATTGATCAACACATCTTCGTCGTAGCTGAATTCTGCACCGTATTTTTCGGTGAGGCGTTTCTCGATACGACGCATATTGATCGCGGCAATTTTCATCAGGTTTTCGTCATCCAGTGGGTAATATGCGATGGTGTTCGCACGACCCATGAATGCAGGCTTGAAGTGCTGCAACAGGTGAGGACGAATGTTATCGAGCAGGACTTCTGGCTCTGGTTTTTCTTCAACCTGATTAAAGATCGCACGGATTGCATCTTCACCAGCGTTCGAGGTCATGATGATGATGGTGTTTTTAAAGTCGATGTCCCGACCTTCACCGTCTTTGATCGTGCCTTTGTCGAACAGGTTGTAGAAGATGTCCTGCACACCTGGGTGTGCCTTTTCCATTTCGTCCAGCAGGATAACGGAATACGGCTTACGACGCGCAGCTTCGGTCAGTACGCCACCTTCACCGTAGCCAACATAGCCCGGAGGTGAACCCAGCAGCATGGAGACTTTGTGCTCTTCTTTGAACTCAGACATGTTGATGGTGGTAATGTTCTGCTCACCACCAAACAACTCGTCCGCCAGTGCTAGGGCCGTTTCTGTTTTACCCACACCCGACGTACCACAGAACAGGAAAACACCCATTGGCTTACGTGGATCTGTAAGACCCGCACGTGAAGTACGAATAACCTGAGCAATTGCTTCCAGCGCATGAGGCTGACCAATCACACGCTGTCCCAGTCGGTCGCCCAATGTCTGTACTGCACTGATCTGATCGCTGACCATTTTACCAACCGGAATCCCCGTCCAGTTTGCAATCACTTCGGCAATAGCTTGTTCATCAACATTTGCTTGCATCAACGGCGCGTCGCCCTGGATACCCGCGAGCTCGGCTGTGAGTGCTTTGAGCTGTGTTTTAAGCTCGTCAGCTTCACCGTCGGAAAGTTTACTATCCGCAGCAGCCATAAAATTCTGATCAATTTTATCGCGACACTCGCGGATCTGAGTGATCAGTGCTGTTTCTTTCTCGTACTGACTGGTTAACTCAGCAAGCAGTGTTTCGGCGCTTTGTTTCTCTTCGTACAAGGCTGCCAGGCGCTCTGTGTGCTCGCCAGTCGCAGCGGCTTCACGCTCAAGCTTGCCAATGGTGGTCTCTGCGCGCTGGATGCGGCGCTGTGCATCTTCAATTGCACCCGGAGTCGCTGACTGACTCAGTGCCACGCGCGCGCAAGCCGTGTCCAGCAGGCTCACTGATTTGTCTGGCAATTGACGAGCTGGAATATAACGATGAGACAAAGTTACGGAAGCGATGATGGCTTCATCAAGAATCCTGACTTTGTGATGATCCTGCAGTGACTGGGCAATGCCGCGCATCATGTCGATGGCTTTTTCTTCAGACGGCTCTTCAACTTTCACCACCTGGAAGCGTCGCGTCAGTGCTGGGTCGCGTTCGAAGTACTTTTTGTATTCGGCCCAAGTCGTCGCCGCAATGGTACGTAGCTCGCCACGTGCCAATGCTGGTTTCAGCAGGTTAGCGGCATCACCTTGTCCTTCTTTACCGCCCGCCCCAATCATAGTGTGTGCTTCGTCGATAAATAAGATGATAGGTGTGACGGACGCACGTACTTCTTCAATAACCGACTTAAGACGATTTTCAAATTCGCCTTTCACACTCGCACCCGCCTGAAGCAGGCCAAGATCCAGCGTACGCACTGCAACGCCCTTTAGCGGGTCAGGCACGTCACCTTCTGCGATACGCAATGCAAAGCCTTCAACGACAGCGGTTTTACCCACACCGGCTTCACCTGTCATGATTGGGTTGTTCTGGCGGCGACGAGTCAGAATATCGATGCATTGGCGGATTTCTTCGTCACGCCCCAAGACTGGATCAATCTGCCCGTTTTGCGCACGCTCGGTCAGGTTGACTGTGTACTTGTCCAAAGCTGGAGTCTTCGAGGCTGAAACAGGACCTGCAGCTCCCGCTTCCGCACCGGGCTCATTGCCACGTACCAGAGAATCTGTTTCACCTGTGGTGCCAAAAATAGCCCGTGCTGTTTCGCGGATAGACTCTGGCGCTATGTCTTTCAGCTCTGAGCAGCTTTCTAACAGTTGTCGGCGTGTGCTGTCTTCCAGCAACAAGGCCGCAAGGAGGTGACCAGAGCTAACGGTTGGATGACCATAATCCACAGAGGCAAGCATCCAGGCGTTTTTCGCCGCTTCAACAATACTCGGAGCCAAGGCTGCCGGACGGCTACTACCTGAACGAAAGCGTGAGATCGTTCCCGCTAGCTGTTTTGCTACAGCACCCGGATTGACCTCATGCTTTTCAAGCAGAGTGACAAAATCGGTATCAGAGATGTCCAGCAGCTTCAGCAGCCAGTGCTCAAGCTCGACATTGTATTGGCTATGCGCAAGACACAGGCCCGCCGCGCCTTCGAGTGAGTCCCGCATATAGGGCGACATTTTGTCGACCAGAGACTTCAGGTTGATGTTTATCATGGGTTTATTCCTCGTTCATCTCTGAAAAAGTGAGTCCTTGTGATCCCTGCGTTTAATACGCCATTGGCAATGCATCGTCTGGCACAGGCACATGCTGGGACAGGCGAATGGATAACGCATTATCCTTTATCATTTCCGGGTTCATGTATGTAGTCCAACCCAATAACTGCTCGGTATGGGCCGGGTCAAATAAATCGTCCAGCGGAAAATACTGGGCATCGAGTTTTACTTCGATATCAAAGTCCTGCTCTTCACCAACACTCAGTTTGATAAAGGCTTTGAGTTCTTCAAGTCCGGGCGAACCCGGTGCAAGGCTTCGGAATTCGTCTTCACTATGTGGTACGGCTACGACAGTAAATTTACTCTGAGCCTGATAACAACGTACGCCCATGACGGTACTCACGCCAAGCGCATTATTCACACCATGAGGGTACTCCTCATCGGGTAAGCGGCAGCGTGCATCTGCAGGCAGGTCATACCAGGAGCCATTGAACTGTTGTATGTACACCTCCAGCCCAAACATGCCCGCAATACTGCTGCGCAGCGATTCAGCCGAACAGATATTGCGTGAAAAATGCGAAGCATACTGAGCAATCGGCTCATCAGGCATACTGGAACGATAACGCAATTCCGGTATCCCAAGCCCTGCTAAGGACAGTAGCGCATCCGTAAATAAATCTTTTTTATCGGTATCATCGCGAGCAGAGCGCTCGAACGACGCACCCATCTGATACTTATGCCAAGCTTCGTAAAACAGCGAAATAGTTCGATGATTAAATACATCGAGATAGTCTTTTAAGGCCGGGTTCTTCTGGCGAAGCTCCGACATAATGGTTTCACTAAGGTAGTAAGGCATGACGCCCTGACTGCCCGCCAGCCCCATCATCGCAACCTCGACCTGCCATTGCAGTGCCGGGCTCTCTTCTGAATCGTGACTATGTATCCGCTTACGCGATACTTTTGTCACATCAGAACCATTAAAGGCGAGGCTTGTGCGGGAAGTAAAGTGCACCGCCTCTTTATCAGGCCGCGCTAAACCACCGACACTGTCGGTCGCTACGGTATCGTCGTCGAGATCTTGTTGGGCAGCAGACTCAAGTAGCCGTACCGCCTGGAAAAAATCAAAACGATGCGGCTCAGACTGTAATTGCTCAATCAGATTAAGGCTTTTTCGCCGGCGCGTGGTGGCCATCGCTTAAACTCCCCATCTTTTCCATTGAGCGTCACAATCAGCTTGGTGAACGAATTGATCGAACCATACAGGCCAAAGAATCGTTCCATAACACTGGCAAACATAAGCGGACTGGTACCCGCTAACATTACAGGGTCCAGTTCAAGCTCGATCTGAGTCCCGCGACACAACGACACCATGCCATCAACCTGAACCGGCGACGTCACTGGCTTGGTATGAATGCCAGTAACCGCGTCAATCATATTTCTTGTGCTGGCGGAATCTCTGAAGTCATACAAGCGCAAAATCTCTTTCAAGGCCTCTACCGAACCACCACCCTGACTAAGAGATAAGTGGTTCAGATTGAGATGCGAGATTAATCGCCAGTAACCGCGTTCGCGTAACGGTGGACGTATCGTCGCCGAGGGCACAACGACACACGAAATCCGCTCAGTCGGGTATTCGTCATCGACCACTTCGAAGTAAGGTCGTCCCTGCCCTGTAGTCAATTTACGAGGCACGTTTCGGTTACTGCAAAGCAGCTGCATTTCCAGATTCTGATTCTTCACCAGATGGGGGTTGAAGTTCATATCAACCAAGCTGATATCGACCTCAGATGCGAGTTCATTCCGGTGATCCCCTTCAAGCACTTCACGACGATGCGTCAGCCAGAATGCCGGCTTACTCTCGGTATTGCGGCTATGGTTCATGCCGTAAAAAGGACGGTAAGCCGTGTACTTACCATCACTGTCCGTGGCGCCAACTTGAGTGATGCTATAGACCTCGAGCCCATCACGGCGCCGTGAATCGGGCACAACCGGATAGCGTGACTCTGTATGAGTCAGAACGACGGGATCAGCGGTGCTTTCAAACAGGTTTACTACTGGAGTACAACCCAAGGCGAACATACTCCCATTCACCTGATGCTCCAGCTCGGTGTCACTTTCCCGTAAATAGAAATACACATTAAGAGTATTGGTGTAGGACTCGTTCATTGCGACATCAAGCTGAGTCAGATCAATGAACTGGAACTTCTCCTGAAAAGCAAAATATTCAGTAAGGAGTCGGTACCCGACAAAAGAATTCGGAGGATAAGGAAGCATTCCTTCGTCGCTACCAAAACCAACCTGCTCCAGACAATCCGAATTCAAAAATACAGGCGCGACATCCGCTTCGCCATTTGCGACAACCACCTTAAAGCACTTGGTTAACAAAAGGTCATAGAGGGGATGAACATGCTGCAACTGTCCCTTCAAAAACAACCGTATTTTTGAGAGGTCCATTTCACTCAAGACCAGGTCATCGCTTAACGTACGGAAGGAAACTTTCAGTACGGCAGCCGCTCCCTGAACTTCCAGGCTACCGGGCGCAACAAAGGGCCTCGGCATCAGCTGGGCAGAGTCCACCCGTATCGGCAACATTTCTACCGGATACGACGTAGTGAAGCGGCACTCTTCATCGTCAGAGTCAGTATCCAGAAGCGTTCCAGCGGGAATCTGAACCGGACCATCAAGGTCATCCAATGGGGAAAACTGAGTAATGGCCATAGACGGTAGCGGCCGCAGGTAATGCGGATACAACGTCTCCAGCATGGCATCCGTCAGTTCAGGAAAGTCATCACTGAGCTTTTGCTGAATACGGGCATTAAGAAAGGCAAAACCGGACAACAGACGGGCGACAAGAGGATCATCTACTGAGTCATTGCCCAGCTTCAGGCTTTCTGCAACGGAAGGGTGCTGGCGCGCAAAATCGCTGGCAGATTGTTTAATAAATGCCAGCTCTTTCTCGTAGTGATACAGCAATCTGTCACTCATACTCAGAAAATCTCCGATACATTAACTGTCTGATTAACGGGATTCAGCGCAGATTCAAAAATAATCATTTCTTGTAATGGGTTTACATTCAGCGTCGCTTCGACACGGAATCGAATTGTTGGATCTTCGTTATCAATTACGGTTTCTGTTTTTACTTTGACCGAGCGAATTCTGGGTTCAAATCGCTTCACTGCTTTTTCAATGCGTCGACAAAATTCATTACGACTATTAAACGTCGTCATGTTGATGGTCGATAAATCCGGCAATCCATAATTGAGAACAGAATCCTCCAGACAGGCGTAACCTTCAGGCGGTGACACGCAGCAATAGCGAGTATTGAATAGATTCTCAAGATCGCGACGAATACTTTCGCGCAAGCTACGGACTATCTGATGGCTCTGGCGAAAATCCGTTGTCTTGTTCTGTTCCAGAAAGCGATCAAGTAAAGGTGGAATTAAGGGCTTATCTTTCAATTCAGACATGATCACACCTTACCAATATCAATTTGGCTGAGAGAGGTCGTCAGTTTCAGTTCCGACACCAGATGGTCAACCGAGTAATGAGTTTTAAGGTGAACCATGCTGTTGTAGTAGCCTGGCTTCGCCGGATCTTCATCCACAACAACGCGCGCTTCACGTAACGGATAGCGCGCCATCATCTCCCATGAAAGATCGTCCCGACCGGTTGTATATTGGTCCAACCAGTTCTGTAAGAAACGCTCGCAGGATTCGGCCGTCGTATAAGATCCGACTTTATCCCGGACAATCACCTTGATGTACTGCGCCACCCGTGAACCACACAGAATCTGTTGCAGCATAGAACTGATACGAGCGTTAGCCGTCGCTGATTTTTTACTGTACGACTTTGGAATCTGTAAAGACGGACAGTTATTAAACACCGCAAACGGAGTCTGGAAACAGTGACACAGAGCAATCATTCCGTGATCACTCAACTCACGTTCAAACTGATCTGTGATGGTGACGGAGGTGACCATTTTCACCATGGCCTTGGTTGAGTCCGTACGATATTTGGGGGACGGAAACTGGGTTACTAGTCCGCCACCATTGTGGTCCCGGGGCACACCACGAATGTGGCTGAACCAGCCAACCTCTGAGAACTCGCGAATAAGGACCGTACCCAGTGCGAAACAAGCGTTTCCCCACAGGTAGCGTCGGTTATCTTTGCCTGTGACGGACTCGTTATAACGCAATCCAGAACGGGAACGACGATTATCCTGATAGGGCTCGCGCATCAATACCTGAGGCAGAGTCAGGGCCAGAAAACGACTGTCTTCATGTTCCCGCATCGCTCGCCAGCGAACGTAATCCGTTGATCGGAATACCTCGTCGACATGGATATGTAGACCGAGATTATCGAAATTATCGAGACCAAATAGCTGAGGAGCCGCACTGCATACGAATGGACAGAACGCAGCTGCCGCCGCGCGACTTATGCCCTGAAGAGTAAAAACATCATCAATTTTATGATCTTCATATGGTCGATGAGCCACGTAATAGTCACCCAACAACACGCTGAACGGGTTGCCGCCGGGCGTACCAAATTCTTCATTGTAAAGCAGGTGAAACAGCCCGCTCTGATCAAAATCAGGTGAACGCTCCATATCCCGAGCAAGATCTTTCCAACTGGCATCGAGGAGACGAATACGGGTGTTTTCTGGATTGACTACCGCATCCACCAAAAACCAGACGCCACGCCACGCTGCTTCTAACGACTGAAAACGGCGATGATGCAATACGGCATCAATCTGCTCTGAAATCTGTTCGTCGATAAGGGCAATCTGTTGGGCAAGCCAATGGCGAGCATTCAGGCGTGAGGTATCCGTAGGTGCCGACAATTCGACCCAACGGCGAAACGCCTCCGCATCATCGTTTTCAGACAGGAAAGAATAAATATCCGTTAAGGGTATTTCATCCGATGAAAGGGTTGGCGAATGATTCTCTTGTAAGGCAGTAGCACCTAAGGAATCGTTCAGCACGGAAAACCTCTGAAGAAATTATAAAGGGGGCCCAAGGCCCCCAAAACCTGCTCACTTAGGCTGCGGAATATTCGCAACCATACGCAGAGATGTAGTCAGTTCTTCCATCTGCAACCAAGGCTTCAGATATGCTACTGCACTGTAGGCACCCGGAGATCCAGGTATTTCCTTCACTTCTACCCGAGCTTCGGCCAGTGGATACTTGGCCTTCATTTCAGGCGAGGCATCAGGGTTACTGTTTGTATACTGGGAAATCCACTTGTTCAGCGAACGTTCACAGCTTTCAGCCTGCATAAATGAACCCACTTTATCGCGAGCCATAACCTTCAGGTAATGCGCAATACGAGAAGTAGCCATCAGGTAAGGCAGACGTGCCGAAATAGACGCGTTTGCAGTCGCATCAGGATCATCAAACACTTTCTGCTTTTGCGTAGACTGCGCACCAAAGAACACTGAGTAATCGGTGTTTTTGTAGTGACACAATGGCAGGAAGCCTTGGTTCGACAATTCAGCTTCTCGACGGTCCGTAATACCCACTTCTGTTGGGCACTTCTGGTCAGTATCGCCATCGTCGCTCTTGAAGATATGCGTCGGCAGACCTTCAACACGGCCACCTTCTGCACCGCGGATAGCAGTACACCATGAGTTTTCTGCGAATGCGCGTGTCAGGGTTGTACCCATAACATACGAGGCATTCATCCAGCAGTAATCATCGTGGTCGGTCGACTTCGACATACCTGACTCATCCAGATCGAACTCTTCAAAGTTGAAGGACTCAACCGGCTTAGAGGCAGCACCGTATGGCGTACGAGCCAGTACACGAGGCATCACCAGCGTCACGAAGCGAGAGTCTTCACTGTCGCGGAAGCTGCGCCATTTGATGTATTCCTGAGACTCAAAAATACCGCTCAGATCACGTGGTTTGGACAGTTCAGTGAAGTCATCAAAACCAAACATGCCCGCGCCCGCTGCGGAGATAAATGGACAGAAGCCTGCTGCTGCAACGTTGGACATATTGCTCAGCAAATCAATATCTTCAGGGTGACTGGTGAATTCGAAATCACCGATCATGCAGCCGAATGGCTCGCCACCCGCTGTGCCGAATTCTTCTTCGTAGATTTTCTTGAAGATCTGGCTCTGGTCAAACTCAACTGCTTTATCCAGATCACGGAACAACTCACGCTTGTTGAGGTTCAGCATGCGGATTTTAAGCGTCGAGCCGGTTTCACTGTTCATCACCAGATGATTCAGACCACGCCACGAACCTTCCAGCTTTTGGAATTTCTCATCGTGCAGTACCGAGCTCAACTGTTTAGACATTGCTTCGTCAATCGCAGTAATTGCCTGTTTGATCGTATTGGTCAGGTTACGATCCCAGGTTACAGTTCCTTTCAGTACTTGCTCTGTTAGATTAGCCAACAAGTCTTCAGTTTCTTCGCGGCCAGTTTGTCTGGTGTGCGTAATCGCTTGCTCCAGCAAACTGACCGACTGTTCTTCCGCTTCTGCGCCTACCGCTGCTTCGACTTCAGTACTCATTACTCAGCTCCTTCTTTACTTTCGCCAACACCTAGCTGCTGAGAAATCTCAGTGATGTTGTCCGTGTTTTTCAGAATTTCTTCAAGAACTGTCTCTAGCTCTTCTGAGCGATCAGCTTTGCTCAACAGGTCACGCAGTTTATTACGAGCATCCAGTAATTTTTTCAGTGGTTCAACCTGATCGACAATGGCTTCCGGCGTGAAGTCATCCATCTTTCGGAAGTCTAGATCCACAGCGACTTTACTGCCGTCACCTGCAAGTGTGTTTTCGACCTGAAGGTTCAGTTTTGGGTTTATCTTGCCCATTACTTCGTTGAAGTTATCACGATCTATCTGAACGAACTTGCGCTCTTTTAGTGCTTTACGATTCTCCGCATTATCACCTGAGTAATCACCCATGACGCCCGTAACGAATGGCAGTTCTTTCTTAACTTCAGCACCATTAGTTTCTACATCGTATGTGATGTGCACGCGAGGCTTACGAACCCGCTTCAGTTTATTGTGGATACTTTCGGACATGAGTAACTCCTTTTCCTGTGATTAACGGCTTACGCCATCATTCTTTTTAATTCTTACCAACTAGTTTCAGGCTTGGGTTCTGGCTCTGGGGCAGGCGCTGCTTCTGGTGCAGCGGCTGCCGAAGCGGTTTCGGTTGCCGCAGGCACTACTGGCGGTGCGACATAGGTAGACTCATCAGAACCATCGAGTTTGACGCCGGTAAATTGTGAGAACAGACCGCGGGCATTGCTGTCTGGAATCAGCTCCATCATCAACTCCGCTACCGTCATCCGCCCCCAACTGATCAGGCGTTCCAGACCAGGCGCAAGAGGTGTGTGGGGCTCATACTGACGAAAGTATTTAGCGACTTCTTCAAGACGCTTCAGCGCTTCTTCCCGGTTGGTAATCGGCCCCGAGGTTCCATTGACTAAACGCACTACCTGCCCTCCCTGTGAGGCATCAGCAGAGGCAGTTTCAGTCTCTGCTGCGGCGTGTTCTTCAGCTTCGACTGCAGCACTCGCAGCGTCAGCTTCATCCAATTTAGGCTTGTAAACGAATCGCGTAGTACGAACAATTTCATCGATCAATTCACTGATTTTTGAGCTTGGTGGTGCCTCTGCACCGCAGCGCTCGCGCAGCGTCGACGTAATGTTTTTAAAGATATCGGCACACTCTTCAAGCGTGCTTACAAAATTCTGGCAGGCGAGAAGGTCTGTAGCCGTAATAGTATCGGTAATATCCGCCAGGCTGTAACCCAGTGACGCAATACGCGCAACTTTATTGTCATCATCATCAATGCGCTCAGCATCCCGCGCCTGAAGATATTGATAATAACTGAACGCACCTTTATCTCCGTATTCCGTAATATCGATATTACGTAGCGGCGCCAGCAGTGTTCCGTCACCACCGTCACCATTCAAACCGGTGAGCGGAGCAACGCGAGTCTCAATACCATCTTCATCTGGCAGTGGATAGACGTCATCCCAGAAATCGGCGATCAACTGATCAATCACTTTAAGGCCGTCGCGTAAGCCAGAAATACCATGACTACGGACCAGACTCTCAAGATACCAACTGGCTACCTCGAGATCTTTCGAGGACTCTGAAAGAATTTTACGTGCGGTATTCTGTACAGTTTCCCAGGGACCGAGTGAGTCAACCTCATCGTCTTCACCAAACATCGCAGAGCGTTCAGCAGCACGGGCGGCATTGCGCGCATCTTTAATGGTGTAGTAATCCGAAGTGGGAGAGCGGTCTTCACGAATATCGATACCTTGCGGTGTGTCTTCGCTAATAGGCGCGATAAGGCTTTCAATATCGACAACATGACCAAATGGCATGGCAGAGTCCCTTCAAATTTTTTGTGTTACTGGTCCAGTCGGAAAATCATACTATACGTTTTTATTTAACACCACTGGCCGGTCAACATACTGGTGTACTCATCTGGCGTAGGAAGTCCAACTGCAGTTAAAGAACAGGCTGGTGTATTTTCATTAGCCATATTGCCCCACAAGCTGACGCTACCCGATGTCGTATTATGCAACTCGACCAACGCGGCGAAATCAGGCGACTGACCTCCCACAACCATCGTATTGCCAGAGCGGTTGCGGACACAATTCCGCACCGCACTTGGGGGCATAACGCCCTGCAACTGTTCCGTTAACTGATCTACGTTCAGCTGCTCTTGCAGACTACTTAGTGCGAGGTTCTGAAGTTCCTCAAACCAGTTATCCGCTGTCGATATTAAGCTGTACAGGTTCTGCTCATTGGCCAAAGGCAGAGCAATGGTCAGTGGAAAATAACGACCAACACTGTCAACGCTCGGAACCAGAATGCCCGCCCAACGATGCTCATCTACGACGCCAGCTTCCAGTCCGAAGCGCCACACAGGGCTTGTCAGGTAGTAATCAAGCCAACTTTCGCCGAGTGTGTCGCGGGAGCCGGCAACCACGCATTGCAACCATTCATCCCAGACATCAACAAACGCCTGAGATAAGTGGCGCACGATAAAATCGCCATGCGCAGGTAATTTTCCAAAGACTCCATACTGCATGGCCTTCCCCTATAACGACTGTGGGCAACGGAAGTTACGAAGTAATGACAGATCGAATGGATTCACATTGGTGCTCGCAGCCAGACGATACTGAGCCTGATATCCCGACTCCGTAAAGGTAATAACCTTTTCAGATTTATTTACCGTGGAGTGCAACAAGGCATCGTCAATCATGCGCACCAGAGACCAGTCACCATCGTACTGATCGTTGGAAACACGCTCGCCCAAGTCCTCAAATATAATTCGGGAGCGACCACTTTCACCTGCGATCCAACTCAACGATTTCTCAATTCGTGGGCCATGCGAATAACTGACACGATTCTCACCGATTTCCATAGTAAACAGACGAACATTTGAATGCAGTTTTTCAGGGGTTGCGCGGAAATTAATCGCTGCCGCCTCCCCTTCAGAGAACCAGGCACGACGAATATCGTCAGCTCGCTGGAACTGCCGTAAAGCCTCACTGCTGAGACCAATCGACACACCACCATAGCCTTTTTGTTTCCAGCGATAGGTATCTACAAATGGCGCTACATATTCATCGACAAACGCCTGCTGAACACCACCCGGCTTAAAGAACTCATTAAACGCAACGACGGACGCTTCCGACTGACGACCAGCAACCAGAGGATAGCGGTCGCCTAAGGTATTGCGGAATGTCTCGTAAACCTGATAACGCCAAACCGTATTCAGGTGAACGCCCGCCTTGCCCATAACGGATGCCCAAGTCTGGTCCGCCAATTGATTTAACCAGCCAGCAACCTGATCAGGAGCGGTTGCAGACAAGTTTTTCAGCTGTTGTATCGCATCTGCACCGCCGCCCGCAAACCGTTTTTTAGCTGCTTCAAATGCAGCGGCATTCGAGTCGGGCGCTCCGTCAATCTGACCCAGGTATTCGGCCAAGGCGCCAATCGCTTCGAGGTAGCCGGTAAACTTAGAAGGTGCGCCTTTCTCGGCGTCGACCATGCGCTGAATATCGCGAAAACGCAGATCCACCAGCGTTGGCTCGTAAATCATGCTGGCAGCACTCTCAACAAGACCACCAGCCGCTCCAGAGGCCGTAGGCATCTCAACTCCGGGCGTTAACTGGGTATTCTTCACCACTAACTCGGTCACCTGAGATAATGGCGACGACAGAGTATCGGCAAGCTTAAGAAGATGCGTAACAGACTGACTGCCACCGGGTAAATCAGCCAATCGGAAGCGCTGATAAAACGCCTGCCAGCGACGCGCGTACTCTGTCAGGTAGAGTTTTTCGACATCGTCGCTCAATTTTTTGAGGTCGGCCTTGCTGTAATCCTCGCCACGGACGTTACCACCATAAATCCATTGATCTGCAGCTATTTGCTTCATCATTTCTGAGTCAGGGCCGTAGTCTGCCTGATCAAATCCATCCTTGGTAAACAGGAAAGGCATCATAAATACGGGATCATTTTCGCCGAGCCCGAATATCTGCTGAGGATTACCGCCAATTTCCCGGTACAGATCAACCTGACGGTCGTTGTTGTCCATTTTTTGCAGCTGAGCAAATAACCGCTGCGCCACAGGAATACGCTGTAAGTACTGGCGTGTGCGCGTGACGACATAATTATCTGCCTGCTGAGAGTCGTCCAGCCCAAGTGCAATTAAATGATCCAGGTGCGTCATCATGCGCGCCTGCTTGCTGGCTTCACCCGGCAGTAGATCTTGCCAACGGGTCTCTGCGTAGGCGCGAATCTGCTGGTAATCACGGTGCTCTGCATCAAACAACATGAGGTACACACGAAACACCGGTAACAGTGCATCATCATCCGCGCCCAGAGCGTTCAGATGGCGCTCCAGCATATTAGCGATAGCTGGATAAAAGACGTCGTTCAGCTGGGTTTCGTACGCCAGATCTGCGGCGGCATCGACTCGCCCGTCATACAGCCCCAGGTAGCTGATCAAAGGATGCTCTTCCTGATCGTAAACTAGGCTTGCCTGATACAGCGGAGTCAATAGCTCTAGAGCTTCTTCGGTACTGGCCTGCTCCGGACGAATGCGATCTTTGAGAACCAGATACTCCTTATGCAGCGTATCGACCTCGGCCATATAAGCCCGATTCTGCACCAGTGCGCCGGTCCACAAAGCAGCACAGCCGACCAACAGCCCGACAAGACCCGCCATGGCACCACGACGCATCCAACGTAATAAGTTTTCAATCTTGCGGTTAACGCCAACCAGCTCAGACTCAGGGAAAATAACGTCCTGAAAAAGACGGGTAATAAAGAAGCTTTTACCGCTGTTGTGCTGCTGTTTCCCCATACTGCGCTCAAGACCAAAGTTAGCACTTACTTGCGCCATCATCCGGTCTATAGGGCTACCCTCTTGTGTCGCGCTAGTGAAATACACGCCACGTAACATAGGTACTGTAGAGTAATTATTTGGAGAGAAAGTCTGCTGAATAAAGCCATCAACAACCTGCGCGAGGCTCTCCAGTGCAGGAGGAAAACCCTGAATCATCGAACGCTTATCTGTATTGCGCTCGTGCTGTACTCGCCACAACAGACGCTCGTTCAGACGTTGTATAAGTTGGTTAAATTCGTGACGGAACAGGCTGATATCTGCACCTGAATCCGTGTTTTCCTCTTGAGGAAAACTGATACCCCAAACCTGCTCTCGCTCGGCCTGTGAGAGATTCCCGAAGAATTCAGCAAATCCGGCAACCAGGTCGCCTTTCGTGAACGTCAGATAAACCGGAAAACGTATACCCAACTCATCCTGAAGTTCGCTGATACGAGCACGGATAGTCTTCGCCTGCTGCTCGCGCTGCTCCTTGGTTTGTACCATCAGATCCTGAAGACTGATGGCAATCAGTGCACCGTTAATGGGACGACGACGGCGGTACTTTTTCAACAGCGCCAAAAATCCCTGCCAAGCGTTATTGTCCACCACCCGGTGGCTGTCCTGAGTTGTGTATCGCCCAGCTGTATCAATCAATACAGCATCATTGGTAAACCACCAGTCGCAGTTACGTGTACCGCCAATACCGCCCAAGGCCTGCTTACCGTGAGACTCAGCCAGTGGAAACTCAAGACCCGAATTCACCAGCGCGGTCGTTTTACCCGAACCCGGCGGCCCGATGATAATGTACCAAGGTAATTGATAGAGACTGACCCGCCCACGGCGTGAACTGAAACGCGCCTTTTTGAGCGTGGCCAGTGCATCCCGGAAGCGCCCCGCCATGACCGCCATTTCTTCCTGACTGCGCTCCTGATCAGGATCATTCAGTTCTTTGGCAGCAGCCTGAGAAGATTCAATCTCACCGATCAACTCTTTATTCTGACGACGCTCTACCAGCCACTGACTGAGGTTCCACGTACCCCAGAACAGCCAGATAACACCAATAATAATCCAGCGGGTCATGGTGCTTACGGTGACATTATCTGCACCAAATTTAATAAATTCAGCGCCGTACCAGATTAATAAAGACAGAGCTGTCAGGCCAATAATGCCAACGACCCATTTATTCTGAAAAAATGCCAACAGCTTTTTCATGTGTTCTCCATGTACACAACGGGAAGCCTTGTCCTTGCCCGATGGTCATAATGTTATTCAGGGCTTCAGTAGAACCGCTTACCTTGTGGTGGAACCAGAGCGGGGGACTCGCGATCAGGCAATTCGCTACCTGTCACTTCCGAGTAAATACTCTCGGCAACCGGGGTCGTCTCCTGATACATCCAATACCGGAATCCGGAGTACGTAAGAACCAGAATCGCCAGTACAACACTGGCGATCACCCACAGAGGGATGTAGTTCTTCAGATATTCACTGGGTTTTACCGACCCTTCCCAGTGCGGTGATAATTCCGTTTCCCATCCGGGACGATGGCTCTCGATGGTGTGATACAGATTCTCCCGAATCTGCTCAAGCTGTTCATTTCCGCGCGACATCACTTTGTACTTACCCTGAAACCCAAGACTCAGGCACAGGTAATATAATTCCAGCAGATCGAGGTGGGTCCCCGGTGTTTCCAACAATTTCTGTAATATCAGAAATGACTTCTCACCGCCGGACGTTTCTTGGTGAAAAAGACTGAGAAGTGAGTGCTGACTCCAACCACTTGCTGCGCCCCAAGGCGTATTAAGGACAATTTCATCGATGACAGAACACAGCAGGTAGCGAGCAGCAACAACAGAGTCTCCGGTAATGCCAGCATTACGGGCATTACGCTCAAAGGTTTTGATTTCTTCCGTCAGACGCTTGTGCAGATCCGGCACCTGGTCGTGCTTCATCGTAGAGCGTAACTTACTTACCAGAGTAAGTAGGGTTGTCGCCCCAGTCACAAGCGGATTCAGACCGTGACGCACATCAATTTTCTCGTGTACTGCAAACGCAGCCTGCGATTGAGGAGAAGACGAAGAAGCAGGTGGCGGCGTTCCTCGCACTCCTCCGGAACGAGCAGCACCCGGGGTGGGGATCATTACAGTGCGATCCGATGCACCCGGTTGTTGTCCATCAGTACCCATGCATCAGCTCCTGATTGCCCATAATTCCATAATTAATCCGGGATAATCCGCACCCAGATGTACAGCAAAACCACCTGACTGCTGCATAGACTTCCACAGCTCGCCAGTATTTTCGATTTCGAAATAGGTGAAACCGGCGTGATACGGTATCTGTCGCGGTGCAACCGGTAACGGACGCGTTCTCAGACCCGGTAATTGGGTCGTAATCAATTCGCGAATCGTCTCAACCGGTGCAATTTTCGCCTGAGCAGGGAAGCGGCTACGTAACACCTCGGTTGGCATATCGGCTTTGACGGCTACAACAAACGACGCAGTCCTGGTAAGGGATGGATCAGTAATCGGCGCAACATGAATACCAAATCGACGTTCAACGAGATCTAGCGAAATAGCGGATTGCTCCAGCACCATACTCAGTGATTGACGTAAAGCCGAGAACAGACCTGCAAAGGTCTGCTGTAGATCCGTATGAATGTACGGAGGCATTTCGGGCGGACGCTTATCACTGGCTGTAAAGGTGGACAACTCACCCGCCAACTGCAGCAGTTCAGTATAAAGAGTGAGCGGGTGCAAAGTCGCAAGCTGAGTAAGGTGAGTCACCAATGGCTGAACGCGGTTAATCACTTGCAGTAAGAGGTAATCAGCCACTTCTGCTGAACCGGAACGACCGGAATCACTTAAACGATGGCTCAATGCCTCACCACGCTGGCGTAACAGGCCGCTTACTTCTTCGATATAACCCTTAATCTCCCCACTCACAGAGCAGTCGAGTACCGGCGGAATAAAGGTTTTATCCAACTTAACCGGGTTACCGGGCAGACGTTCAACGATACGAGCAATCCCAATACAGGCATAACCGCCCAGATCTTCCGAACCCAGTTTAAAACACGTCGACAACTTACCGATCTGAATGCGTGCCGACTGACCGGAAGCAGATGCACTGTCACGAGCGTCAAAATTGAACGTCTGGAAGCGCGCCTGCGGAAACTCTTCTGTATCGCGGACCGACTCCTGTGCTCCCGGGCGTCGCATTGGTACGCACAGATAGACGATTTCATCGCGGGTATTTTCAGGAATTTCGATAATGGGAGGCAGCTCTTCAGATTCTGGAGCCAGAATCGGCGTACCGTCGGGGAAAATACCACGCACCGAAGAAATAGAGACTTTTCCGAGTGCCAGCGCCTCGACGTCGATCGTCAGCTCCTGAATACCCCAGAAGTAACTACCAACGGCCCCCGTCCTGACATCAACAAGGCGCTCAACAAAACGATCCTGCTGCTGAAAATGCTGAGGACGCAGGAACATTCCTTCCGACCAGATTACCTTGTTCTTTGAAGACATGAGTCATCCTTTCCATAACTGTGCTGGCGCACAGTGAATTCCGAATTCTGAGAAGTCGCGTCAGAGCTGTGACGAACGGTCGCTGCGTAACTTTTTATGTGGCGTCGCGCCGCTATCGTCGCGGGTTTTCTCAATGATGGCAATCTGGTTGTCACGGATACCGACATGGATCGCATTTTCATTGTGTTCCAGTACCGGGATAACAAGTAGCGCCTCGGCATCGCGGTATTGAATAAACTCAGCCATCAGGCCGATGTACTTCACTTCCGTTGTAAGTTCAATGGATTCGACACGCACTTCGCCCGGTGTGATTTCTTTCAGGACCAACGTATCCAGAAGATCTTTACCCAGACGAGCTGGAGCGCCTTCATACAGACTCAAAAAGTCTTCGCGACTGAACTGACGCTCATCAGCAAGCTTAAAAACATGAACAACAACAGGCGATGGGCGACCATCCGCATCCGGGTTAATTGAGCCATCCGCTTCAAACTGAATCACCGCACTGGTATTCATGTTCAACGCCTTACGAGCAGACTGACAGCCGGACAAAACCAGACTCAGGCAGACGGCGAATACCAGATACCATCCCTTTTTAAACTGCATTATTTCTTCCTTATCGACTTAACCGCGATTCAGCGCACGGGTATTTTTCAACTCGGCCAGTTGTTTCTCGTAGGCACGCGCAAACTCTTCACCGAACAGCTGATTGTACGTTGTCTCGTAGTCTTTCTTGAGCGCCTCGAAATACTGTTCAAACGCCAACCAGTTTTTCGCATCTTTGTTACCCAACAAAGACTCCCGGGCATTAATATGTTGTTTCAGATTCGCCGGTTCAAAATGCTTAAACATGGCATCGTACGCAGCGTGCATTCCCTTCAGCACAGCCACCTGGTGATCTGACAAATCATCGAAGCTATCGCGGACCGCTTCCTGAGGTCGCATAAATGCGGAGGCATCCCGACTGAACATCATTTTCAGTGCATCCTCCGCATTCGCAGAGAATTTCAGCGGATTATTATCGACACTCTGAATCATGGTGTGTTGCACACGCAGCTCGTTCTTGATGGCAGTACGGGCGCGCAACAGGTCAATCAAGCGACTGACTGCTTCATTCACGATACCGGACACTTCTGGCATCACACTGGCCAGTTGCTCATCGGCAATGTTATTCAGCCCCAATAAGCTGGCCAACTGACGCACGTCAGCCGCATTAACCGATGCCGCACTTACTTGAGCTGCGTTTGCCTGAGCTGCAGAAACCGGCTGCGCAGACGTATCAGGCTGCAACCCTGAGTGAGGCGCTGGCGGTATTTCAGCATGCGCGGTGGCAGAGGACAGGCTCGACGGAGCGTCTGTAGAAAAAGGCTGTGCGGGCGATGGCACAGGTGGAATATCATTCTTCTCAGCCGGTATACCAAATAAGCTATCAATATCATCCGAAGCGCCAACAGCAGCTTCAGACGCAGAAAAAGGATTGGCAGCAGGGGCCGATGGCGCCGGCGGTGGCACAAAATTCTGCTGCGGCGATGGCGGTGCCTGAGGCTTCGGCACTCTCATTTGTTGCTGTTCGACTGGCGCATGATCAGAAGCCGCCCCGCTTTTCCACCAGTCGTCGTTATCGTCCCAGGAAGGTGTCTGCGGCGCATTGTCTGTATATGATGGCGCATTCAAAGCAGCAAGCGGGTCATTGCCCGTTGAACTTTCACCAAACAGACTGTTGTCTGTCGTCGCCTTACCCCATGGGTCGGACGATGTATCCGCAGCCTGCGATACAACCGAGCCCCAGTCCTGACCCGCTGGCTGAGGTTTCTGTGAGCCCGGTTCAAGCCATGAATCTAATTGGCTGGCGCTGCTTGCAGATTGTTGTTTCGCGGCTGTGGCAGGATTAAATGTGGTGCGATCACCCTTATCCAGAAAATCGGCAGGGCCAAGATCAGCAGGAATCTTCGGTTCGGCGGGCGGTGCTTTTAATGTTGCCTGTAACTGATATTCACCACAGATCAACACGTCGCCATCGGACAGTGCGTGCGGCTTCGCAGGCCCAAGCGGGTCCTGGCTATCGTTGATAAAGGTTCCGTTGGTACTTTGATCCAGCAAAGAAAAGCCACCGTCTTTGAATACCACTTTGAGGTGGCACGACGACAGGATACGTTCTGTATCTGGCAATACCCAGTCATTAGATTCCGCACGTCCAACGGTACCGCCAGCACTGCGGAATACTTTGGTGTGATTGAGCATATTGGCGTGAGGTGGGCATTCGACGACCGTCAGAATCAAATCCATTTCTTCACCGTAGATTTCCTGGGGTTCAGCAGCACTCGACGCGAGCACTGCACTGCAGACGACCAGTCACAACAGACACCTGTCTTGAGCCGCGCGAGCAAGTCCTATAATATCGGCCGCACTTTCCGAGTTCAAGCAAACGGAAAGTCGGACCCGCCAGGAACAGGGGTTCGAAAAGGACGAAATACGTCAAGGGTATCGATACGACAGGCTCATTATGACCGATAAAAGGGACGACAAGACCCGTCTTGTCACAGGTGGCAGACTCACCAGCAAAAACAGTAAGACGCCAGACAGCAACGACTCTGAGCGCACTCCCAACACATCCGGTAACGCAGACGACTCTACCGTCTACGCAGGCAGTTTGTCTGAGGTTAAATCTCAGAAACGCGACCCAGATGCTACGTTAATTACCTCTCAGACGCCCTTATCTTCCCCTACCGGAAGCCGAACAGGCAGTTCAGCGACAGGCAGCTCAACTACAGGTGGTTCGCAACCCCAGGTTTCGGCGCTGAATAATAAAGTAATTAAAGGTCGTTTCGAACTCGTATCCATGCTGGGTGCCGGTGGTATGGGGGCCGTTTACAAAGCTCTCGACCGACGTAAAGTTGAGGCCAGTGACTCGGACCCATACGTCGCCGTAAAACTGTTGAACGATGATTTTCGTCAGCATCCCGATGCCTTTATTTCGCTCCAACGAGAGTCGCGTAAATCGCAGACACTGGCGCACCCGAACATCGTAACGGTTTACGATTTCGACCGGGACCGAAACACCGTATTTATGACCATGGAGTTCCTGGAGGGTGCCCCTCTTGATGAACTCCTGCGTGAACATCCGAATGGTATGCCACCTGAAAAGGCGGCCAGTGCTCTGCGTGATATTTCTAACGCTCTGATCTACGCACACTCGCACAACATCATTCACTCAGACTTCAAGCCCGGTAACATTTACGTCACCAAGTCCAAGGGCTCTAAAGTTTTCGACTTCGGTATTGCCCGCGCCGTATCAGAAGGCAGCGCCGCTCACGGCGCGGGTGAGCAAACTATTTTTGATGCCGGCACACTCGGCGCCCTGACACCGGCTTACGCCAGCTATGAAATGCTGAAGGGCAACGAGCCTGCACAGTCCGACGACGTATATGCTTTGGGCTGCGTCGCGTACGAAATGTACGCAGGCAAACACCCTTATAACAAGACGCCTGCGGATCAGGCTTACGCGAAGAAGCTAAAACTCAAACGCATCAAAGGGCTGACCCGCAGACAATGGAGTGCCCTAAGTGGTGCCCTAGAGTTACGTCGCGAGAACCGGACTGAGACGGTTGCCGAGTTTTATCGTCAGTTCTTCGGTAAAGCACGCCTGATGATCTGGGCATTAGCGGCATCGGTTACTGCATTCGCAATTGGCGGTGGGGTGTACTTCAAGCAATATCAGGAACAGCTGGTCGCACAAGAACAATTAAAAGTGCAGCTTGAAGAGGAAATGGCGCAGAAGCTGGAAGACTCGGCCATTGCCAACCAGACGCAAAAAATTGAGCAGCTGGTACAGATCGCGGCACTGACTCCGAAGTGGGATATGGAGCTACGCCGGGAGTTGCTGAATTACGAGAATCTCGTCAGTGACACAGAAGAATTAAATGAAAGTGTTCGCTTACGTGTCGTTGCGGCTTATCTCAAAGAAGCCAAGGAACGAATCGCGAATAATAACCTCGAGAACGTACTGGGATTATTGCAGTATGCGAGTCGCTGGGAAGCACCTGCTGAAGAAATTGACCTGCTGACCAATCAGGTATTAACCAATCAGGAAGCTGAACGCCTTCGTCAGGAAAATGAACGATTAGCGGCAGCGAAAAAAGAAGCGGATATTTTACGTCTCGAGCAAGAGAAACGAGAAAAAGAACTCGAAGAAGCGCGCCAGATTCGTATTCGCCAGGAAGTCGCAGCACTGGAAAAATCTCTACGCTGCCCTAACCAGGTGGATGTTGCAGGCGACGTCGCCAGCCACTTAAAAGCGCTTGAATCACTCGACCCGGGACGTTCTGCCGACTTGCGGAATATCGTCGCTAACTCACTGACGAACTGCTTCAATAAATTGGCTGCCGTCAGCCCATTTGCAGCCGATACCATGCTCAGTGAAGCGCGTGAATTATTACCGTCGCAGGGACAGCTTGATCCCCTCGTTGTTGACTACTGCTCGCACCTTGAGCCCGGAACCGGTGCCAAAGGTCGTCGTTATACGTGCGCCGATCCACTGCCTCGCGAGGCGATGGGGCCGACTATGGTAGTCGTACCCGCTCCGGACAACGGCCGCCCGATTGCGATCAGCCAGTATGAGATTACGTACGATGACGTCGCCGATTACTGCACAGTCTCGCAACTGTGCGATGCCAGTAAATATGCGCGTAACTATCTGCCGATTCACAACATTAAAATCGATTTTGCAGAAAATTTCGCAGGCTGGCTCAGTTCAATCACAGGGCATTACTACCGTCTTCCCACCTACGATGAGTGGCTACTGGCCGCCACGGCCGACGGTGCCAGTGAATTTCCGGAACGTAACTGCTTCCTGAAATACGGTGCGATCGAGAAGGGTCTGGAGCTGCATAAAACCACCAACGGTAAGCAAAACGCATACGGTTTGGCATCTCATGTTGGTAACGTTCAGGAATGGGCTTACCGGGATAATGATCTGGTTGCTGCAGGCGGTTCCCGCCAGACCCCTTTGAACGAATGCCGTTACACCAGTGTTATGGCCCACAACGGTTCTGCAGACGAGTTCACTGGCTTCCGCCTGGTGCGTGAACTCGCTCGTTAACGGCTTCCGGATATTGTCCGCAGTACTTATACCCACTTAGTTATGCCCCTCATCTGCAATTGCAGGTGAGGGGGTCTTTAAGTGGGTCTTAATGTCGTCCCAGATTCACTTGTACCCCGCTCTCGTGCCCCCAACTGCGCACTCATGCTCACATTCCCTCGGTAGGCTTACACCAATCAATCGGTATTACCGAACATTAACATCTTAATAAGTCATTATTCCGAATTATGTCGATCGGGTACTCTGTGTTCATAAATTAATCAGCGAGTGAATACTATGAGTGCCTTACAGAACGAAACCGTCACCCACGTACATCACTGGAATGACACCCTGTTCAGCTTCAAAACAACCCGTAGCCCAGGCCTGCGATTCAAGCCCGGTCATTTCACCATGATCGGTCTCGAGCCTGAAGGTAAACGAGTTATGCGCGCCTACAGTATTGCCAGTGCGAACTACGATGATGAGCTGGAATTCTTCTCCATCAAAGTGCCTGATGGCCCGCTGACATCACACCTGCAGAAGCTGGAAGTAGGTGACAAAGTGCTGGTTCGTCACAAGCCGGTTGGCACACTGATCACCGACAGCCTGAAGCCGGGTAAGAACCTCTACCTGCTCAGCACAGGTACCGGACTCGCGCCTTTCCTGAGTATTGTGCGTGATTACGAGTTGTACGATAAATTCGACAAAATCATCCTGACCCACGGTGTGCGTTACAAGTCTGAGCTTGCGTATCAGGATCTGTTTCTGAACGAACTGCCCAACAACGAATACTTCGGTGACGCGGTAAGAGAGAAATTCATTTACTACCCAACGGTCACGCGGGAAGACTTCCGCAATCAGGGCCGTTTAACCGACCTGATCACCAGTGGCAAGCTGATGCAGGACATAGGATTACCGCCATTAAATAAAGAGGATGATCGCTTTATGCTGTGCGGTAGCCCAGCCATGCTCGAGGACCTGACCAATATGCTTGATGATATGGGGTTCACAGAAAGCCGCTCAAATCGTCCTGCGGAATACGTGATCGAAAACGCCTTCGTTGAACGTTAATCAGACTGTGTGCCCGGCATAACAGATAAAACTGTGCCGGGCATACGCTCCCCAAAGGCCAGAGCAATAATTCATCAGGATTACCAGCCCAGCGGCCACCCCAGCAATAACCAACCAATTAACAACAGGGTCCATCCCAGCATAAAGGCCACGCTGTAAGGCAGCATCATACTGATGACGGTTCCCATCCCCAGGTCTTTTTTATAGTGCTGAGCAAAGGCCAGCACCACACCAAAATACGGCATAAGCGGCGTGATGATATTGGTGCTGCTATCACCGATACGAAACGCCACCTGCGTCGCTTCTGGCGGAATACCGACCAGCATTAACATAGGCACAAACACAGGTGCTAACAAAGCCCACTTAGCACTGCCACTGCCAACGAATAAATTGATTAATGCCGCAACAAAGATAAATACCACCAGCAGGATCGGTGCTGGGGCGTTAATTTCGGTAAGGAGATCGGCGCCCTGAACCGCCAGAATAATCCCCAGATTACTCCAGGCGAAATACGCAACGAACTGTGCTGCAAAAAACATCAACACCAGATATCCGGCCATGGTCGCCATACTCGCTTCCATCGCGTCTATCAGGTCCCGCCCACTGCGCCAGCGACCGCTGACACGACCGTAGATATAGCCAGACAATAAGGCATAAATGGAGATCACCACCACAATGCCTTTCATAAACGGCGATGAGATAACGTCCTTCCCCTGACGCAACCAACTCGATTCTGAAACTAATCCACTGGCCACAACTAGAATAAATAAAACGGTGAATATGCCGACGGCTTTCAAGCCGCCAGATAGGCTGATAGAGGAGCCATGAGTTGCATCAGCTGTCTCTTTTTCACTAGCCGAATCGACCAGAATGCCACTCAGCCTTGGCTCCACCCAACGTGCAGTCACCCAGGTGGCCAAGGTGCTGACGACAAACACCGACACCAGCATAAACCAGTAATTTGCGGCAACGCTGACGCTCATCGACGGCTCAATCAACTGTGCCGCTGCCGTACTGATACCCGACAGCACTGCATCAAATGGCCCCAACAACAGGTTGGCGCTGTAACCACCCGATACCCCAGCAAAGGCGGCGGCAATGCCAGCAAGTGGATGACGTCCGGCCTGCTGAAAAATAATGGCAGCCAAAGGTATTAATACAACGTACCCAGCATCTGCAGCCAGACTCGACATGACTCCCGCAAATACCACCGTAAACGTCAGGCCATGCCCTTTCGCATGCTGTACCAAACCAGACAGAGGGTCGGAAATTAAGCCACTGCGCTCTGCGACCCCTAAGCCCAGCATCGCAATCAATACAGTCCCGACAGGAGCAAAGCTCGTAAAGTTAGACACCGTATTCTGTAAAATCCGGGCGACGCCCTCGCCAGAGAGTAAATTATTTGCGCTCAGTAACTCACCGGTAGTCGGATGGCTGGTCGAGACGCCAAGCGCAGAAGCCATGGCCGACGCCAACAACACGAAGCCGCACAACCAAATAAAGAGAAGAGTAGGATGAGGAAGGCGGTTACCCGCACGTTCAACGTAGGAAAGAAAACGATCAACAGGTTGAGACATAGGCAATTCCGGTGACTTATGTCACCAGAATGCCTGAAACACGTCAGGGTTCAAGCCTCAGCAAGCGGCCGATGCTGACATGGGTCGGACAGGGTAGGTCGTCGGATTCAGACCAACCCCATTTCGTTCAGCATAAAATCGTATCCTTCCTGATAATTGCTGAAGGTAAATTCGTAGCCCAGTTCGCGTAAACGCTTATTTGAGCAACGACGGTTTGCACGGCGCGATACCTCGCCCACATCGTGATCCGGGTCGACCTCACCAATACGGTCTTTCATCCACTCCAGCACATCGTACAGCGTGGCTGGCTCGTTATCCGTTGCCAGATAACAATCATCCAGAGGCTGGTCAGTCAGAGCGCGATTGATCAAAAACTTCAGTGTCCCCAGGCAATCATCCCGGTGGATACGATTGGTCCAGACCTCGGGCTCGGGGTCACAATAACCACCGTGACGAGCCTGTTGAATCATGCGTTCGCGGCCCGGACCATAAATACCGGTGAAACGCACCACTGTTCCGTCGAATGCGGAATCTAACAGGACTTTCTCGGCTGCCAGCATCTCTTTACCGGCAAAGCTCGTAGGCGATGTCTCGGATGTTTCATCTACCCACTCGGCATTCATCTGGTGGTACACCGATGAGCTGGACACAAAGAAAACGCGCTTAGGCGTTTGCCCTTTGAGCTTCTTAAGAACGTTTTTCAGGCCTTTAACGTAGTACGCGTGATATCCCTCTTTCGAGAATACCGGAGCGGCAACGCTATACACCACGATATCGATATCCTGCGGCAGGTCAGTCAGCGTAGAGCCATCCGCCACATCAGCACTGATTACGCGGACACCTTCACCAACCGGTTTATTCGACCGACGGATTCCTGTTACGTCATGCCCTTCACGGGCAAGGTCCTGTGCCAGGTGACCACCAATGTCACCGGTGCCCACAACCAAAATAGAAGCCATGCCTTTCCTCCGCTTTTTCAGGCATTTGTACCGCATCATGGCGATACCTTTAGTTTTATTTTGTTACGGTCTTTCGCTGTCGCTAAGTATAGGTAAAATAAATCAAAATCGTCGCCGTCATTCAAGGTAACAATCATGACCCTGACCGAACTCCGCTATATCGTCACCGTTGCTCAAGAACGGCACTTCGGCAGAGCGGCCGAAAAATGTTACGTCAGCCAACCGACGCTCAGCGTAGCGATAAAGAAGCTGGAAAGCGAGTTAGAGGTGGCGATTTTTGAACGGAGCAAGAATTCCGTCAGCATCACACCATTAGGAGAGCGCATTGTTGCTCAGGCACAGCGGGTTCTAGAAGAATCACGCGCGATCAAAGACATCGCCAGCTCTGGGAAAGACCAGCTCTCAACGCCACTGCGACTCGGCGCTATTTTCACCATTGGGCCGTATCTTTTTCCTCATCTGGTGCCGCAGATTCATCACGCAGCGCCCTCGATGCCACTGTATCTCGAAGAAAATTACACCGGTGTTTTGCGCAAACAGCTCCGCGATGGCGAGTTGGACGCCATTGTGATTGCCCTGCCATTTACCGAACCCGACGTCGTCACGCGCCCTCTTTATGAAGAGAAGTTTGTTGTCGTGCTGCCTAAGTCACACGAGCTCGCCAAACAAAAAGACATTGATCCCGAGCAGCTTATCGATGCGGACCTGCTGATGCTGGGTGAAGGCCACTGCTTCCGTGATCAGGTGTTTGAACACTGCCCAGCATTGCATCGCAAACAACACAGTCGGGTCGGTAGTGTGCTGGAGGGCAGCTCACTGGAGACGCTCAAGCACATGGTAGCGAGCGGCTTAGGTGTCACCGTTTTACCAGAAAGCGCGCTCGGTAATATGGATGACAACCTGCTGGCAACACGGCCTTTCCGCGAGCCCGCCCCGTTCCGTACGGTAGCGCTGGCCTGGCGAGCAAGCTTTCCTCGGGGCAATGCTATCGATTTACTGATCGAAAACACCAAGCTCTGTTGGGCCAAGAAGTAAACGATGAGCGTTGCTGGCAAGCTAACCGACCTGAAAGGCGTTGGCCCTAAGCTCGCTGAGCAGCTCGGTAAGCTCAATATTTTCAACCTGACGGATCTGGCGTTTCATCTGCCATTCCGATACGAGGACCGCAGTAAAATCACGCCGATTGCCGGATTACAGCCCATGCGTCCGGCAGTGATTCAGGGCGAGGTCAGAGGTTCCAGCATCGTGTTCGGCAAGCGTCGTAGCCTGCTGGTCAAACTGCAGGACCAGAGCGGTCTTGTTAACCTGCGCTTTTTTCATTTCAACGCAGCGCAAAAGAAGCAACTCAGTACCGGAACTCTTTTACGCTGCTACGGCGAACCACGCCGGGGAGCCAGTGGTCTTGAACTTTACCACCCTGAATATCAACGCGTCGAAGAAGGACTCGATGCCCCATTAGAGGCCTCATTAACGCCCATCTACCCCGCCACCGATGGCATTACGCAGCAACGTTTGCGATTGCTGCACGAACAGATGGTCGACCTGCTGCGACGGGATGGAGTCGCCCTCCCTGACCTCTTACCCGAACAATGGTGTACACAATGGCGACTGCCCGGACTGCGTGAAGCCCTGTTATTTCTGCATCACCCCCCGTCAGATACCAATCTGATGGAGCTGGAGTCCGGGTCCCATCCCGCACATAAGCGTCTTATTCTGGAAGAGCTCTTAGCCCACCAGCTGTCGCTGTTTAAACTCCGCGCCCAGGTACAGGCCGACAAGGCACCAGCGATTCTTAGCGACCATACACTGCGCAATGCGTTACTGCAGCAGTTGCCGTTCACCCCGACGGGCGCGCAACAGCGGGTGACCGACGAAATCACCGCCGATTTGCAACAGCCCTATCCTATGCTGCGACTGGTACAGGGCGATGTTGGCTCAGGTAAAACCCTAGTGGCAGCGCTCGCGGCCTGTGAACTGCTGCAACAGGGGTATCAGGTCGCCCTGATGGCACCCACAGAGATTCTGGCAGAGCAGCACTTCCGCAACCTGACAGGTTGGTTTGAACCGCTCGGCATTCAGACAGGCTGGCTCGCTGGTAAAGTGAAGGGCAAAGCGCGTGAGCAATCATTACTGGATATCGAGCAGGGTACGGCACAACTGGTCGTTGGTACCCATGCGCTGTTTCAGGACGAAGTGCAATTTGCGAAGCTCGGCCTGGTAATCATTGATGAGCAACACCGCTTCGGTGTCCATCAGCGTTTATCGTTAAAGGAAAAGGGCGAACGAGCCGGTCTTGCCCCGCACCAGCTGATTATGACCGCCACGCCGATTCCGCGGACGCTGGCCATGAGCGCCTACGCCGATCTCGATACCTCGGTGATCGATGAACTTCCCCCCGGACGCAGCCCAATTACAACCGCCGCAATCAGTGATCAGCGTCGTCCGGAAATCATTACCCGGGTCAACGATGCATGCTCTGAAGGGGCTCAGGCCTACTGGGTGTGTACTCTGATCGAAGAGAGCGAAGCCCTGCAATGTCAGGCCGCAGAAAATACCGCAGAGGAACTCAAGCTCGCTCTTCCACAGTTACGTATCGGACTCGTTCATGGACGCATGAAAGCCGCTGAGAAGGCCGACATCATGGCGCAGTTCAAAGCCCATGAGCTGGATCTGTTAGTCGCAACGACCGTCATCGAGGTGGGCGTTGACGTTACCAACGCCAGTTTAATGATCATCGAGAACCCGGAGCGACTAGGCCTTGCGCAGTTGCATCAGCTGCGCGGCCGGGTCGGTCGGGGTAGTGCTAAGAGCCACTGCGTGCTTCTCTATAAATCGCCACTGTCTTTCACCAGTAAGCAGCGTTTACAGGTCATGCGCGACAGCCAGGACGGTTTTTATATCGCCGAGAAAGACCTGGAGATTCGCGGCCCCGGCGAGCTCCTCGGGACACGCCAGACCGGCCTGCAGTTACTGCGTATTGCTGACCTGCAGCGGGATGCTGACCTCTTACCGCAAGTTCAGGAAATGGCTAACGACCTCTGGTATCACCACCCCGGAACCGTTGAACCATTGATCAAACGCTGGCTAGGCGACGCTGAGCGGTTCGCAAACGTTTAGCCCTATCGCTGCAACTTCTGAAATAGCGGTTTTCTAATTATTTCTGCCCGATTGGCAACATTTTTCAGGATCTGAACTATATTTTCTGAAAGATCGAACATCGGGGTATCCACATGTCTGCCATTCCTGCCGTCGTGCAAAAAATCCTTGAAGACTGGCGTATCCCCTACTCCGCCGCTGATGACAAGGAGCTGTTTGAAATCATGCAAAGTAATCCCCCTGCGTCCTATTCGTCAAAAGTGGCTTACAACGTATTCTTAAAAGACGACCTTGGGCAGGTTCAGGTACTGGTACCGGGAGACCGGATGCTGGACCTGACGCAATTGTCCCACTCGTTTGGTCGTCAGTTTACCGCGCTGTCCGTAGATGAAATTGACACGCTGAAGGCACGCTACAAGCTGGACGAGTTTCCCGCCATTCCTCAAATCACAGAAATGGAGACCATGATTGATCAGGCTCTGTTGCGTGAAAAAGAGCTGTACGTGTATTCCGGCGAGGAAGGCAGAAGCTGGCTGAAAATTCCCATGTCGGAATTTCGCGCCCTGACCACCAGCTCTCACGTTGGTAACTACAGCACGCCACTACGTGCAGACAACCCCGAGCAAGGTAGCATTCAGGATCTGGATGATGTGCACACCGCCATCCGCCAGTTTACGCCACTGCGCATTAAGCAACGCCTGGAAGAAACACTCGACCTGCCACCACTGCCGGAAGTTGCACGAAAGATTATTGAGCTTAGAGTCGATCCGGAAGCCGACACCAAAACACTGGCCACGACCATTGAGGTCGATCCGGGTATGTCAGCGCAGGTGCTGAGCTGGGCCCGCTCGCCGTATTACGGTACGCGTGGTGAAATCAAAAGCGTGGAAGAAGCGGTCATTCGCGTTCTGGGTTTTGATCTTGTAATTAATCTGGCACTGGGGCTGGCGCTTGGTCGATCTCTATCGGTGCCGAAAGAAGGCCCACACGGCTATACACCGTTCTGGAAACAAGCCGTAATGACAGCGGCCTTGTGTGGCGATCTGGTTAAAAAAATCCCAGCTGCAGGACGTCCCTCTCAGGGTATGGCGTATCTCAGTGGTCTGCTGCATAACTTCGGTTTTCTGATTCTGGCTCAGATATTCCCGCCGCAGTTTTCATTGATCAACCGTCACATCGAAGCTAACCCGCACATCAACCGCTTCTATATCGAAAACTACCTGCTGGGCATGAGCCGGGAACAGTGCGCGGCAGCGTTGATGATGCAATGGCAGATGCCCGGTGAACTTATCGCGTCCCTGAGACAGATGCACAATCCGAACTACGATGGTGATTACTCGGGTTATGCCAACCTGTTATTTGTAGCAGTGAGACTTCTGCGTGAGCGTGGCATTGGTGACGGTCCATCAGAAACGATTCCAGAAGCTGTTTTTGTACGCTTAGGTCTGACTCCAGAAGATGCTGCTGAGGTCGCCGATAATCTTGTCGACAATCAGGATAGCTTCGCCGACTTAATCAGTATTCTGAATCAGTAGGCGCAGCAGACACCTCGCCGGGCAGAGCCTTAAAGGCATCGTTTAACCAACGCTGCATCAAAGGCTCTGACCAGAGGCGCACTAACTGATCCATCTCTGGATTACTGATACGTCGGTACGCATAAAACAGAAAATAGCGAACGGCTCTCCCAACTTTCCCCCCAGCCTTATTCGCAACCGCAGCTCCGGTTACAGCTACGTTCACTGACCCACTCAAAGCGACAGTGCTCCCCTTGCTGACAGCCTCGTTGGCTTTTGTGATCCAGCGTTCCATCTGCATTGCTTTGGCAAGCTTATCGACGCGCTGAGCCCGCGCGCGGCCGGGTGGATAACGCTCCAGCCGCGTCAGGTAATCCTGATACGCCTGCGTATTCTGCTCAGACAGTGCAACCTCTTCAGCGTGGCGCGCCTGAGCCATCAAGGGGTCCTGCAACAAAGCCAACAGCGCACGCTGCTCGTCATCCGAGTAGGTATTCAGTACCTGCTGAAAGCGCTCTGCGAGCGCTGGCTGAGACCAGTCTGACAACGACATAAGCAGCCGTCTTTTCTGAGCTGAGTTCTCTGCGCTCTCTTTATAAATGTCGGTAGCGACCTCGGGAAAAGCAGCTTCTGCCTGCTGCTTTACCTGTATTGATATGCCCATGACGCCACTCAGAGACACGATGTCGTCTGCGCGTTCATTACCCATATCGGTTGCCGCATCGGCGGCGACTGCAACGCCACTGATAGCCAATAGAGCGATCAGGGGCAGCAAAACACGATACAGCACAGTATCAGGCTTCCTTGTTATCCAATGAAACCTGCGTCGTTGTGTCCATATAGCGCTGCTCGTTCAACACGCCTTCTGACTTAGCAATCACAACGGACACCATAGTGTCACCAGTCACGTTGATGGCTGTACGGATCATATCCAGCAACCGGTCAACGCCGATAATAAGGGCAATACCTTCCACCGGCAGTCCGACCTGCTGAAGCACCATGGATAAGGTAATCAATCCCACACCGGGTACCCCCGCCGTACCGATCGATGCCAGCGTCGCCGTGGCAATAACCAGCAAGTAATCGCCCATACTCAGATCGAGCCCGAATGCCTGCGCAATAAAGACGGTTGCTACCCCCTGCATAATCGCAGTGCCGTCCATATTGATGGTCGCGCCCAGAGGCAGCACGAATGAGGCTGAGCGCGTGCCCACGCCAAGATTCTGCTCAGCGTTTTTAATGGTCACAGGTAAGGTTGCGCTGCTGGATGCGGTACTGAATGCAAACATCTGCACCGGCCACATTTTGCGCAGGAAGATGATGGGTGACATACCAGAGAACATGCGCAGTATGATCGGGTAAACCACCAGCCCGTGTACCAACAGTACTGTAATCACAGTCAGCATGTACGACAGTAATTCCTGGACCGGCCCGAGCCCTTTTGAGGCAAACAAGCTGAACAGCAGAGCGAACACACCGTACGGCGCAAGGTTCATCAACATCGATACCAACGTCATCAGGACGTCGTTCCAGTCGTTGAATTGTTTCCCAATGCGTTCACCCGGCACACCCGACCGACCAATCGCCAGTCCCACCAGAATGGCGAACACAATCACCTGCAGCATGTTGCCTTCAGCCATCGCCTGGAAAGGGTTAGTCGGGAAAATATTCGCCAGAACATCCAGCAATGGAACAGCCTGAGGCGGCGCAAAATTGGCCTCAGCCTCCAGCTCAATACCCACACCCGGGTTCACAATATTAGCCAGCGTCATGGCAGCAGAAATCGCAATCGCTGTGGTCGCGAGGTACAACACAATAGTCTTAAGGCTCATGCGACCAAGGCTACTTTGGTCGCTTAGATGACAGACGCCGCAGACGAGCGAGACAAACACCAGAGGGACAACCAGGACCTTAAGGCTGGCGACAAAGATCTTACCGATCAGCGCAAACAGCCCGGAAGCCAGCAGATCATCCAGTACATAACGAACAGAACCATTAAGATCCGGCATCGCAAGGAGGTGATACGTTATGGCGCCCGTTACGCCAGCCAAAGCCATGGCTACAAGGATTCGGGTTGTCAGCGTCACGGTATGCTCCCTCAGTATTATTATTCTTTTATGGTTTCAGGTACTTGCTGATGCCCTGGAACCACATGACTTTGGACAGGTCACCATCAATCTTGATGTCTTTTTCCTGAATACCACGCATAAAGGCGTTACGGTCTTTCGAGGTCATGATTTTCAGACCCGTCTGCGCATCTTTAAAGCTGATAGTGAACGCAGGGTTACTGTGAGCCTTGCCCTTACTGGATACTTTTTCGTCTTTCACGACGAACTGACGCACCGCTTTACCGTCTTCCGTCTGAAGCTGAAACGCCATGTCCTGGCCGGATAGTTGTTCGCGGAACTTAGGATTTTTCTTGGCTGCTTTCTGCATCAGTTTTGAAAGGAACCAAAGCAGCATACGAAATTTAAACAAGGGAAGCCTCCTGTAACGACAGCATCTGTCAGTTATCAGATGCCTCTGTGTGATTGGTTATGCCTGCAAACACCGCTGTGTCAGCCAGTGCTGGCATTACCGCTAATAGGCCATTATGCCCTATACGGCGCATATGTTGGCGATTTCTCTCGGGAATTCTGTCCGGATTACGGACTTGCTTCAAGGCATCTTCGATATCCTGCTCACGGATAATATGCAGCATCGGAAACGGAGACCGGTTGGTGAAGTGACTCATATCGCTTTCGTCTTCACCCTCAAACTCGTAACGCGGATGAAACGTCGCCAACTGCAGCAGACCTTCATAGCCCATCTGTACCAGAAGATCATCGCAAATCAGAGTCCAGTTCCAGTATTCGTCAAAGTCTGAATAGGTATTCGGCACCACAAACAAGGCGGTAGGTAGATCAGAGGGGGAGGCTTCGGCAACCTGCTGCAGTAACGTCATAAACTCAGCGGTCACAGTATTGTCATCGGTTGCACCACAGACGTGGATACGGAGGGCGTCCATCACTGGACTGGCAAAGGGGCATAGCCCCTCGCCGACCACCAACCGGCGAACCCACTCTTCAGTCAGTTCTCCGGCGGTGACGATATCGGAACCGCCGCTTATTGGACAGATTCCTTCAGTGCCTTACCTGGCTTGAACGCAGGAACTTTGGCTGCTGCGATGGTGATTGGCTCACCAGTCTGCGGGTTCTTACCCTGACGCTCAGCACGGTTACGTACTTCGAAAGTACCGAAACCGATAAGAGTTACAGAGTCGCCTTCGCTCAAAGACTTAGCAATCTGATCAGTGAAAGCAGTTACAACTTCTGCTGCTTTTTCTTTGCTAAGGTCTGCTTTTTCAGCGATGGCCGCAGCCAGTTCTGGTTTACGCATAGTGTTATCCTTGTTTCTGTTGTCTGTATTGGCCTGCATGCAGGCCAATGATGTTACAGAGAATCAGGGCATGATTGCCGGTAATTCTTTGTTGAGTGCTACTTTATTCGCTACTTTTGCTCCGGTCAAAGCGTATCCGAGCAGATCTCCGGCTTCGTTACGGAATTCTGCCTGTACGTCATTGCCTTCCTGTTCGACAATCCAACGGCCTGCGGCGTCGCCTGCAGGTGGTGGTGAAACAACGACAGGGCACGCTGGCGTCTTCACGCTGACTGGCATAACGCCATAGCTGACTTCAGTAGGTGTTCCGGTCAGAGTTTTCGCCAGAGCACGCGCAGAAGCCATCAGAGGCAGAACGTACAGCAATACGCGGCCTTCCACTTCAGCACAGTCACCCAAGGTGTAAACGTCTTCAGCGCTGGTCTGCAGCAGACGGTCTGCCACGATACCGTGGTTCACTTTGATACCCGCATCAGCGGCCAGCTGCGTACGTGGACGCAGGCCAATCGCAGAGACCACAACGTCTGCCTGAATAGTGTCGCCGTTATCCAGAGTTGCGATCACACCCTCGCCATCACGCTCGATGCGGCTGACCAGTGGTCCCAAATGGAACTTAACACCGATGCCTTCAAGACCGGCCTGAACAGCGGATGCCGCCGGTGCCGGCAACAGAGTCGGGAATGTCTGATCGCACGGTGCGACGATTTCGCACTCGAAGCCACCAGCGGTCATGTCGTTGGCAAACTCACAACCAATCAGACCTGCACCCATAATCAGTACACGCTTTTTGCCGTCGGCAACAGCACGGAAAGCGGCGTAGTCTTCGAGGTCATTGATGGAGAAAACCCGGTCTTCTGCACCACCTTCGATACGAGGACCCACTGCCTCGGCACCCCACGCCAGAACCAGCTTGCTGTACTCTACGGTCTCATCATTGATGCTGACTGTGTGTGCAGCAACGTCGATGGCAGTCACGCGCGTGTTGGTGCGAACAGTCATATTCAACTGATCCGCCATACCCGCAGCGGTATTCATCGCCAATTCGTCCGCGGTCTTACCTTTACCATAACCTGTCGACAACATCGGCTTGGAGTAGCTGCGACCGTCATCACCGGTGATCATAAGAAGTGACTGTTCGGCGTCGAGTTTGCGTAACTCTTTTGCCAGGTTATATCCGGCCAAGCCGGAACCAATTATCACAATTGGAGCGGTGGAATTACTCATAGAAGATCCGTTTTGTTTTGTATTAGGAGAGGTCTGAGAGGCAAAAAATGGCTGCTGATATACAGCAGCCTCAATGATCAGATTTCAACCATCTCGAAATCTTCTTTGCCCACACCACAATCCGGGCAGATGAAATCGTCTGGCACGTCTTCCCAGCGAGTACCCGGCGGGATGCCTTCTTCAGGCGCACCGGCTTCTTCGTCGTAAATCCAGCCACAAACAACACATTCCCACTTCTTCATGCTACATACCTATGATTCGGTGAATTTAAAGGTCGGTAAAACTACTGGGCCAGTATAGTAAAAGCAACGGTCAATTCCGGGCATATTTCACAACAATTGTAGGACAATCGCCCTGTCTCACTTGCCTGACAGTCCGTTTTGGCGCATGCTCCGCGGCATGATCCGAGCCTCAGATTTCCCTTCTTTGATCCATCCAGCCCGTCCAGCCTGGTCGACGCGCCTGCATGTTTTGCCGTCGCTGATACCGCGTCGCTGGCGCGCCTGGCTCACCGACGAGGGCTCGCTGACGGCGCGGCTTTCTGCCCTGTCCCCTGGTAATTTCCGAGTAGAATGCCAACGAGAGGGCTTCAGCTACGCCACCCCCACAGAACAGAAAGAGCTGGGATTGGGCCCATCTGAGCGCATCTGGCACCGTGAGGTCATTCTGTATTTACAGGATACCGCTGTGGTGTACGCACGAACGGCGGTGCCCGACCGTGCCTTACGGGGACCATTGTCACGACTACGATATCTCGGTAATCGCTCACTCGGGAGCTTCCTGTTCAGTCAACCGGACCTACAACGCGAGTTCGTACGGGTGTCCCGCTGCAAAGCGAATGCTGCTGGGTTAAACTGGGCGCGCCGATCGGTGTTCAGAGTGAATGGATGCCGGTTAATGGTTACAGAGGCCTTCAGCCCTGACCTCGGCCAATTCGACGAACTTTGACAGCCATACCGAGAAGCTTGTGTTCACAGCCCGACTAGACACTCTTTGGCCTTCCTGGCGCGCCTGGATTGCCATTACACGCCTTGATAAACCCGTCGGATCTTACCTCCTGCTCTGGCCCACATTCTGGGCGCTGTGGACTGCCGCCGAGGGCATGCCGACGATCGCTAATCTGGTTATTTTCACCCTTGGCGTATTTATGATGCGCTCCGCAGGGTGCGTCATTAATGATTACGCAGATCGTAAGGTGGACGGCCATGTTAAGCGCACCAGCGAGCGCCCATTGGCAACGGGGGCCTTAACGCCTGGTGCCGCACTGAAAGGCTTTGCACTACTTATTGGCGCCTCGTTTTTACTGGTTCTGCTGACTAACAGCATGACGATCTGGCTGTCATTCGGTGGGGTCGCTCTGGCGGCGATTTATCCATTTATGAAGCGTCATACGCATCTGCCGCAGCTCTTTCTTGGCGCGGCCTTCTCATGGGCGATTCCCATGGCGTTTGCTGCTGAATCCGAAACCTTGCCTGCCTATCTCTGGTTGTTCTACGCTGCGAACCTATGCTGGACAATGGCGTACGATACCTTCTATGCCATGGTCGACCGCGATGACGACCTGAAGATTGGAGTTAAATCGACGGCTATTCTGTTCGGTGAGCTCGACCTGCACATGATTGCGGTGTTGCAGGCACTCAACATTGGCTTCCTGTTCTTTGCAGGGCAACAGTTCGACTTCAGCTGGGTGTACTTCGTAGCGCTTGCCGCTGGGGCACTCTTCCTCTCCTGGCAAATCTGGTCTGCCCGCAGCCGCGACCGCGACGTCTGCTTCCGCGTATTCCGGCAATCTCATTGGTATGGTGTCATTATCTGGGCCGGTATCGTTTCTCACTTCCTGATGTGATTTTTCCCGCCCCAGTCACAAATCTGTAACATCGCCACTGTGTAATACAGCGGTAATGATAACTAATCTGTGAATGGACTATGACAACCGCTGGTAAACGCGTACTGATCGTCGATGACGAAGCCCCTATCCGGGAAATGATCGCTGTTGCTCTCGAGATGGCCGGTTACGAGTGCCTCGAAGCCGAAAATGTACAGGAAGCACACTCCCTCGTCGTGGACCAACGCCCCGATATGATTCTGCTCGACTGGATGCTTCCTGGCGTCAGCGGTGTGGAATTTGCCCGCCGCCTGAAACGCGAAGAAGCGACGGCAGAGCTGCCGATTATCATGCTGACAGCAAAAGGCGAAGAAGAGAACAAGGTTCAGGGGCTCGAAAGCGGCGCAGATGATTACATCACCAAGCCCTTCTCCCCACGTGAGCTGGTTGCCCGCCTGAAGGCTGTACTACGTCGTGCGACTCCACTGGGCGTCGAAGAAACGATTGAGGTCAACGGCCTGATTCTTGATCCTGTATGTCACCGCGTCATGGCGCACGATAAAGCCGTAGACGTCGGTCCGACCGAATACCGCCTGCTGCAATTCTTTATGACGCATCAGGAGCGTGCATATTCGCGCTCGCAACTTCTGGATCAGGTCTGGGGTGGCAATGTGTACGTTGAAGAACGCACTGTCGATGTCCATATCCGTCGACTGCGCAAAGCCCTCGGCCAATCTCATGAACAACTGATACAGACCGTACGCGGAACTGGCTACCGCTTCTCAACCCGAGCCTCCTGACAATGCCGGGCTGGCGTCAGGAACGGCGCTGGCTCCTGATTCTGCTGGCCATCGGCGTCAGCGGTGTCTGGTGGAGCCCCTTCCCCTTCTTGCCTCTTGCGTTGCTGGCCGTCGCTCTGGTGATCTGGAACCTGCGTCAGGCTCTGAGAATGAAACACTGGCTGACTACCTACGAAACCCGTGAAGCCCCCGAATCGCATGGAATCTGGCGTGATCTGATCAAACTCAGCCTGCGCCCGACCAAGCGCAGCCAACGCTACCGCGTCAAATTGCAGGCTCTGACAGACCGACTGCAGGATTCCACCTCTGCGCTGGATGAGGGTATTGTGATGGTCAACCGGCAGGGCAATCTGGAGTGGTGGAACCGCTCTGCTGGTAAATTACTGGGATTGCGCGACCCGGTCGATATCAACCAACCCATTACCAACCTGATACGAACGCCAGAATTCACCTCCTACTTTGTACAGGGACAGTTCGACGCGCCTCTGGAGCTGCCATCCCCGGTTGCCAAAGACCGCTGGCTGTCGATGGCCATAACGCTGTTTGGGCGTAATGAGCGCCTGATCGTCGTTCATGATGTCAGCCGCCTGCGCCAGCTGGAACAGATGCGGAAAGACTTTGTAGGTAATGTCAGCCATGAACTGCGCACCCCGTTAACGGTAATACGCGGATATCTCGAGACATTCGAAGATCTTGTTCCAGCCGGTGCAAAGCGCATGTTGGTTCAGATGCAGGAGCAGGCAGACCGGATGGACGCTCTGGTACGTGACCTTCTGGCGTTATCGAGACTGGAGAACGGCTCACCAGAACAGCGCACACCGGTCGATATTATTGCTCTTCTGGAGCAGATCACCGAAGAAGCACTGGCGGTATCCGCAGGAAGGCACCGCATCCATCTCTCACTGGAAACCGATCTGGGGTTATCCGGTTACCAACACGAACTGCGCAGCGCGTTTACCAACCTCGTGATCAACGCCGTCAAATACAGTCCTGACGGCGGCGATATAACCGTACGGTGGTACACGCAGGATAACGATCTCTGCTTCGCTGTGACGGACTCGGGAGTGGGTATAGAAGAGCATCACCTACCGCGCTTAACGGAGCGATTTTATCGGGCGGACCCAAGCCGGAGTAAACATACAGGTGGTACTGGGCTGGGACTGGCCATCGTCAAACATGTGCTGTTACGGCATGGGGGAGAGCTGGAGGTCAGTAGTCAATTTGGCTCAGGAAGCTGCTTCACCGCGCGCTTCGCAGGGTCAGCGAACCTTGGCGATAAATCGTGAGAGTACTGACAGCTTATCTTCATCGTCGTCCACGAAACGAATCAGCATCTGTATGGTTTCTGCATCCGGATGTGGCTCCTGTGCCTGCATCATACGCACATAGCCATTAATCCGGGCGACGTCGCCAGAATCCTGATCCACAATATCTGCGACCGCCGGTTCTAACAGAGCAGGTAAAGCACCCTCTCGACGGAACACGCCGATCATCTCTTGAAGATTGATATCTTTCAGAACCAATTTCGCAGAACCACCGGAACCAAAGCGAACACTGGCCACACCACGCGCTTTGTTTTTCGACTTGGCGCCTTGTGCCTGAGTTTTCGGGGCGCTACCAGAAGGCGCAGCGGCTTTATCAGGCGCGGCTTGTTTTGCGCCCCCGCCCATCAATACACTGGCGCCGCCCATATCATTGCTAACGGATTTCGTAGCGCCACCGGACGGAGACGCAGAGGCAGGTTTGCCCATGAGCACATCCGCAGACTGCTGGCCCGGCATGCCTTTTAAAGCGGGCCCGTCACCGGGCTTAACACCCAGATGTTTGGCGACCACTTTGGAGACTTTTTCAACGAAGTTTTCGCGAGTGAAAGGTTTGCCGATATAGTCAGACACACCCGCCTGTACGGCTTTGACAACATGATCCCGGTCGCCCCGACTGGTGATCATCATAAAGGGCGTCTTCTTATAGCGTTCGTCGGAACGCATCCATTCAAGTACTTCGATACCCGACATCTCGGGCATCTCCCAGTCGCACAAAACCAGGTTGATTTCTCGCTGATTCAGCATGGTAACAGCCTTGCGACCGTCGGTTGCTTCATTGATTTCGCAGCCGGGATAGGTGTCCCGGACTGCTTTTTTTACCAGATCGCGAACAAAGGCCGCATCATCAACGACCAGTACCCTGAGTTTCATCGTGCGTCAGCCTTGGAGTCTCATTTCCTGATAACTCAGCATAGCCGACTTTTCCAGATGCGCCGTCAAAAGGCATGCGCTCAAGTCGCATCAGGGTCGCGCCAATGACCGCAGCAGGCATCACAAAGAGATTGATCACAGGCACCGTCAGCAACAGAGCGACGAGGGTGCCGAAGCCCATTACCGTCCAAAGATCCTGAGACATACGCTCGCGCACATCGGCGAACGGTTTTGTATGGTTATCAAACGACAAGTCAGTGTATTGCAACGCCATCATCCATCCACCAAACCAGAACCATAACGGCGGTGCCAGTAATTGCCCGATACCCGGAATCCAGCCAAGCAGGAAGATTCCCAGATAACGGGGCAGGTAATACATCATCTTGGTCAGCTCTCGCCCCAAGGTACGCACCGTCATTGCCGGGATGGATTCATCCGGTAACGTGTGTCCCTGCATGGTTTCAACACGCTCAGCCAACAGACCGTTGAGTGGACCGGCAAGAATCATCAGCACAGCGCTGAAAAAGTACGCCATGCCAAACACCACAACCAAGACCGCCAATGGCATAAGTAGCCAATACAGAAACGCCAGGAAGCCCGGGAGCATGTCGACGATCTGTCCGACCCAGCCATCAATATGTGTAATGACCCACACACTGGCCCCACCCATAATCAGAATATTCAACAACAGAGGAAAGGCTACGTATCGACGTAAACCCGGTGTTCTGAGGTTCTGAAAACCGCGCCAGACGTACTGCATACCAAGTAAAGGATTTCCGCTCATGATTCTCTCGTGCATCTGTGAAAGGCCTTTTATACAATCCTCGCCCTTTAATGACCACCCAGGAGTACCGGTTATGACCCCGGAACGCTATGAACGTATCCGCCAGACCCTTGCTATGCGCCAGCCGGATCTGACCGTAATAACGGATGAGGTCTACAAGCCGCACAACCTGGCCGCAATCGCCCGTACCTGTGATGCCGTGGGTATTCCCAAAATTCATCATGTCTGGCCACGGGATCGCTATCGCCTCAAAACCGCCGCAACTGCGGGTTCCGCCGACTGGATCGAGGTTCAGACGCACGCCAATATCGAAACGGGTATCAAAGAGTTGCAGGACCAGGGCATTAAAGTCGTCGCAGCCCACCTGACCGATCGTGCAATTGACTATCGTGACTACGATTTCACCCAGCCAACCGCTTTGCTGATGGGAACCGAGAGAGAAGGTGTCAGCGATATTGCTTCCGACATGGCCGACGAACATCTCATCATCCCCATGCGAGGCATGGTGCAGTCGTTCAATGTCTCCGTCGCGGCCGCCATCATTCTTAACGAGGCACACTATCAGCGCCAGCGCGCGGGCATGTACGATGAACAACGCCTCCCACAACCCTGGTTTGATCGTCTACTCTTCGAATGGTGCCAACCAAAGATTGCCCGCCTGTGCCGGGAATCAGGGCTGAGCTACCCAACACTGCGCGAGGACGGCGAGCTGGCGGACCCTCAAGGCTTCTCGGATCGCTACAATGCACATAAGGCCGAACTGGCCCAACGTAAGAAACGGTGATGCTTTTTCATACAAAGAGTTACACAACCAAAGATGCAACAAAGTGTAGATATCTGTAATATTTCAACCATTGCACACCTTTCTCTGAACGCCGGTTTCTCGGCTGGAGACTTTCGCCCTTCCCTTTGTGCGATATATCGCACAAAGGGGTGGGATATTTATCCGAAAACTCTTCTCATTTAACTCATACTCACAAAGCATATATACTAAGCCTTTGTTTTTACTCGTTTTTATTGCCACATTGTTATTTCGCGACACCCTTCCGTAACATGGCGTCACAATAGTCAGGTAACAGAAAATCACAGTTTTGCTATCTTTATTCCCGCAGGACGCACACGCTGATGGGATCAGCCGCAGGATGCAGTAGGTAGGATTCGGCCGGAGTGCCGGGCAGGATGCGCAGGGAAGATACGGAAGCAACGGATTATTGTGGCCAGGAGGCCAGTAAGGATTACAGAAAGGAACTCGTTCACGGACGACATACCAGGAAGGTATAGGGTGCTGTGGCGGTAGGACAGGAAGTCCTGACCGCCCATTTATCCCCAAACTTCACCTCTCGTTTTACCCCTCTTTTTTCACCCCCATTAATGACAAATCAATCAGTAACGTTTCGTTAACGCATCCCTGAACTGGTTACAAAATATACTCACGGGATTACGCGCCGATGTGGAACTCATCTGCCGCTGTGTCATTCTTGATCTGTTGCCTTTTACCAGGATCAGAACATGCCGTCCTCTACATCCCTTAAACTCCGGCTTGGCCAGCTTTTGCTTAACCGCCAGGCAATCACTCGGAAGCAGTTAGACGCCGCTCTGCGTTACCAGAAAGAGCACGCCGGAGCCAAGCTTGGCGAAGCACTGATTGCCATCGGCGCAATCGACGAAGGACTGCTGAAGCGCGTGTTACGTCAACAGCGCTGGCTACGCCCTGCCGCCACGTGCGTCGCCCTGTTGTCACCGATGTCGATGACCTATGCGTACGATCCCGAGGAATATATGTTATCGACACAGGATGAGGCCGCGACCTACTGGTATTTGCAAGAAGAAGAGCAGCAGAGCTATAGCGGAGGCGAACAGGCTATGCGCCTCCTATCAACAGCGTACGACTTGTATCAGGGACCACCGCAGGCTGGAGAGTGGCGCTATAGCCTTAGCGAAACAGACAGCAGCAATGGTTATCAGGTCGAGATGAAAGTATTTTTCTGAGGCTGACAGAGCAACTGCCCAAAAAAGAAAAAGCCCGTACATTGCTGTACGGGCTTTTTTGTATGGTGCGGCACCAAGAGTCGAACCTTTGGCCTCAAGCACCGTAGCTAAGGTATTTACTGTGAAGCGTCCACATCAAGCACCCCCATAAATACCCCCTTTTTGAAATCTACCCCAGAGCTGGAGAGCCTTATGGAAGACATGACTAATGGTAAAATTGTAGCGTCAACATCAACCCACTTTTACGTTCTGATGCCCGACGGAACACTTCTGACATATGCAAATGGGGAGGGGCGGGGTAAATCTTGAGAGCCTTAGGGTAGGAGACCGCCGTCTCAGGCGAATTTTCACGCCCGCGAAATTGAAAAATTTATCAGATAGCCCGGCCTGATTACCGGGCAGAGCTCGCCCCGAAAACAGGGGCCTTGGCGCTGTATCGCCTGCTTAGAACAGTGCCACCCGCCCCGATATCCGGGGCGATTTACCACAAGCACCGTGCCCGATATCCGGGCTTCTTCTTAGATATACCATGATATAAATCTCAGGTTTCAGGCTTAAATGACCTTGGAGCTACCGCTGTACTCTTAACTTCAAGCTTTCCTTCGCAGTCATCTATTGGCTGCCAGGCTAAAGCATATAAAGCACAAACACCTCCGGGATTAGTGAACCGCCCTTCTCTTGTCTGAATGAGTAACCCCTTGCTTAGCAACTCCTCCTTGGCTCGCTGAAGCGTATCTTTCGACTTGAAGGCTCCATACTTTGTCATCACACCATAAGCAGCGGACAGGTCACCGTTGTTTCGCCCCCGGTACTGCCTTGCCATATACACCAAGAGCTTGAAGGCATTACCAGATAGACCACTCACATCAGGATGGTCGAGCACATGCCATGGTAGCGCAGTGAAAGGGGATTTTTCCTTTCTCCCCTTCATCCTCTGCCGACCAGAAGCCATCAGCTAACCCTTCTCGCTTGGATCGCGGACAGGTGCTTAACTGCAATGCTCTGTTCACTCATAACATAGCGAGCATGAGTGCCTCCCTCATGGCTCTCTTGGTGGGTTTCAATATGAATCCCTGCCTTTTTGAGTGTGTGAATCACCGCTGACAATCGCCAGCATTGGTATTGATCCATAGCCTCTCGCGGGCTGATATTTCCAACCTCAATTAAGTGTGCCAACACTCTTTCCAGCTTCGTTGGCTGGTGGATATACTGGTTACTCTGGATACCTCCAGCAGGGGCGGCTTCTTGGCGGTTGTCGCTTCTGTCTCTCATCTAAGCCTCCTCACTTCCCTGCGCCACAATCGGCGGTAGTTCTCTCAGAAATCCACTGGCTGACCTGAGACTCAGGCCAACCAACAGAGCGGCTATGGATACCCCCCAACTTTATTGGGCGCGGGAAATCGCCGGAAGCAATCCGGGCATATAAGGAACTTCGGGATAAGCCCACCAGCTTTTGCACTTCGGGGCGACGTAAGATGCGTTCGGTCATTATTAGCTCTCCGTAAACGTAAAAGGACTACGGGAACTATTGAGCCAATCAAATGAGCTAATTTCGCTCAAATAACCTCAAGTAAAACTGGGCACTATTTGTCGCTGTACGCTTTAAGTAACGAAGTAAGCGCCACTATTACTTTTGGAAGAGACGTTCCGGCGTTGTGGAGACCATATACGCCAGCAGTAGCATCAAAAGCAGCAATTCGAGAGTGAGAGAAGGGTTCAGACTTAAGCCGGCTAACCTGTGAAGGACGGTAGGATGCCCCGCTAGGGTCGGGAAACAGAAGATTGGCGAACGCCGCAATTATCTTATGCCTTTGAGTTACTTGCTCCGAGAAGTAGGCAGCCATCTCATAGCAGAACCTCAATCGGGTTACTTGGAGCTGATTAGCGGAGCGACCGGGGCGGGCCGGGATAGTAGATAGCGATATCCCCTGAGACTGGACAGCCCCTGCAATTTCATCCACCAGCCCAACAGAGGATACTCCAGCAAATGCCAATGGCCACAAAGTACCCTTAGTGCTTAAATGCTCACGCTCCATTACTGGTTTAATTTTAGAAACCATAGATCGCCTCAGGTGCTCATCTATTCCTTTTATCTGTTGAGGTTCCCAGCAGCCTTTTCAGTTCCTGGGCCTTTGCCACAACCTCCCGTTGCCATTCAGAAGCGTCTTCATCAGTGTATGTATTATCGTCACCGTGGTTGCAGGCACAATAAAGCGATTGAATAGCTGCATGAAGAACATAAGCCGCTCCTGCTATTGGTAGTTCAGGAGTCAGGTTTAAGGGAACGTTCCAGAGCTTATCAGCTAGAGACGCTCCCAATAACTCGACACGAAATCTGAAGTCATCAGCTACGTTTACAGTTAACAGTTGTGCCTCTTCTGAACGCTTGCTTTTCTCTATGACAGAAGTGGCATACAACCTGAAACCTTCATCCATCCATGCCACCAAATTTTGCAGCAACAACATTTCCAGATAAGTGCTGCGCTTTGAGCGAATCCAGATAGTCAGACCATCGCTGCATCATAGCTATACGCTCTGGCAGGTGTTTAGTGCGGTTGTAGGCGTTGCCCAAAGCATCTTTGACCTTGTGAGCTAATTGGTGCTCGATCCATTCAATTCTGAGCCCCAACTGTTCATCCAGCATCGTTCTCGCACTGGCCCTGAAGCCGTGAGAACAATGCTGGTGGCGTGTGTCATATCCGAGTGTCCGCAAAGCCTTGTTCAGACCTTCCCGACTGATAGCCTTGTCAT
>PDUK01000066.1 GCA_006212115.1 Thalassolituus sp. | reverse complement strand
ATGACCTGATCGAGAAGGGTGAGACAGCGGTAGGTCTGTACCACCACGAAGAGTACACGGATATGTGTCGTGGCCCGCACGTACCAAATACCCGTGTCATGCGTATCTTCAAGCTGCAGCGTGTGTCGGGTGCCTACTGGCGCGGTGATTCACAGAACGCACAGCTGCAGCGTATCTACGGTACTGCGTGGAACGACAAGAAAGAAATGAAGGCGTATCTGCAGCGCCTGGAAGAAGCTGAAAAGCGTGACCACCGTAAACTGGCTAAGCAGCTGGATCTGTTCCACCTGCAGGAAGAAGCGCCAGGCATGGTGTTCTGGCATCCAAACGGCTGGACTATTTATCAGGTACTCGAGCAGTATATGCGTAAAGTTCAGAACGATGCCGGCTACAGCGAGATCAAGACTCCGCAGGTGGTAGACCGCACTCTGTGGGAGAAGTCAGGTCACTGGGAACACTACTCAGACGCCATGTTCACCACCGAATCTGAGAAGCGCAGCTACGCAGTTAAGCCGATGAACTGTCCATGTCATATTCAGGTGTTTAACCAGGGGCTGAAGTCCTACCGTGACCTGCCGCTGCGTCTGGCAGAGTTTGGTTGCTGTCACCGTAACGAGCCATCCGGTGCGCTGCACGGCATTATGCGTGTACGTGGGTTTACCCAGGATGACGCGCACATCTTCTGCGCCAAGAACCAGATCCGTCAGGAAGCCTCTGACTTCATCAAGCTGACTTTGGATGTCTACAAAGACTTCGGCTTTGATGCGGTAGAAATGAAGCTGTCTACCCGTCCGGAAGGACGTATTGGTGAAGAGTCTCTGTGGGATGAAGCAGAAGCAGCACTTGAGGATGCTCTGAACGATGCGGGTCTGGACTGGGAACTGCAGCCGGGTGAAGGTGCGTTCTACGGACCTAAGATCGAGTTCTCTCTGCGTGACTGCATTGGCCGTGTGTGGCAGTGCGGTACGATTCAGCTCGACTTCATGCTGCCAGAGCGCCTGGGCGCGCAGTTCGTTGACGAAGACGGCGAGCGTAAAACGCCTGTGATGCTGCACCGTGCTATCCTTGGTTCCTTCGAGCGCTTCGTCGGGATTCTGATCGAGCACTACGCTGGGGCAATGCCTCCATGGTTGGCTCCTCAGCAGGTGTCAGTGCTCAATATTACCGATTCTCAGGGCGAATATTGCGAAGAACTGGCGAAAAACCTGAAATCTGAAGGATTCCGGGCCGCTGCGGACTTGAGAAACGAGAAGATCGGCTTTAAAATCCGCGAGCATACTTTACAGAAGGTCCCATACCTGCTTGTGGTAGGGGATAAAGAGAAAGAAACAAACACCGTTGCTGTGCGTACACGGAAAGGTGAAGACCTTGGTACCATGAGCCTGGAAGCATTCAAGCAGCTTCTGAATGAAGGCATTTCGCAGCGCGGTCGGTTTGGAATGGAGAACTGATCATCAGACGCGATAATAAACGAGGCGGCCGCGACAACAGAGCCGCCATCAACGACCAGATTCGTGCAAACGAGGTTCGTTTGATAGGCGCAGATGGCGAGCAAGTAGGCGTCGTCTCACTGGCAGAAGCACTTGAAGCCGCAGGAGAAGCTGAGCTGGATCTGGTACAGATCTCAGACGGCGATCCGATCGTCTGCAAGATCATGGATTTCGGTAAGAAGCTTTACGAAGAGAAAAAGCAGAAGGCCGAAGCCAAGAAGCGACAGCACCAGGTCCAGATTAAGGAAGTTAAATTCCGTCCGGGCACTGAAGAAGGGGATTACCAGATCAAACTGCGTAACCTGCGTCGCTTCCTGGAGGGTGGAGATAAAGCCAAGATCACACTGCGTTTCCGCGGTCGTGAAATGGCCCACCAGAATATTGGTATGGACCTGATGAACCGCCTCGAAGCGGACCTGACTGATCTCGGCACTGTTGAACAGCGTCCGAAGATGGAAGGCCGTCAGATGGTGATGGTGATCGGGCCCGGCAAAAAGAAGTAGTCTGGTTCTCAAATGAAACAGAGGCCCCGATGTATGTCGGGGTCTCTGCGTTCTGCCAGACGCTGCAGTAGCCAGAATGGCTGCTGTTAATACGGCAGGAATTGTACAGGGTCTTAGTTTCTGTACGTTCCATCACTTTCGGAGTATCAAAATGCCAAAAATCAAAACTAAGAGTGGCGCAGCTAAGCGCTTCAAAAAGACTGCGAACGGCTTCAAACACCGTAATGCTTTCCGCAGCCACATCCTGACCAAGAAGAGCACAAAGCGTAAGCGCCACCTGCGTGGTATGTCTCAGCTGCACGCTGCAGACAAGAAGCTCGTTCTGCGTATGCTTCCTAACCTTTGATTGGATTGTTTCAGGAGATAAATTATGGCTCGTGTAAAACGTGGTGTGATCGCTCGTCGTCGTCACAAAAAAATTCTGAAGCAGGCTAAAGGTTATTACGGTGCTCGTAGCCGTGTATTCCGTGTAGCTAAGCAGGCAGTTATTAAAGCTGGTCAGTATGCTTACCGTGACCGTCGTCAGCGTAAGCGTCAGTTCCGTCAGCTGTGGATCGCGCGTATCAACGCTGGTGCTCGCATCAACGGTCTGTCTTACAGCAAGTTCATCAACGGCCTGAAAAAAGCCGCTGTTGAAATTGACCGTAAGGTACTGGCTGATCTGGCAGTGAACGAAAAAGCAGCATTTGCGGCTCTGGTTGAAAAAGCCAAGTCCAGCCTGTGATTTCACTGCACCTCTCACTGAGGGGTGACCAGAACCGATAGTCAGCTCCGGCTGATTATCAGGGAATAGGGGAGTGGCTTTCTTCGGAAGACCTCCCCTATTTTTTTGCTGAAACCGAATGAATTTACGGATCACAACGATGGAAAACCTAGAGGCCCTGACGCAACAGGCGCTGGCCGCAGTGGCCGCCGCGGGCGATGTCGCTGCACTGGATCAGGTACGCGTACAGTACCTGGGGAAAAAGGGCGAAATTTCCGCCCTGATGAAGAACCTTGGTAATGTTGCACCGGAAGACCGCCCGAAAGTCGGCGCGGTAATTAACGAAGCCCGTGACCAGGTTCAGACGGCTCTGAATGCGCGTAAAACCGCGCTGGAGACCGACGCTCTGAACGCCAAGCTGGCGTCAGAAACCATCGATGTGACCCTGCCGGGGCGCGCCGTACAGGAAGGCAGTCTGCACCCTGTTACCCGTACCCTGGAACGTATTGAGTCTTTCTTTGCGAACGCTGGTTATCAGGTCGCAGAAGGGCCGGAAATCGAAGACGATTTCCACAACTTTGAGGCGTTGAATATTCCGTCTCATCACCCGGCGCGTGCGATGCACGACACCTTTTATTTTGATGCATCGACGCTGCTGCGTACCCACACGTCACCAGTGCAGGTGCGTACGATGGAAGCTCAGCAACCGCCGATCCGCATTATCTGCCCGGGCCGTGTGTACCGTTGCGATTACGATCAGACTCATTCACCCATGTTTCATCAGGTTGAAGGCCTGCTGGTCGATAAGGGCATCAGCTTTGCGGATCTGAAAGGCACCATTCAGGAGTTTCTGAGCGTGTTCTTTGAGCGTGACCTGGTCGTCCGCCTGCGCCCGTCTTACTTTCCGTTTACCGAGCCGTCTGCTGAGATCGATATTGAGTGGGTGATTGAAACGCCGGAAGGCACCAAGCGCCGCTGGCTTGAGGTCGGTGGTTGCGGCATGGTCCACCCGGAAGTGTTCAGACACGTGAACATTGATCCGGACGAATACACCGGCTTCGCGTTTGGCATGGGTGTGGAGCGTCTGGCGATGCTGCGTTATGGGGTGAACGACCTGCGTCTGTTCTTCGAAAATGACCTGCGTTTCCTGCAGCAGTTCAAGTAAATCTCAGCGCTAAGGTAAACAGATTATGAAATTCAGCGAACAGTGGTTACGCGAATGGGTACAGCCTGAGATTACTACTCAGGAACTGGTCGATCAGCTTACGCTGGCAGGCCTTGAAGTCGACGGCGCAGAGCCCGTCGCAGGTGAATTTTCCGGCGTTGTTGTGGGTCAGGTCGTAAGCCGTGAACAGCACCCGGATGCCGACAAGCTCAGCCTTTGTCAGGTGACTGATGGTACTGAGAATTTTCAGATTGTATGTGGCGCTGCCAACGTACGTGAAGGCCTGAAAATACCGTTTGCCAAAATCGGTGCCGAGCTTCCGGGCGGCTTTAAAATCAAGAAAGCAAAACTGCGTGGCGTGGAGTCTTTCGGGATGCTGTGTGCCGAGGCAGAACTTGGTATGGCTGATAGCTCTGACGGGCTGATGGAGCTGCCGGATTCTGCGCCAGTCGGTACGGATTTCCGCGAGTATCTCAACCTTGACGATACTGTGGTAGAGGTCGACCTGACGCCAAACCGTGCAGATTGCCTCAGCATTGCCGGCCTGGCTCGTGAAGTGGGTGTGCTATCTAAGGTGGCTGTTTCTGGTCCGGATATTCAGGCCGTGGCGCCTGTGATTTCAGACGCTCCTTCCATCGAAGTGGCAGCGCCACAGGCATGTCCTCGTTACCTCGGCCGTGTTGTCCGCGGAGTGAAGGTGAATGCCGAGACTCCTTTGTGGATGGTTGAAAAGCTGCGTCGCAGTGGTATCCGTAGTATCGACCCCGTCGTTGATATCACCAACTACGTCCTGCTTGAGCTTGGTCAGCCAATGCATTCCTTCGACCTCAAGTGCGTGCAGGGTGGTATCCGTGTCCGTATGGCGGAGCAGGGCGAGAAGCTGACATTGCTCGATGGTCAGGAAATCGAACTCAACGCAGACACGCTGCTGATCGCTGACCACGAAAAGCCACTTGCGCTTGCAGGTGTCATGGGTGGCGAATTCTCAGGCGTCAGCGGTGACACGCAGGACCTGCTCCTTGAAGCAGCGTTCTTCAATCCGATCGCCATCGCCGGCCGTGCCCGTAATTATGGTCTGCACACCGATTCGTCTCACCGTTTTGAACGCGGCGTTGATTACAATCTGGCGCGCACCGCGATGGAACGTGCCACTCAGCTGGTGATTGATATCTGTGGTGGCCAGCCTGGCCCGGTCAGCGAAGTGACCAGCGAGCAGGACCTGCCGCAGGCTGCGACGATCACCCTTCGTAAGAGCCGTATTGAACAGATTCTGAGCCTGACGCTTCCGGATGCCGAGGTAGAAGACATTCTGGTTCGTCTGGGTATGCAGGTTGAAACGGTAGAGGGAGGCTGGAAAGCCATTGCTCCTGGTTACCGGTTCGACATGGCGATTGAAGCTGATCTGATCGAAGAACTCGCACGGATTTACGGTTATAACCGTCTGCCTGTGCGTACACCAGCAGCCGCAACGCCGCTCGCTAAGGCTCCGGAATCACGCCTGCCTTTGCGCGATCTGCGTCGCCAGCTGATTGCCCGTGGGTATCAGGAAGCTATCACTTATAGCTTTGTTGAGCCTTCAGTACAGAAAGCACTGGACCCTGAGCGTGAAGCTCTGGCGCTGCTGAACCCGATTTCAGCGGATATGTCGGTCATGCGCACGACCCTGTGGGCGGGGCTGGTAACGGCAGCCGACTACAACCTCAAGCGTCAGCAACCGCGGGTACGCTTGTTCGAGACGGGATTACGTTTCCTTCCATCCGACGATGGCCTGCAGCAGATTCCGACTCTGGCAATGCTGATCTGTGGTAACCGTCTGCCGCAGTCATGGACTGAAAACGAATCCGCAGCCGACTTCTTTGACCTGAAAGGGGATGTAGAAGCACTGTTTGCCCGTGGTGGTCAGGCGTCGGCATACCGCTTTGAAGTGGCTCAGCATCCTGCTCTGCACCCTGGTCAGAGTGCCCGCATTCTGAAAAATGGTCAGCCAATCGGTTGGATTGGTGCCCTTCATCCGAGCACTCAGAAAGCCCTGGGCATCAAGCAAACGCTTCTGGTCGCTGAGATGGACCTGGACGCCGTTCGCGATATCGCGGTTCCGACGTTCGGCGAACTGTCGAAATTCCCGGAAATGCGTCGTGATCTGGCACTGGTTGTTGATCAGTCGGTCCAGGTAGATCAGGTGTTCGATGCCATCCGCTCTGCGGCGGGCGAGTACCTCAAAAAGCTCAACCTTTTTGACGTATATGTGGGCAAAGGCATTGATCCGGATAGAAAAAGTCTCGCTTTGGGCTTGACGTGGCAACATCCTTCACGCACTCTGACTGATGAAGAAGTGAACGATTCCGTGAATGCGGTACTCGCTCAACTCTCCGAAAGTACAGGAGCAACGTTAAGGGGTTAACATGACCGCCCTGACCAAAGCAGAATTGGCAGAAAAACTGTTCGAAGATCTTGGTCTTAACAAACGTGAGGCTAAGGACATGGTCGATATCTTCTTTGATGAGATACGCGACAGCCTTAGCCGCAATGAACAGGTGAAGTTATCGGGTTTCGGTAACTTCGACCTGCGTGATAAGCGTCAGCGTCCAGGAAGGAATCCTAAAACCGGTGAGGAAATTCCCATTTCAGCCCGGCGTGTGGTGACGTTCAAGCCAGGGCAGAAGCTCAAAATACGGGTAGAAGCCTATGCTGGAAGCCAGCCACAATAACGAACTTCCTCCTATTCCGGCGAAGCGCTACTTCACTATCGGTGAGGTCAGTGAGCTTTGTGACGTAAAACCCCATGTACTCAGGTACTGGGAGCAGGAGTTTCCGCAACTCAGCCCGGTGAAGCGAGCGGGCAACCGTCGCTACTATCAGCGTCAGGACGTGATTCTCGTCCGGGAAATCCGCGCATTACTTTATCAGGACGGTTACACCATCGGAGGTGCCCGTCAGAAACTGTCCGATACCGGCGAATCCAATGCCGTCGCGATGGACAAAGCACTCATCAAAAATATGATCCGCGAGCTGAAAGAGCTTGAGGACATGCTGCGCTCAGAATAAGGTTCTGGGCTTCAAAAAAAACTTCACCTTTTCAGGCACTTAAGTATACTTGTGGCTGTTCGCAGCTTGCGGACTTGTGTCGGGATGTAGCGCAGCCTGGTAGCGCACCTGTATGGGGTGCAGGTGGTCGGAGGTTCAAATCCTCTCATCCCGACCAACTTCTTTTTTGTATGCCTGTCCTCAGTGGTGTCGAATGGTCTCTGGATGCTGACCTGAGCGAAACTCTGACACTGACCTCCAGCTACACCTACACAGAATCTGAGCAGAAATCCGGAGAATACAAAGGTTCTCCGCTGACACAGCTGCCAGAGCATCAGGCGACGGCAGGCATTGACTGGAAAGCCAGCGCCCGCCTCAACCCGTGGCTGCGTATTACTTACCGTGGTGAAGAGAGTCAGCCGACGACAGGCCCATCGACCAACTCACTGATCGCGCCTTCTTACACCTACGTAGATACTGGGCTCAGTTACAAGTGGACGGAGAGCATCTCGACACGTGCAGCGGTGTACAACCTGATGGACGAAGAAGTGACCGAGGAAGAGTACGGTTACGTCGATGATGGTCGTCGCTACTGGTTGAGTGTCAACGTCGACTTCTGATTTCTGGCTGTCAGGCCACCTCTCTACGCGGAAGTGATACTCCCCATATCATTTCCGCGCTTTTCCGCTCTGATTCCTCTTTCCTCACCGCAATCGGTTACACCTCTTAACAATAAACAGGTGGCCTTTCTGGCCAATGAGTCGGTATATTCTGGCTCAATTCAACCCTGAAATAGGTATTCGATGCGTTATTTGATGTCTCTTCTCGTAATTATCTCGCTGCCAGCCGTTGCGTTGGAAAAGCTCACCGATACTGAGGTTCTGAAAATTCAGGCCATCGCGGGCTGTGTAGATGATGTTTATTACCAGGGAGGGTACGAAGAAGGGGATGAAGACCGCACCATGCTGATCGACACTATGCTGTCACTGTTTGAGCTGCCAGCGTACGACGAAGAGTATCTGTATCTGGAAGTGGAGTACGACGGTAAATTGTCTTCTGAGGTCTATTACCAGTGCATCAGCGGTCAGCGCGAGTTTCTTGAAGAAACCGCAGCCAGTCTGGGGATCGCGGCTCAGTGATCCCCTTTGCGGGCCTTCTTGGTCTGCCGTTCTTCCAGGGCGCGGAATAAATCGCGCCAGCTGAGAATCCCAACTACCTTTCCATCGTCATCCGTGACTGGCAGGCACGAAACGCCACTGCTGTTATACAGACTTACCGCTTCATACGTATCGGCTGTCGGGCGGATTGTGACTGGTTTGCGGGACATAATCTGATGTACGCGCCGGTTGAGCGTTGCTTTGTCTTTATCGGTTTCAGAGGCGGTGCCCAGATTGGGGCTAAGGGCTTTAAACAGATCCCGGTCAGAGACCATGCCGACGAGCCTGCCGTGCTCAATAACCACCAGATGATGGAAGTGCGTGTTGTCGAAAATCTCTTTTACGACAGACAGTTTGTCGTCCATCTGCACGCTGACGACACGGGTGGTCATGAGCTGGTCAATTAACATACGGGCTCCCGATAAGCAGATCAGGCATTTCTGAATAAGGTATATTCAATTTAGGCGCTGATCTGCCACCGGGCAAGGGGCTTATTTGTGCTTGGTCAGCTTATCAAGGTAGCCCATCGCGAACGCCGAGATGACGAAGGTGATGTGTACCAGCAGATACCACTTAATCTTCTCACTCGGGATCTTCTCCACATTCATAAACACCTTCAGCAGGTGGATAGACGAGATAGCCACAATCGACGCCGCGACCTTGTTTTTCAACGAGGTTGCATCCAGGCTGCCGAGCCAGCTCAGCTTTTCACTGTTCTCATCAATATCGAGACGGGACACAAAGTTCTCGTAGCCCGAGAACATCACCATCACGATCAGGCCCCCGACCAGCGCCATGTCTACGAGCGACAGCACGACCAGAATCATATCGACTTCCGGTGTGCTCAGAATGATGGGGACGAGGTGAATAATCTCCTGAAAGAATTTCACCGCGAGTAGCGCAAGCACAACACTCAGGCCCAGGTATATCGGTGCCATGATCCAGCGGGAGGCGTACATCAGGCGTTCAAACAGTTTTTCCATGAATTCCTCTGAACTTCAGGTTTGCGGGCATTTTAAACCCATCGCGGCAATTTGACAGTATCTGAGTATGTAAGGTTCTGTGGGACTGGCCTGAGGCGACCATGAAGTTGTCATACTCAGGCGTTACTATCGGAGCCTGATCAACGACACAACCAATAAGAACGGGGAGGGACCAGTGTGAAAAAGCCAATCTTGATGAGCCTGCTGCTCACGCCGTGCCTGACATCTGCTATGTCTTCCGGGCCACAGGAGCCTGAGCCGCAGGTGCCGGATGAAGGTCAGGTGAACTTTATTGCGGTAGGCGATACCGGAACCGGTGAAGAGGGGCAGTACCTTGTTGCCTCAGCTATCCATGCCGTGTGCGCCGAGTACGATTGTCAGTTTGCCATCGGGCTGGGCGATAACATCTATGAAGCAGGCGTGGATTCAGCGGATGACGTTCAGTTTGAAATGAAATTTGAAGCGCCCTATGCCGATCTCGATTTCCCCTTTTATATGACGCTGGGTAATCATGACAACGGCTGGTTCAGCGGCGATGGCCTCGACAATGATAAAGGCGAGTACCAGGTCGATTATCATTACAAGGAAGACCGTACCAGCGACAAGTGGCAGATGCCCGCTCGCTACTACCGTTTCACTGCGCCACTTGATTCAGAGGCCCCGCTGGTCAGTTTTTTCTCTCTCGACTCTAACCCGTTAGCGGCGGTCTCTGATCCGGACCCGGTCTATCGCCAGAGCCGGTATTATCGTGTTCAGGAAGACTGGATTGAAGCCGAGCTGGCCAACACCACGACACCGTGGAAAATTGCGTTCTCGCATCATCCGTACATTTCGAATGGCCGACACGGTAACGCTGGTTGGTATGACGGAGTGCCTGCCTTTGGCTATGCCTTTTACGATTTCGTTGGCGATAACCTCTGCGACAGATTCGATCTGATGATTTCCGGACATGATCATGATCTGCAGATCCTACCCCCAGTTAAGCGCTGCGAAGGGATGACGCAGATTGTCTCTGGTGCTGGTGCAAAACAACGCCCACTGGACGATGTAAACCGCAATCCGGCGGTGTTTCAGCAGGGCGACACTCTGGGTTTTATGCACCTGTCGATCGACGGCGATGAACTAACGATCCGGGTTTTTACTGTGAGTAAAGCGACAGGCGAATATGCGCTTGCACATACTCATCAGATCAATCGCTGATCTGAGCATTAGTGAATAAATAGCTGTCTGCACAAGCGGTGCCTGGATGTCTAACGTCCCAACAATATATTCAGGCACTCTGTATAAGTGGCATTCCCGTGGTATTTTTCGCCGACTTCCCGGGATGCTTTGCTGAACAGCAGGTCGGTCTCAACCGGGCCGACCGCCTCGCAGCAGCCAATGTAGGTAAAGTTAATCAGCTTGCGAGCCTCTTGTATTTCGAGCGGAGCATGAACCCTGGGGATAGAGATATCTGGTTGCTCAAACATCGCCAGGGCAGGTCCCTGTAGTTTCTTGCGCGTTGCTACGCTGACCACATAGTTTTTGATACTACGAACGTGATCAGAACGCAGCCTGCTGAACATGACATTGACGATATCGGTCACCAGTACATTCTGAGGGGCATAACCATCAGACTGCGCGCTGCTTTCCGGTGTTGGTGTTTGTGTCGCTTGCGAGCTCATCCAATGGATCGGGTCGGGCTTAAGGCCAGATTCATCGGGCTTCATAATCATGCGCACCAGGCGACTGAGAATTTCTACCCGGTTCTGCTGAATCGCAGGTACATCGCGGCACGCTCCCAGAAACTGATTGAGTTCATAGCGTGAACGCTCGGCAAATTCCTGTTGCCATAACAGCAGAACTGCTTTCAGTTCATCACCATTCACATAATCCGATAAGACGGTAAATACAATGCGACGTTTAATATCAGGGCTCATTGTTACGGCTCCTGACGGAAAGTGATATTTTGCTGAAATTCGGGGTAGCCGATTTCATTGTGCTCGGTGCAGTCCAGACCTGACTGTTCGTGCTGTTTGGATGAACGCAGTCCCGCAACATAGCGAATCACGGTAAACACCAACAGCGACAGAGGAAAGGCCCACAAAAACGCGGCGACGACACCAATGGCCTGCGTCGATACCCGTTGCATATCAAACATATCACCCGCAAAAAACAGACCTGCTGCAATCGTGCCCCAGGCGCCCGCAAAGCCATGAACCGGAATGGCTGAGACGACATCGTCAAGCCTCCAGCGCAGCATCAGATCCTGCCCCAGTGTTGCGATAATACCGCTGACCACTCCCGTGATAATTGCAAACACCGGCTCCATAGTGGCGCAGCCTGCTGTTATGCCGACCAGGCCGGCAATGCTTCCATTAACAGTGCTGGTCAGCAGAACAGGGCGCTGCATCAGCGTCAGTATAAGCAGAGTACCGCCAGCTCCCGCAGCGGCTGACAGGTGAGTGTTGAGAATAATACTGCCGATATTTTCAGACGCCGACAGTGCGCTGCCCCCGTTAAAACCAAACCAACCAAACCAGAGAATAAAGCCACCGAGTGCCACCAGAGACAAATTATGGCCCGGAATATTCCGTGGGTTTCCTGCCTGATCGAAACGTCCTGTACGCGGCCCTACGGCAATAACGCCTGCCAGTGCACACCAGGCCCCGAGCGAATGAACAACGGTCGAACCAGCGAAATCAATAAAGCCAAGCTCTGCCAGCCACCCCTGACCGCCATACATGCCACCCCACACCCAGCTGCCGAATACCGGATAGATAATAGTAACGATGGCTGCTGCACAGATCAGATAGGCGTTGTAACGGGTACGCTCGGCCATTGCACCGCTGCAGATCGTCACCGCAGTCGCCGCGAACATGGTCTGAAACAGCAGAAAGGTAAATTCAGAGTCGCTGCCTTGTGATAGCCCAAACGCAGAGGTGCCATACAGGCCTGAAGGGTTATCACCAAAC
>PDUK01000186.1 GCA_006212115.1 Thalassolituus sp. | reverse complement strand
TGAATGACATCCTGATGGTAGGCCGGGAAGAAGTAGCTGTTACGTTCGTAGCCAATGCGCTTATTGGCGAGACCAAATTCACGCAGGGCATCGACCAGCATCTGAATGGCATCACCGGTATCCGGATAGGGGCGGGTGACCTCTACCCAGGTTCGGGCAATAACATTGGATTCTTCGAGTGCACGCGTAATCATAAAGGGCTCTTTTTCGAGCGGTACGACTAACGCCTGGAAAAAACTGTAGCCCGTGGTTTGATAATCCGTCAGGTACATAATGTTTTCAGGGTCAGAAATAACGACGGCATCGAGGTGTCTTTCCTGAATACGCTGGCGCAGCTCTTCAATTCGGCGCACGTACTCTTCGTGCGGAAACGTCATATCATCACGATCAATCATGCGGCTTTCTCCATAACGCTGCGGACAGATTCAGTCAGAATTTCCAGACCAGAAATCAGATCAGATTTGGGAATGGTCAGTGGCGGAATAATTTTCAGCACTTTGCCGCCGGTGCCACAGGCTGCGATAATTAATCCCTTTTTAAAGCATTCCTGCACGACCGCCGCGCTGCGTTCGCCTGAGCCCATATCAAGACCAAAGATCATGCCTTTTCCACGTAACTGCAGGCTTTTATCAGCGTGCAATAACGGCTGGAGGTACTGATCGACTAACGTGGCTTTTTCTTTTACCTCCTTCATAAAGTCGTCATTGCGGAAATAATCGAGTGCGACCTTGCCAGCAACAAAAGAGAGATTCTGACCACGGAACGTCCCCGTGTGCTCGCCCGGTGACCAGTGTTTATCCAGCTCAGGGTCAACCAGGTTCATTGCCATGGGGGTACCGATACCGCCCACACCTTTGGCCATGCAGACGATATCCGGCATGACACCGAGATCGTCGAAGCTGAAGTAATTGCCGGTACGGCCACAGCCGACCTGGATATCATCAATGATGAGTACGGCGCCCAATTCCTTTGCCAGTGACGCGACGCCTTTCATCCATTCTTTACTGGCGACGTTGACCCCACCTTCCGCCTGAATGGTTTCCAGTAAAATAGCCGCTGGTTTGGCCATACCGCTTGAGGTATTCAGGTAGCGTGCCCGCAGATGATCAAGTGAGCTGAGACCACATCCTTGATTACAGCCATTGCAGGGGACTTCGCAGCCGAATGCTTCGTGGCGAACGTGATTCAGTGGTACACCCGAGGCATTGCGGAAATACTCGTTAGCCGTGGCTGCCAGTGAGCCCAGTGTCATACCGTGGAACCCCTGACTGAAAGCCAGAATTTCTGTTCGGCCGGTCGCGCGGCGTGCAATTTTCATGGCCGCTTCAACAGCATTGGTTCCTGTTGGCCCCATAAACTGAATGCGATGAGGCATATGGCGCGGCTCAAGAATCAGATCTGTGAACGTCTGCATGAATTCGGCTTTGGCACTGGTTTGCATATCCAGGCTATGAAGAACGCCGTCGTTTTTCATGTAGTCGATCATAGCGTTGATCATGGCTTCGTTGTTGTGGCCAAAATTCAGTACGCCTGCGCCGGCAAAAAAGTCGATATATTCTTTACCAGTATCGTCGGTCTGACGTGCATTTTTTGCGGTAGTAAAAGTAACAGGGTATACGCGGCTGTAGCCGCGCACATTTGATTCGCGCTGCTCAAAAATAGTCATGAGTCTGATCCTCTCGTTAATAGTATTTTTTACGGAGTGAGTCAGATCTCAGGGTGGAGTTCGCATCCCGGTTAACCGGCAGAACCAACGACAGACATCTTCCAGTAAGCGGTCGTTGAAGTCGTAGTGGGGGCTATGACATGGGTGCGGATCACGGAGGCCGTCATTGCTGCCGATCAGTGCGAAGGCACCAGGAATTTCCCGTAAGTAGTAACTGAAATCTTCTGAAGCCATGACCGGCATCGGGCGGCCGTGGTCGAGCGCCTTTTCGCCATACAGCTCTGTCCATACCGCACGCGATGTCTGCGCCTGAGCTGCGTGATTTATGGTTGCCTGATAACGTCCGTGATGTGTCACTTCACACTCGACGCCGTAGGCTGCTGCTGTATTGGTCGCGGTTTCGCTGATTGCGTTGTTTACCCCGGGTAGTTTCATCCGGAACCCGGATACTGCCACCTATGGTCGCTGTGTCAGCGAGTACGGTGGGGGCATTTCCGGCGTGAAACTGCGTGATACTGACGACGGCATTCGCTTGTGGAGGTAATCGCCGGCTGACAACCTGCTGCATAGCGACAACGATCGCTGAGCCTGCCAATACGACATCGGTGCAGATCTCTGGTTGGCTGGCGTGGCCGCCTTTGCCTTTAAGAGTAATATCGAACGTTCCGTTACCGCACATGACGAGCCCGTCAGGGCATGCCATGGTGCCATACGGCAGTGCTGGCCAGTTGTGCCAGCCGTATATTTCACTGACGCCCTCAAGGGCCCCTTCGCGAATCATTTCGCGCGCACCGTGGCCGCCTTCTTCTGCGGGTTGAAAGAGTAAAATAACCTGGCGTGATAATTCAGTTTCGTGCTGTTTCAGCCAGCGAGCTGTGGCAAGCAGGGCGGCAGTGTGCCCATCGTGGCCACAGGCGTGCATACAGCCCGAGTGGGTAGAGGACCATTCAGCTCCGGAATCTTCAATGATCGGCAATGCGTCGATGTCGGCTCGCAACGCAATCGCGGGCGTTGTACCGTGCTCATTTAATACCGCAACCGTGCCGGTTTCTGCGCATTTTCTCCAGCGAATCCCCAGTGCTGTCAGCGTCTTTCGAATGGTTTCAGCGGTACCATGCTCCTCCCAGCTTAATTCCGGGCGCTGATGCAGTTCGCGGCGAATATTCCTCGCGAAGCTCAATGTCTCTTGCCAGTCGTCAGACATACCGTCTCCTGCCTGTCATGAGAGAGCAGTCGTCTGCTCTGTCAGCGAATTATGGGCTGCTTTTTCTCTGTGCCTTGAATTATTGGCTGCAACGTACAGGCCAGTTTTTTAAGTGTTTAGTGGGCTAAATTTTAAAATATGAGAAATATAATTTTAAAAAATCGCTATTTTTCAAATGCTTGAGCACGGAGAGTTAAAGAAGAAATAAACGAAAGTTAGTAAATGTGTTTAGGCCCCAAAACAGTTCTTGTGCTGGTGTATGTAACCTTGTGGTGCGGGTGCTCGATATCGGGGCAATATTTGAGGTGAGGGGTAACAGGTGTGCGGTAAATCCGGAAACACAACTTTTCACGCCAGAATACCTTTAGGCTACGGCTTATCTGGCCAATAGGTTGCAGCCATCACTTGCGTGCCAGTAGCATTATCCAGCTGTGTAGTATCACAACTTATAAAAATAACGATATATCTCTGGGGTTACTATGAACTTCCGTAAAACAGGTCTGACACTGGCGTTTGCGTCAGCGGCCGCCGTATTCTCTGCTCCCGCATCTGCGGGTTGGTTCGATTGGCTCTTTCCTTCGCCTCCGGTGGAAGAGGAAGAAGTTGTTGTAGAGCAGCCCGATTATTCTGATGGATTACGCCCAGCTATTTTCGTCGGTAATAACTGGGACGGCACCATCGATGTGATTGATGGTGATAATTACGAAATTCTGGGACGTGTGAATGGTATCCCTGATTACGAAGAGCGTATGGAAGAAATCAAAGCAGATTTCTGGCGCTACACGGTCTTCCTAGGTATTCGACAGCTGATTGGTGAAGGTAATGATCAGTACGTCGATGATATGTACAGCACCAACGACGGTGAGTTGCTGATTGTCTCCCGTCCTAGCTTTGCTGACGTTGTCGCTCTGGATCTTGATAACGGTGAGATTGTTTGGCGCTTTGAAGTTGACGGTGTGCGCTCTGACCACATGGCGCTGTCTCCGGATGGTACTCAGGTGGCGGTATCGGCGTCGACAGGCAGTGTTGTTCATCTGCTGAATGTGTACACAGGTGAGGAAGAAGGACGCTTTCCGACCGGTAACTCACCGCACGAGAACCTATACTCTGACGATGGTAAGTACATTTACCATTCCAGTATCGGTTTCGTCTTTATGCCATTTGATGGCAAGGTTCTGCGCGATACGACTCGTGGTGAGCGTAAGTTCATCGTCTATGACACAGAGGCCGAAGAGATTGTTAAAGACATCGATATCAAGGCGAAACTTGAAGAAGCTGGTTTGGGTGATCTGAGTCCTTCTATCCGTCCGATGGCACACACCAGTGATTATCGTTTCTTTTACTTCCAGCTGTCGTTCCTGCACGGTCTGGTGGAGTTTGACATGGAAACCGAGACCATCACCCGTCTGGCAGAACTGCCCAACATGGTTCCATACCTGCCTAAGGTTTACTACGTGAATGACTCGGCGCATCACGGTCTGGCCATGAGTGCTGATGACTCTGCTCTTTGTGTTG
>PDUK01000065.1 GCA_006212115.1 Thalassolituus sp. | reverse complement strand
CTGGTACTCTGGTGACTGAAGGTTGTCGTGGTGAAGGTGGTTACCTCATCAATAAAGACGGCGAGCGTTTCATGGAACGTTATGCACCTAACGCAAAAGACCTTGCTGGTCGTGACGTTGTTGCACGTTCTATGGTTATGGAAATCCTTGAAGGCCGCGGTTGTGGTGAAGAAGGCGATCACGTATTCCTGAAGCTGGACCACCTGGGCGAAGAAACCCTTAACGCTAAGCTTCCGGGTATTCTTGAGCTGTCTCGCACATTTGCGCACGCTGACCCAGTAAAAGAGCCAATTCCAGTTGTTCCTACCTGTCACTACATGATGGGTGGCGTTCCTACCAATATTGGTGGTCAGGCGCTGGCGCAGGATGCTGATGGTAACGACGTTGTCGTTCAAGGTCTGTACGCAGCGGGTGAGATTGCTTGTGTGTCTGTTCACGGTGCAAACCGTCTTGGCGGTAACTCACTGCTCGACCTCGTGGTATTCGGCCGCGCGGTAGGTCTGCAGGTCGAGCAGAACTTCAAAGATGGCTTTGACTTCGTTGATCCGACTGAAGAAGACATCGAGCGTGCGATGGCACGTCTGAACCGTCTGAATACACAGACTACTGGTGAGAGCGTTGCCTCTGTTCGTGCTGATCTCCAGAAAACCATGCAGCTTTACTTCGGTGTATTCCGTGAAGGTCCAAGCATGGAGAAGGGTCTGGAGATGCTCAAAGAGATCGGTGAGCGTGTTAAGAACACAGTTCTCGACGACAAGAGCAATGCCTTCAATACCGCGCGTATTGAAGCACTGGAGCTGGATAACCTTTACGAAACTGCTTACGCAACTGCAGTTGCTGCAATCGAGCGTAAAGAGTCGCGTGGTGCCCATGCCCGTAACGACTTCACCGAGCGTGATGACGAAAACTGGTTGTGTCACTCGCTGTACTTCCCGGAAACCAAAACGATCGGCAAGCGTGCGGTTAACTTCGCGCCTAAGACCGTTGAGGCCTTCCCACCTAAAGTCCGTACCTACTAAGAGGGGAGTGTTGATATGTTAGTTAGTGTTTATCGTTACAACCCTGAAAAGGATGAAGCGCCATACATGCAGGACTACGAAATTACCATTCCTGGTGGTAAAGACGTAATGGTTCTGGATGTGCTGCATCTTTGTAAGGAGCAAGACGTATCTGTTGCTTACCGCCGCTCTTGCCGTGAAGGTGTGTGTGGTTCCGATGGTATGAACATCAATGGTAAGAACGGTCTGGCGTGTATCACGCCTATCTCGGAAGCGACCAAAGGCAAAATGGATAAGCTGGTTCTGCGCCCGCTGCCAGGTATGCCTGTGATTCGCGACCTGGTGATCGATATGTCTCTGTTCTACCAGCAGTACGAGAAGATCAAGCCATACCTGCACAATGACACGCCTGCACCAGCCATCGAGCGTCTTCAGTCTCCTGAAGAGCGCGCCAAGCTGGACGGTCTGTACGAGTGTATTCTGTGTGCATGTTGTTCAACGTCTTGTCCTTCGTTCTGGTGGAACCCGGACAAGTTTGTTGGTCCGGCAGGCCTGCTGCAGGCGTACCGTTTCCTGGCTGACAGTCGCGATACTTCAACTGAAGAGCGATTGGCAGGATTGAGCGATCCGTTCTCAGTATTCCGTTGCCGCGGAATCATGAACTGTGTCAATGTATGCCCGAAAGGTTTGAATCCTACCCGAGCTATCGGACACATCCGTAACATGCTGCTGTCTCAGCAGGTGTAACGCTACCACTACCGACTGGTGGTATCAGACGTAAGTCGGGCTGGACACACAGCCCGCTTGCGTCAACAATTTTTTTCTCGACGGAACCCAAAAAGTCCCGTTGTTGACTAAGCTAGATTAATGTTGAGGGAACCGGGCATCCCGGGGTCACCTCAGAGGCCTTGCGATCTATCCGATCGACCCTCTATTTCGCCTTGTGCAAGAGTCGGTGCAAACATCTCTGTAGGTGGCTTTCCCTTGTTTAGAAATTGACACAGGGTGGTCATACATGCACGAACTAACAATGGAGCAACTGTGGAGCACCTCGCAGCTCGCGGGTGGTAATGTTGCTTACATCGAGGAGTTGTTCGAAACCTATCTCCGCGATCCCAATGAGGTGCCAGAAGAGTGGCGCAACTATTTTGATAAGCTCCCCCGCGTAGACGAAAACAACACCGTCGATGTTCCTCATCAGCCCATCCGGGATCAATTTCTACTTATTTCAAAGAACCAGCGCCGTGCAAGGCCAATCGCTTCTGCTCCTGTAAGTTCTGATCATGAACGCAAACAGATGAAAGTTCTGCAGCTGATCAATGCTTATCGTGGGCGTGGTCACCAGCATGCGAAACTCGATCCTCTGGCGCTGATGGTTCGTGAAACCGTACCTGATCTGGATTTACATTTTCACGGGTTGACCCGTTCAGATCTGGATATCGTGTTCCAAACCGGAAATCTATTTGTTGGCCAGAATGAAGCGACGCTGAAAGAAATTATTGATGCACTCGAGACAACTTACTGTGGCACGGTTGGCTCTGAGTACATGCATATTGTGAATACCGCTGAGCAGCGTTGGTTCCAGCAACGCCTTGAAAGCGTTCGTGCGCATCCTAAGTTCGGTGATGAGATCAAAATGCACCTGCTGGAGCGTCTGACTGCTGCAGAAGGTCTGGAAAAATACCTCGGATCTCGCTATCCGGGTGTCAAGCGCTTCGGCCTTGAAGGTGGCGAATCACTGATTCCACTGATGGATGAACTGATTCAGCGCAGCGGTACCTACGGTGCCAAAGAAATTGTTATCGGCATGGCGCACCGCGGTCGTCTGAATACGCTGATCAATACCTTGGGTAAAAAGACGTCTGACCTGTTCGACGAATTCGACGGTAAAGCCGAGTACGTCTCCCATGGTGACGTTAAGTACCACCAAGGCTTCTCATCTAATGTGATGACACCGGGTGGTGAAGTGCACATGGCACTGGCGTTCAACCCGTCTCACCTAGAAATCGTATCCCCAGTAGTTGAGGGTTCAGTACGAGCTCGTCAGGACCGTCGTCAGGACCCGGTTGGTGAAACCGTAGTACCAGTCAGTATCCATGGTGACTCTGCCTTCGCTGGCCAGGGTGTGGTCATGGAAACCTTCCAGATGTCCCAGACCCGTGCCTACAAAACGGGTGGCACGATTCACATCGTGATTAATAACCAGGTCGGCTTTACGACATCCAAGCGTGAAGATACCCGTTCCACGGAATACTGTACTGACGTTGCGAAAATGGTTGAAGCACCAATTCTGCATGTGAATGGTGATGATCCGGAAGCGGTACTGTTTGTTACTCAGCTGGCTGTTGATTACCGCAATGAGTTCCGCAAAGATGTTGTGATTGATCTGGTGTGCTACCGCCGTCGCGGTCACAACGAAGCGGACGAGCCATCAGGCACACAGCCGCTGATGTATTCCAAAATCAAGGCGCATCCAACAACCCGTACTTTGTACGCTCAGCGCTTGATCGAAGAGGGCGTGTTGACCGAAGAAGTCAGCAAGCAGCTGGAAGAAGAATACCGACTGGCTCTGGATAACGGCTTGCACGTAGTGAAGTCACTGGTGAAAGAGCCAAACAAAGAGTTGTTTGTCGACTGGTCGCCATATCTCGGTCATGAGTGGACTACCAAGGCAGACACGGGTTACGACCTTAAAGCCTTGCAAGAGCTGGCGACTAATCTTCAGGATGTACCTGAAGGTTTTGCGGTTCAGCGTCAGGTCGGCAAGATTCTGGAAGACCGTCGTAAAATGGCGGCTGGGGCTCTGCCAATCAACTGGGGCTTTGCTGAAACCATGGCGTACGCGACCTTGCTCGAGCAGGGCCACGCGGTGCGTTTGACGGGGCAGGACGTGGGTCGCGGTACCTTCTCTCACCGTCATGCGGTACTTCATAACCAGAAAGATGCCAGCTTGCATGTTCCATTGCAGCACATCAAAGAAGGTCAGCCTAAGTTCGACATCCATGATTCGCTGCTTTCTGAAGAGGCGGTACTGGCATTCGAATACGGCTATGCCACCACAACGCCAGGCACTCTTGTGATCTGGGAAGCGCAGTTTGGTGATTTTGCCAACGGAGCTCAGGTTGTCTTTGACCAGTTTATTTCCTCTGGTGAGCACAAATGGGGACGTCTGTGTGGTCTGACCATGCTGTTGCCACACGGTTACGAGGGACAGGGCCCAGAGCACTCTTCAGCGCGTCTGGAGCGTTACTTGCAATTGTGTGCTGAGCACAACGTGCAGATTGTTGTTCCATCGACACCGGCTCAGGTATTCCACATGCTGCGTCGTCAATCTATCCGTCCGTTGCGTAAGCCACTGGTCGTGATGTCTCCTAAGTCGCTGTTGCGTCATAAACTGGCGACCAGCACTCTGGAGGAACTAGCAGAGGGCCGTTTCCGGACGTGCCTGGATGAAATTGACGACATCAATCCGAAAAAAGTCCGCAGAATTTTGCTATGTTCAGGTAAGGTCTACTACGATTTACTCGAACGTCGTCGTGCCGAAGAAATCGACGACATTGCGATTATTCGGATCGAACAGATTTATCCGTTCCCACACGCGTACCTGAAGAAACTTCTTGAGCCATACAAAGGCGCTAAAGAAATCTACTGGGTGCAAGAGGAACCGATGAACATGGGCGCCTGGTACAGCAGCCAGCACCATATGCGCAAAGTAGCGCATGAATTGAATCCTAAATGGCATCTGGAATACGCAGGTCGAGATCACTCTGCTTCTCCAGCTGCTGGCTATATGGCGCTCCATCTGGAGCAACAGGAAAACTTAATCCGTGACGCTCGACGCTCTGGACCTCCAGGGCTGACGTATCGCAGGAACTCTAAGGAAAATCGAATGAGCATCGAAATTAAGGCACCCACCTTTCCTGAATCTGTTGCCGACGGCACAGTGGCAACCTGGCACAAAAAACCGGGCGAACCTATCCAGCGTGATGAGCTTCTGGTGGATATTGAAACGGATAAAGTGGTTCTTGAAGTGGTTGCCCCCGCTGATGGCGCTCTGAAAGCAGTACACAAAGAAGAAGGTGATGTTGTACTGAGTGATGAGGTTCTGGCAATTTTTGAAGAAGGCGCGGTAGACACAGCAGCACCAGCTGAATCAGCAGACGCTGAGCCAGCGGCAGAAGAAAGCGCCAACACAGGTGACGTTATTATGAGCCCAGCGGCTCGTAAAATGGTCGACGAAAATGGCATCTCGCCTTCTGATATTAAAGCGACAGGCAAAGACGGTCGCGTCACCAAAGAAGACGTTGTGAATCACCTGAAGGGTGGAGCGTCGGCTGCCCCTGCACCAGCTGCAGAGCCAAAAACCGAAGCGCCTAAGGCCGCCGCCCCAGCGAACGCTGGTTCTGCACCTATGGTGGCGGAAGGCGATCGCATCGAGAAGCGTGTTCCAATGACACGTCTCCGTGCCACGATCGCTCGTCGCTTAGTCGAGGCGCAACAGAACGCCGCCATGCTCACCACCTACAACGAAGTGAACATGGGTCCTGTCATGGAGCTGCGCAAGAAGTACAAAGACAGCTTTGAGAAAGCTCATGGTGTGAAGCTTGGCTTTATGTCTTTCTTCGTGAAAGCGGCAACAGAAGCCCTGAAACGTTTCCCAGCAGTGAATGCATCGATTGATGGTAACGACATGGTTTACCACGGTTATCAGGACATCGGTGTCGCAGTTTCTACTGACCGCGGTCTGGTTGTTCCAGTACTCCGTGACACAGACAGCATGGGGCTGGCAGAAATTGAGAGCACCATTGGTGATTTCGGTAAGCGTGGCCGCGAGGGCAAACTGGGTATCAATGATATGCAGGGCGGTACCTTTACGATCACAAACGGTGGTATCTTCGGCTCGCTGATGTCGACTCCGATTCTGAATCCGCCACAAACTGCTATTCTGGGTATGCACAAAATTCAGGAGCGTCCGATGGCCGTGAATGGAGAGGTTGTGATTCAGCCGATGATGTACCTGGCACTGTCTTACGATCACCGCATGATCGATGGTAAAGAGGCTGTGCAGTTCCTGGTAACCATTAAAGAGTTGCTCGAAGACCCAGCACGCCTGTTGCTGGATATCTGATAGGGTTACGGAAATTTAAGGATTTAGTATGAGCAAGCAATTTGATGTTGTGGTGATCGGTGGTGGTCCTGGTGGTTATGTTGCCGCCATCCGTTGCGCCCAACTTGGTCTGAAGACCGCATGTATAGAAAAGTGGGTAAACAAAGAAGATAAGCCTGTACTCGGTGGTACCTGCCTGAACGTTGGTTGTATTCCGTCGAAGGCGTTGCTCGATAGCTCGCACAAGTTCGAAGAAGCTCAGGAAAAGTTTGAGCTGCACGGTATTTCGACTGGCAAAGTGTCGATCGACATTGAAAAAATGCTGGCCCGTAAAGAACAGATTGTTAAGAACCTGACTATGGGTGTGGCGACACTGTTCAAAGCGAACGGCGTCACGTCCTTCGAAGGTACCGGCAAGCTGCTGGCAAACAAGCAGGTCGAATTCACAGATCACAGCGGTAACGTAGAAGTATTCGACGCTGAAAACGTGATTATTGCTACTGGTTCTGTCCCTGTAGAAATCCCACCTGCGCCTCTGACCGAAGACGTGATCGTTGACTCGACCGGTGCTCTTGAATTCACCAAAGTTCCGAAACGCCTCGGTGTTATCGGTGCTGGTGTAATTGGTCTTGAGCTTGGTTCGGTATGGGGTCGTTTGGGTGCCGAAGTAACGGTACTTGAAGCGCAGGACAACTTCCTGCACCTAGTCGACCAGACCGTTGCAAAAGAAGCGAAGAAGCTGTTCGGCAAGCAAGGCATGGATATCCGTGTTGGTGCTCGCGTAACGGGTACGGATGTGAAGCGTAAGAAAGTTACGGTCACGTATCAGGACTCAGAAGGCGAGAAGTCTGAAGAGTTTGATAAGCTGATCGTAGCGGTTGGCCGTCGCCCTTATACAGAAGGTCTGTTGTCCGGTGACTGCGGTGTTAATCTTGATGAGCGTGGTTTTATCCACGTTGACGAGACCTGCAAAACCGATGCTCCGGGAGTATGGGCAATTGGTGACGTGGTGCGTGGTCCTATGCTTGCTCACAAAGCATCCGAAGAGGGTGTTATGGTGGCAGAGCGTATCCATGGCCATAAAGCGCAGCTGAATTACGAGTGCATTCCATCGGTTATTTATACTCATCCGGAAATTGCCTGGGTTGGTAAAACCGAAGACGAGCTCAAATCTGCTGGCGAGAAATACAATGTCGGTATGTTCCCATTCGCGGCCAATGGTCGTGCCATGGCGGCGGCTGACACCGATGGTTTTGTTAAAATCATTGCCGACGCAGAGACTGATCGCATTCTTGGCGCCAGCGTTATCGGTCCGAATGCGGGTGACCTGTGTCAGCAAATCGTTGTCGCGATGGAGTTTGGCTCAAGCGCAGAAGACGTGGGCATGATGGTGTTTGCACACCCAACCATTTCTGAAGCGGTACATGAGGCAGCGCTTGCAGTGAACAATCAGGCCATTCACAAGGCAAATCGTCGACCAAAATCGAAGTGATTTGATTGTTCTGACTGCATAAACGCAGTGTCTACTACTAAAGCCCGGTTTACCGGGCTTTTTTTTTGTGGCTTTATAACAACCTGTCTAAACTGTAACGATGAGAGGGAAATAGCCCGCCATTACATCGTATTAAAAATCGGGACTATCTTTTCCACACCAGTATCTGAAATTCCGGAACTCGAATTATGAAGTTCCGTCAGACGATATCCGAACCATTAAAAGTAAGAACAGGACGAGGCGATGAACCTACACGAATATCAGGGTAAGCAGCTGTTCGCTCAGTATGGCCTGCCGGTCTCCAAAGGGGTGGCGGCTAAAACAGCGGAAGAGGCAGTTGAAGCAGCCGATACTATTGGCGGTGACCGTTGGGTTGTAAAGGCGCAGGTACATGCCGGAGGCCGTGGTAAAGCGGGCGGTGTGAAACTGGTGAGTTCAAAAGAAGAGATTGGTGAATTTGCGAGCCATTGGCTGGGCAAAAATCTCGTTACTTATCAGACCGACGAAAATGGTCAGCCTGTTTCTCGTATTCTGGTGGAGTCCTGCACGGACATTGATCAGGAACTTTATCTGGGCGCGGTAGTGGATCGTTCTTCACGTCGTGTTGTGTTCATGGCATCGACTGAAGGTGGCGTGGAGATTGAGAAAGTTGCGCATGAAACACCAGAAAAAATTCTGAAAGCCGAGATTGATCCCTTAGTAGGTGCGCAGCCTTACCAAGGCCGGGATCTGGCCTTTAAATTGGGTCTTGAAGGAAAACAAGTCGGGCAATTTGTAAAAATCTTCCTCGGCCTGTCGAAATTATTCCACGAAAAAGATCTGGCCCTGTTGGAAATTAACCCTCTGGTTGTGACCAACGAAGGTGACCTGCATTGCCTTGATGCGAAAATTAACATTGATAGCAATGCCGTGTATCGTCACAAGGATCTGCAGGAAATGCATGATCCTTCTCAAGAAGACGAACGTGAGGCTCACGCTGCTAAGTTCGAGCTTAACTACGTTGCTCTCGATGGCAATATCGGCTGCATGGTAAACGGTGCTGGCCTTGCGATGGGCACAATGGATATTGTGAAATTGCATGGTGGTAAGCCGGCCAACTTCCTGGACGTAGGTGGCGGTGCGACGAAAGAGCGCGTCGTTGAGGCGTTTAAAATTATTCTTTCTGACGACAACGTCAGTGCGGTATTGATTAACATCTTCGGCGGTATCGTCCGCTGCGACATGATCGCAGAAGGTGTGATCGGCGCAGTAAAAGAGGTCGGTGTGAAAGTTCCGGTTGTGGTTCGTCTTGAAGGTAATAATGCAGAGCTGGGTTCTAAGGTTCTTGCAGAAAGTGGTTTAAATATTATTGCGGCGACCAGCCTTGCGGACGCAGCGGAACAGTCGGTTAAAGCTGCGGAGGGCAAATAATGAGTATTTTAATTAATAAAGATACCAAGGTTATTTGTCAGGGCTTTACTGGCTCTCAGGGTACCTTCCATTCGGAACAGGCCATTGAATACGGCACGAAAATGGTTGGTGGTGTGACACCGGGTAAGGGTGGTACCACGCACCTCGGTCTGCCGGTATTTAACACAGTTGCAGAAGCGGTTGACGCTACCGGTGCAGAAGCCTCGGTAATTTATGTACCTGCTCCTTTCTGCAAAGACTCTATCCTTGAGGCCGCAAACGCTGGTATCAAACTTATTGTGTGTATTACGGAAGGTATTCCGACACTCGATATGCTTGATGCAAAAGTGAAGTGCGATGAGCTGGGCGTGCAATTGATCGGGCCAAACTGCCCAGGCGTGATCACCCCTGGAGAATGTAAGATCGGTATTATGCCAGGGCACATTCATTTACCGGGTAAGGTCGGTATCGTATCGCGTTCAGGAACTTTGACGTATGAGGCGGTTAAGCAAACCACTGACGAGGGCTTTGGCCAGTCAACCTGTGTTGGTATTGGTGGTGATCCTATTCCGGGTTCAAACTTCATCGATATCCTGAAACTCTTCCAGGAAGACCCAGCGACAGAAGCGATTGTAATGATCGGTGAAATTGGTGGTACAGCAGAAGAAGAGGCCGCAGCATTCATTAAAGAACACGTTACTAAGCCAGTTGTATCCTATATCGCTGGTGTAACGGCTCCTCCGGGTAAACGAATGGGCCATGCTGGTGCCATTATTTCCGGTGGTAAAGGTACTGCAGATGAGAAGTTTGCGGCACTTAATGATGCTGGTGTTGCGACCTGTAAGAGCCTTGCTGATATCGGTAAGACTCTGAAGGAACTGACTGGCTGGTAAGGCCATTCTGTGACTTTTCTGAAAGCCCGCTGAACAGCGGGCTTTTTTGTGCCTGCATGATCTATCCCTAAGTCGAATAGGTTTCCGATTTGGGGCCACGTAGTCTGGACTTATACGTGGAGGTGGTCATGAATTATCTATCCGATTATCAAGAAGCACGGGATAACCCAAAAGCATTCTGGGCTGCTCAGGCAGCGAAGATTCACTGGTTTAAGAAACCAGAAACAGTATTGAGCAAGGACGAAAACGGCATTGAGCGCTGGTTTGCAGATGGTGAACTCAACACCGCTTTTTTGGCGTTGGATTATCACGTTCTGAACGGCCGGGGTGATCAGACAGCCCTGATTTATGACTCCCCGGTAACTAACACCAAGCGTAGCTACAGTTACAGCGAATTAACCGAGGAAGTCGCGCGCTTTGCCGGAGTTCTTAAGGCCAATGGCGTCGTGAAAGGTGATCGTGTGATCATCTACATGCCAATGGTCCCTGAAGCGGCAATTGCTATGTTGGCGTGTGCGCGCCTCGGGGCCATTCATTCCGTTGTGTTTGGAGGTTTTGCGCCTCACGAGTTAGCGGTTCGAATTGACGATGCAGCGCCAAAGGTATTGGTGACGGCGTCGTGCGGGATTGAGGTCGACCGGGTCCTGCCATATAAGCCAATCGTGGATGATGCTGTTGCGATGTCTGAAGCGAAGCCCGAGACCTGCATCGTATTGCAGCGCGAACAGCATCCCTGCGAGCTGGTTGCAGGACGAGATATAGACTGGTGTCAGGCGGTTTCAGAGGCTACACCAGCGGATTGTGTATCCGTGCAGGCAACTGATCCCCTTTATATTCTTTACACGTCAGGGACGACTGGAAAGCCGAAGGGGGTTGTTCGGGACAACGGCGGGCACGCGGTGGCCATGCGTTATTCTATGGAGTCGGTCTATCATATATCCCCGGGTGACGTGTTCTGGGCCGCCTCGGATGTAGGCTGGGTCGTCGGCCACTCGTATATCGTATACGCGCCGCTGATTACTGGCTGCACCACGGTGTTTTACGAAGGAAAGCCGGTAAGAACACCCGATGCCGGTGCATTCTGGCGTGTCTGTAGTGAATACGGTGTGAAGGCAATTTTTGCAGCGCCTACTGCTTTTCGGGCTGTACGAAAAGAAGATCCGGACTGCCGTCTTGCGGAGCAATATGACCTCAGTAAATTAACGACGATCTTTATGGCGGGGGAACGCCTTGATCCGCCAACCTACGAATGGGTCGTGCATCACCTTAAAAGACCAGTTGTGGACCATTGGTGGCAAACGGAAACTGGCTGGGCCATTGCGGCGAACCATGTAGGCTATGGCTTAATGGAGACGCGTCCCGGTTCCGTGACACGTCCTTCCCCTGGGTTTAACGTTGAGATTCTGGATGATCACGGCGAGCTAATGCCCGCTGGTGAGCAAGGAAATATTGCGATTAAACTTCCGCTGCCTCCCGGTTGTTTACCTACCATCTGGAATAATCATGAGCGCTTTGAGACCGGTTATCTGAATAGCTTTTCTGGCTATTACGTTTCCGGCGACGGGGGACTCATTGATAAGGATGGTTATTTGTTTGTGCAGGGGCGCACTGATGACATCATCAATGTTGCCGGGCATCGATTATCGACGGGTGAAATGGAAGAAGTCGTGGCAGGCCATGAGGCGATTGCAGAGTGTGCCGTGATTGGAAGGGCGAGCGAGCTGAAGGGAGAAGAGCCTCTCGGGCTGGTGCTGCTCAAAGACGGCGTTACCATTGAGGAAGCAGCATTAGAGTCGGAATTAGTTGAGAGGGTTAGGGAGCAGATCGGTGCGGTAGCTTGCTTTCGTCATGCGATCGTTGTTCAGCGCCTGCCAAAAACGCGTTCTGGCAAGATTTTACGTAAGGTACTCCGCAGTATTGCAAACAATGAGGAGTACCAAACTCCGTCAACAATAGATGATCCGGCGTGTCTTGACGAAATAGAGGCGTGTTTATCGAAAAAAGGGTTAAGAAAGTGAAATTTTCTGGAACCAAGGTGGGTTGAGTGCGTCTGACCATACGGTTGCTGCAAAGCAACCATTATGATTGCTCCCCCTCTCACGCCGGCCCTCGGGTCGGCGTTTTTTTAGATGATTCCCTCGGCAAGTGCAACGGCGATCGCTTCGCCAAGTTCTTCCATTTCCTCAGTCCAACCGGACTGCCACTCGCCCTGCAGTGTTATAGGCTCCTGAATAAAACGCCAGCGTAAGCCGGTTATTATTGTTTCGATGGCGCGCCGCGTTCCTGTTCCGTCATGACCAGCACGGATAATTGCGACACAGGGCAGGCCTTGCTTACTGTCCAGTAATGGATAGTAGATGCGGTCAAACCAATCTTTCATTGCGCCAGCCATGTAGCCAAGGTTTTCCGGTGTGAGTAGTACGATCGCATCAGCAGAGGATGCCTCGTCTGCACCGCTATCAAGGGGCGCAGAAAACAGGCAGCGGATGTCCACTTGGGAACGAGTGGCTCCTGTGATCAGAGCGTCGCGCAAACGACACAAATTTTCAGAGGGGCAGTGCGCGACGATTAATAGCGTGCGGGTTGGCATAAATTTTTCGGTTGTTTAGTTGTTCAGTGTGTTTGATTCAGACGCTCAGTCGACTTCTGGTTTGACGCCGTCATTTGGTTTAATAACGAGTACATCTCCACCCACTTTGTCTAACAATGCCTCGGCAGTATTGCCAATCAGCACACCGCTTAAACCATCCCGGCCTATGGTCCCCACGACAATAAGATCGGCCTCGATCTCTTGAGCGAGATCCGGGATTACGGCTTCCGCATCTCCTTCGGCCAGATGTGTATGATCATCATGAACACTAAACTTCCGAGCCCATTTCTGTGTTGCTTCTTTATGCTGTTCGGTAACGTATTTCTGTATGTCGTCTGGAGGTGTCACCTCGGGAATCATAGCAAGCGCAACCGCTACCATAGGGTACGCATTGGCAATGTGCAGGTCGGTTTCAAAATGATCGGCCAGGTGTTCAGCGAAAGACAGAATGTTGTCGTTGATGAGGTTGTGACCGGTATCCGAACTTGTCGCATCAATGCAGGCAAGAATTCGGTTGTGTTTCCACTGGTTGGCACTCTTAACCATTAGCACTGGAGCTGGACACTGGCGCATCAGGTGCCAGTCGCTGTGTGAAAAAATCCGATCAATAATTCCGTGTGGATGGGTAGATTTTACGACCAGATCGAATTCGGTAGCGCGGGCAGATTCGACAGCGGCATCGTGTAGGTGTTTTTGCCAGTGGACTTCTGTCTGTACGTGAAGTTCAGCCAGTTGCTCGGTATCAATATAAGAGTCGAGCCAGTCCTGGCTGCGCTGAATCAGGGCATCCCTAATACTGGTTGAGGTCGTATCGGCCAGTTGTGATGCTTTATCACCAAAGCTATCCCAGGCATGGGTCAGAAGTGTGATGTCCGCTTCAAGGGCGTGTGCCAGCCATGCTGCTCGTGTCAGTCCGTGTTGCTCGTCATCATTGGGATCAAGGACGACCAGAATATGATTGATATCTAACATGGTGACTTCCTCATCGTTTTCGACACTCTTAACAGCATACCGCCTGATCAAGGTGACGTCTTGGCTTTGAATAGCGGAAACATGATCGGAATCATGACTTGTGTTGATTCAGGAGATCGAGCAATGCATTGGCGGCGTTGCTACGAGTTCGATGGCGTAGGTAAACGACACCGAGCTTACGTTGCAGTGGACGCGCAGGCCAGCTCAAGGTGTATAAGCTAGCGTCACTACCAAGGGCGTTCTTCGCGGTTCTGTTTTCATTGTCGGTCGGAATAGCTCCAAAGTCGCTGACCATCGAAGCGGGCAGTAATGACCAACCCAATCCTACAGATACCAGCATCTTGATGGTTTCCAGATAATTTGTGGGCATTGGGGCGCGTAACGTCAGGGCTGAGTCTGCGAACACATCGGCAACCAGTCGATAGGTGATGGTGTCACGCTCCGGCAGAATCGCAGCTTCTTCGGACAGGTCTCTCAGTGTCAGGTTGGGGATGGTTGCCAGTCGGTGATCCCGCGAGCAAACGCATACCATGTCATCCTGCCATAACGGGATGGCCTCAATATCATCACTCGGAGTATCGCTGAGGGTAGTCAGTGCAAGATCAACTTGTCTGAGTCTGACTGCCTGGTAGGCCCTCTCGGAGCCAAGAAATTCCAGATCAAGGTCAACGGCAGGATGGTGCTGGACAAATTGCCTCAGAACAGGCGGCAGACGGTGGAGACCGATATGGTGACTGGTGGCGAGTGTTAGGCTGCCTTGTACGTCTCCCGTCATGTTCTCAAGCTCTAACTCAGTATCCGATACAAGATCGAGAATCTGCTGGGCGCGGGGGAGCAACGCATGGCCAGCTTCGGTGAGTGAAATAGTTCGATTGTGACGATCAAACAGTGGCGTACCGAGTTGTTCTTCAAGAAGCTTAATTCTTTTACTGACCGCTGACTGCGTCAGATAAAGGGTATCCGCTGCAGTGGAAAATGATCGTTGATCCGCAACCGCAATAAACGCCTTCAGGGACTGGGTATCCATGTCATCCTCAGTGCTGAGTTAAAGTATTCCCTTTGGGAATTTAAACTAGAAAAAATATGAATTTCTGTTGTTTATCATCTGCGGTATTATCCTGCAAGTGATTGATGAGAGATGAAATGGAGCACCGAGCATGGCCGGCAAGACTCTTTATGACAAACTTTGGGACCAGCACGTGGTGAAAACCCGTGAAGATGGGACCGCTTTAATTTATATCGACCGACAGCTTCTTCACGAAGTGACTTCACCTCAGGCGTTTGAAGGTCTGCGTATCGCAGGTCGTCAACCATGGCGCTTGGATGCCAACCTGGCAACGCCAGACCATAACGTACCAACGACCTCTACCGAGCGTGAATCCGGTATCGATGGTATTCAAGATCCGGTTTCCCGTATTCAGGTGAAAACCCTGGACGACAACTGCGATCATTTTGGTATCAACGAATTCAAGATGGCCGACAAGCGTCAGGGCATTGTGCACGTGGTTGGCCCAGAGCAGGGCGCAACTCTGCCGGGTATGACAGTCGTGTGTGGTGATTCTCACACTGCGACCCACGGTGCGTTTGCTGCATTGGCGCACGGTATCGGTACCTCTGAAGTTGAGCACGTGTTGGCGACTCAGTGTCTGATTCAGCGCAAGATGAAAAACCTGCTGATTAAGGTCGACGGTGAGCTGGGTAAAGGCATCACTGGTAAAGACGTGGTGCTGCACGTAATCGGTGTGATCGGTACTGCCGGTGGTAACGGTTGTGCCATGGAGTTTGGTGGTTCTGCTATCCGCTCTATGAGCATGGAAGGCCGTATGACCATGTGTAACATGGCCATCGAAGCCGGTGCCCGTGTGGGTATGGTCGCGTTCGATGAGATCACTGCTGAATACGTGAAAGGTCGTCCGTTTGCGCCGAAAGCTGATCAGTGGGAGCAGGCTGTTGCTGCTTGGTCTGACCTCAAGTCGGATGACGATGCAGAATTCGACAAAGTGGTTGAGATCCGCGCCGAAGACATCAAGCCACAGGTTACTTGGGGTACGTCTCCTGAGATGGTGACCACCGTTGACGGTACGGTTCCTACTCTGGACGATGCAGCTGACGATGTTGAACGCTCAGGTTTCACCCGTGCGTACGAGTACATGGGGCTGACTGCGGGCCAGAAGATCACAGACATTAAACTGGATCGCGTATTTATTGGTTCATGCACTAACTCCCGTATCGAAGACCTGCGTGCCGCTGCTGAAGTAGCGAAGGGCCGTAAAGTTGCAGATAGCCTGATTCAGGCCTTAGTCGTACCGGGCTCTGGCCTGGTGAAAGAGCAGGCAGAGAAAGAAGGGCTGGACAAGATTTTCGTAGAAGCCGGTTTCGAATGGCGGGAGCCAGGCTGCTCTATGTGTCTGGCGATGAACGCTGACAAACTGGGCAACGGTGAGCACTGTGCGTCTACGTCTAACCGTAACTTCGAAGGTCGTCAGGGCTACGGTGGTCGCACGCATTTGGTGAGTCCTGCGATGGCTGCTGCGGCGGCGATTGCAGGTCATTTCGTTGACGTGCGTGAACTTTAATAGGAGACCTTAAGATGAAAGCATTTACTGTACATCAGGGTGTTGTTGCTCCTATGGATCGCGCCAACATCGACACCGATATGATCATTCCTAAGCAGTTCCTGAAGTCGATCAAGCGTTCTGGCTTTGGTCCGAACCTGTTCGATGAGCTGCGCTATCTGGACGAAGGTCAGCCGGATGCGGATAACAGCGGTCGTCCGCTGAATCCTGATTTCGTATTGAACCAGCCGCGTTACAGCGGTGCCTCTGTGCTGCTGGCGCGTGAAAACTTTGGCTGTGGTTCAAGCCGTGAGCACGCGCCGTGGGCACTGGAAGACTTTGGTTTCCGTGCGATCATTGCGCCGAGCTACGCAGACATTTTTTACAACAACAGCTTTAAGAATGGCCTGTTGCCGATTGTTCTGGATGAAGAGACGGTTGATCGTCTGTTTAAAGAGACTGAAGCAAGCGAAGGTTATCAGCTGACGGTTGATCTGGAGAACAAGAAGGTAGTGACGCCTTCTGGTGAAGAGATCGCTTTTGAGGTGGATGATTTCCGTCGTCACTGTCTGCTGAATGGTCTGGACGATATTGGTCTGACGCTGCAGGACGCTGACGAAATTCGCGCCTATGAAGAGAAGCGTCGTGCGTCTTCTCCGTGGTTGTTTGCGTAAGAACGTTGCCACTCTAAGAGTGATTCGATTTCCACTCTGGGACACGCCGTGAATACGTCCCTGTAGGCTCGGGTGCCGTGTCCTTACGGCACACGGTCCCCGAGCGGATATGCGATTCACTCTAACTGCAGAAGCCGACGAGTATGTGTATCGAAACAACAGCTCTTGCGGCTAGGAATATTTAAGGGGTGTTGCTAGGGCTTTTGAGCCAGCCCTTTGTGCCATGGATGGCACAAGGGAGCCCCCATGGATGGGTTTACGGCGAGCTGGATTAAAAGCCCCAGTGGCAACCCGGGTTAATAAAATTTTCACGTCAGGCCAGAAGGTCGGCGTGCATACAGGAAATAGAAATGAGCAAAAACGTACTGATTCTGCCGGGCGATGGTATTGGCCCGGAAATCGTTGCAGAAGC